>NZ_JANWOI010000003.1:341033-682066 GCF_027920805.1 Govania unica
TGCGGATCGGGCCGATGTCTCTTTTGGTCACATGGCCGGTGCGGCAAATCAACGGCAATAGCCATTTGGGATCGGCGTTGTTCTGACGGCCGATGGTGGTGCGGAACCACACCATGTTTTCGGGGTCGGCATGCTGACGACGCGGACCTTCGTCACGCTCGGGGCGTCCGCCATCGCGGTTATCGCCCACATAGAGATCTTCAGGGGCGGGCAGGCGGGCGCGATAAAGACGAATGAGCGCTGCGGCGATGTCTTCGGCCGAGCGACCGGCAAGCAGCGTGCGGGCCAGTTCGAGTTCGTCTTCGGCGGCGGCTTCGATCAACAGCGGATCGTCCAGCATGCGTTGCTGGTCGCGGACGCGGATTTCGTCGGCGGTCGGCGGATTGCCCCAGGTGGCTTCAACCTTGGCCCAGCCGAGAATCTGTTCAGCCCGGCGGCGGCGGGTATAGGGCACAAGCAACAGCGAGATGCCCTTGCGGCCTGCGCGTCCGGTCCGGCCGCTCCGATGCAGCAAGGTTTCCTTGTCGGTCGGAAGGTCGGCATGGACCACGAGGCCGAGATCGGGCAGATCGAGCCCGCGTGCGGCTACGTCGGTTGCGACGCAAACCCGGGCGCGGCCGTCACGCAGCGCCTGAAGCGCCTGGGTGCGGTCGTTCTGGCTCAGTTCACCGGACAGGGCCACGGCGGAAAAGCCACGTTCCTGAAGGCTCGCCTGGAGCCGGCGGACGGCTTCGCGGGTGGCGCAGAACACGAGGGTAGTGCGCACTTCGAAATAGCGCAGCACATTGACTACCGCGTGTTCGATCTCGTTTGGTGCGATGCGGACGGCGCGATACTCGATATCGCTATGGGCTTCGCCTTTCACGATGGTGTCGATGCGCAACGCGTCTTTCTGGTAACGCGTGGCGAGGTTGGCGATTTCACGGGCGATGGTCGCCGAGAACAACATCGTGCGTCGCTCGGACGGTGTCTCTTCAAGAATGGCTTCGAGTTCTTCACGGAACCCGAGATCAAGCATTTCGTCGGCTTCGTCGAGCACCACAACCCGCAGGTTGGAGACATCGATCTGGCCGCGCTCGATATGGTCGCGCAGACGGCCCGGGGTGCCGACGACGATGTGACAGCCGTCAGCAAGGGCTCGCGCCTCGCGCCGGGGATCCATGCCGCCGACGCAGGACACGACGCGCGCGCCGGTCTGGGCATAAAGCCAGCTCAGCTCGGCATTGACCTGCAAGGCCAGTTCCCGCGTCGGAGCCACGACCAGTGCGAGGGGGGCGCCCGCCCCATCAAAGCGTTCAGCCTCCCCAAGGAGGGTCGGGGCGAAGGCGAGGCCATAGGCCACCGTCTTGCCGGAGCCGGTCTGGGCAGACACCAAAAGATCGCGCTCGGAAGCGTTCGCTTCGAGGACAGCGGCCTGGACCGCCGTAGGCTCCAGATATTTGCGCTCCGCGAGGGCACGGGCGAGCGCGGGATGGGTCGTGGGGAAAGGCACTATGTATCAATCTGATTAGCGGGACTTGGCGGTCGCGCGCGTTAAATGAAGCGCATTAAATAGCTGATTAGAGATGAAAAGGCCAATTTTTAAAAGAAGGTGAAATTATCTTTCAGGATATCAACTCATTAGCTCTGGCCGGTGAAATTGTCTTGCACCTTGATTGTGATCTCCACATACTTTTGACTATGTCGGGGCCATAGGGATGGCGCTGCCTTACCAGGAGTGATTACGTCTTGAAACGTATCCTCGTTATTCTGGTTGTGGCTTTGGTTGTCGGCGTCATCTGCTTTGCCCTTTTGGCTCGGCGGCCTGCTATTGCGCGGATCGAACCGCCTGTTGCAGCAAGTTTTTCCTCCGAACTCGTGGCTCATGGGGCGGTTTTGGCCGGGGCTGGCTATTGCGCCACCTGCCACACCGCCAAGGGCGGGCAGCCTTATGCCGGTGGCTATGCCATGAAAACTGGCTTTGGCACCATTTATTCCACCAATATCACGCCGGACCCCGACACCGGCATTGGCCGCTGGTCCGAAGCCGCCTTTCGCCGCGCCATGCATGAAGGAGTGGCGCGGGATGGGTCGCATTTGTTCCCGGCCTTTCCCTATGACCATTTCACCAAGCTGAGTGATGGGGATGTGGCGGCGCTTTATGCTTATTTCATGACCCGTCCGCCGGTGCGGGCCGAGGCGAAGAAAAATGCCCTGCCGTTTCCCCTGAATATCCGGGCCTTGCAGGCGGGCTGGAAATTCCTGTTTTTCAAGCCGGGACGGTTTGTCGACGTGGCCGGGAAGGACGCGGACTGGAACCGGGGCGCTTATCTGGCGGAAGGCATCAGCCATTGCGGCGCCTGCCATACCCCGCGCAACCTGCTTGGGGCGGAGAAAAAATCTGCGGCTTATGCTGGCGCGGTGATTGATACCTGGGTCGCGCCGCCGCTGACCAAGGCCAACCCGTCCCCCGCACCCTGGACCGAGGACGAGCTGTTCCGATATCTGCGCAGCGGGCTCAGTCAGTATCATGGGACATCGGCCGGGCCTATGGCTCCGGTGGTGCATGACGGACTGTCGAAACTGACGGACGGGGATATAAAGACTCTCGCCCTCTATTTCGCGGATATCGGCGGGGCGGCGTCGCGGGCTGGGGCGCTGCAACCGGCTCTGCAAAAGGCGCTAGCGGCGGATCAATCAAAAGCTGAAGCGTCCCTGGATCCGGCTCACAATCTTTATATGACCGCTTGTGCGTCCTGCCATTACAACGGCGCGGGCGGGCCTGTGCCGCTCCGCCCAGATCTCGCCCTCAACAGCGCGCTTTATCTTAATGACCCGAGCAACCTTATTCATGTGATGCTGTTCGGCATCAACGCCAAGGATGGCATGCCGGGGGTTGTCATGCCGGGTTTCGCCAATCTGAGCGATGCGCGTATTGCGGAGATTGCCGCCTATCTCAGGGCGACGCGCACAGATAAGGCAGCCTGGCCGGATCTTGAGAAAAAAGTCGCGGCAATCCGGGCGCAGATGGCGGGGCAGGAGTAAAGACGACCATGATAAAATTCACCATTAATGGCCGCGCCGTCACTCTGGATCTTGAGGACCATACGCCGCTTCTGTGGGCCATTCGTGACGATATCGGCTTGACCGGCACCAAATTCGGCTGCGGCATCGGCCTGTGCGGGGCCTGTACTGTCCATGTGGGCGGGCGGGCCACTCGGTCCTGCATCACGCCGCTTGGCGCGGTGGAGGGGGCGGAGATCACCACCATCGAGGGGCTGGATCCGACGGCATCCCACCCGGTGCAGCAGGCCTGGGCCGCGCTTCAGGTGCCGCAATGCGGATATTGCCAGTCCGGACAGATCATGCAGGTGGCGGCGATGCTCAAGGATTTCCCGATGCCGACCGACAAGGACATCGATGCCGTGATGGCTGGCAGCCTCTGCCGCTGCATGACCTATGCCCGCATTCGGGCGGCCATCAAAAAGGCTGCTCTTCTTATGAGTGAGGGCAAGGCATGACCCGTCTTTCTAAAGTCCCTCTCACCGATCATCCGTTGACGCGGCGCAATTTCCTGATTGTCAGCATGGGGGCCGGGGTGGCGTTCGGATTTGCCGGGGTGGCCATCGCGGCGCTGGATCCGGCGAGCCCGGATCAGCAGCCGCCCGCGCCCGGAGTCGAGCCGAGCTTATGGTTTGGGATCGACCCCGAAGGCACTGTGACCGTCAATATCATCCGCGCCGAAATGGGCCAGCATGTGGGCACGTCCATCGCCCGTATTCTCGCCGATGAGCTTGAGGCGGATTGGAGCAAGGTACGCATCACCCATGTGGATTCGGCGGCCAAATGGGGGCTGATGGTGACGGGCGGCAGTTGGTCGGTGTGGCAGAGCTACCCTATATATAGCCGCGCAGGTGCCGCCGGGCGGATTGCCTTGATCGAGGCCGGGGCCAAAATTCTTGGCGTCTCCCCGGATGCCTGCGTGGCCAGAAATGGCGCGGTGGTCGCGGGCGGACGGTCGGTGACTTATGGCGATATCGTCAAACGCGGCGAGATCACGCGGGTGTTCACGCCGGAGGAGATGGAAAAGCTGCCGCTGAAGCCGGTCGCCGAGCGAAAACTGATCGGGAAACCGGTTGAAGAGATTGATATTGCCGCGAAAATCAACGGTACCGCTTTATATGGCATCGACGCCAAGGTGCCCGGCATGGTTTATGCGCGGCCGAAAATGCCGCCGACGCGCAATGGGTCAAAGGTGGTGTCGGTCGATGAGTCCGCCGCCCGCAAGGTTAAAGGCTTTCTGCGCACGATCACGCTGGATGATCCGTCGGACACGGTGCCGGGCTGGGTCATGGTCATTGCTGAAAGTTACCCGGCAGCCATTCGGGCCACCGACCTGTTGCGCGTGACCTGGACCGCGGGGCCCGGTGCCGATGTTTCGGAAAAAGACATTCAGGACCGGTCGGTCAAGCTGATTGCCACTCCCGATGCCGGGGGCGTTCTGGATACCGGCGGCGGCGATACGGCGGCGGCGTTCAAAGCGGCGAAATCGAGCTTTGAACAGACCTATACGACATCGAGCGTGCTCCATTTTCAGCTTGAGCCGGTCAATGCCCTGGCCTTTGAAAAGGACGGCATGTTCGAGATCCATACCGGCAACCAGTGGCAAAGTCTGATCCTGCCGACTCTGGCCAAGGCGCTCCGGCGACCTGAGTCCGAGATTGTGATGCGGACTTATCTGCTGGGCGGCGGATTCGGGCGGCGGCTTTCGGGCGACTATGCGGTCCCGGCGGCTTTGGCGTCGCAGGCGCTTGGCCGTCCGGTGAAGATGATTCTCACTCGGGAGGATGATATCCGCTTCGATACCATTCGCTCGCCCTCGGTTCAGACCCTGCGCATGGCGTTTGACGGGGCCGGGCGGGTCACGGCCATGGTGCATGATGCGGCGGCCGGATGGCCGACTCAGATCTGGGCCCCGTTTTTCATGCCGAAAGGGGTGAATGGGGTGCCCTATGATCCGTTCTCCAGTTCCGGCGCGGATCATTGGTATGAGGTCGGGGTGCAGAAAGTGCGGGCGATTTCCAATGATCTCGCCAATACGACCTATCGTCCGGGCTGGCTGCGCTCGGTCGGGTCGGGCTGGGTCAACTGGGCGCTTGAAAGCTTCATGGATGAGGCGGCGCGGTATCTGAAACTCGATCCGGTGGCGTTCCGGCTCAAGCTTTTGACGGGGGCGGGCCGCAATGCGGGGTCCGCGCCGAATGCCGTCGGCGGGGCCAAACGTCAGGCCAATGTGGTGCGTTTGGCGGCGGAACGGGCGGGTTGGGGGCAGAAACTGCCGCCTGATACCGGGCTTGGCCTTGCCACAAGCTTTGGACAGGAACGCAATATGCCGACCTGGGGGGCCTGTGTGGCCCGGGTTCGGGTTGATCGCAAGACCGGCATGGTGTTTGTCGAAAAACTGACCATCGTCATGGATGCCGGGACCATCGTTGACCCGGACGGGGCCCTTGCCCAGACCGAGGGGGCGGCGCTTTGGGGGCTCAGCATGGCGCTTCATGAGGGGACGGAATTCGTCAAGGGCCGGGCAAAGGCAACGAATCTAGATAGTTACACCCCGCTCCGGATGGCAGACGTGCCGGAACTTGATATCAGTTTCGTGGAAAGTCAGGAGGTTCCGGTGGGTTTGGGCGAACCGGCCACGACCCTGACGGCCCCCGCGATAGCGAACGCGATCCATGCCGCGGTAGGGGTAAGATTGCGCCATATTCCCATAAAGCCGGAGGCTGTTCTGGCCGCACTCAAGATAAAGGGCTGATTGTCCCAATTTTCGAGCGGGAACAGGGTATATCTTGGCGAAAGTCTCTGTTACAAACTGCGTGCAGGTGGGTGGTGACATATATTCGCCGCCGCTTGTCTGATTTGTAACCGGAGACAACAGAATGAACATTACCGAACTGACCGATCAGCTCGCCAGCGAACGCAACCTCAGCAAGACTGAAGCGCGTCAGACCATTGATGCTGTCCTGCAGGCGATTGTTGACGCCGCCAAGGCTGGCTCTGAAGTTTCTCTGCCAGGCTTCGGCAAGTTCAAGGTGCAGGACAAGCCGGAACGTGAAGGCCGTAACCCGGCGACCGGCGCGACCATGACCATCGCTGCCTCGCGCAAGCTGAGCTTCACCCCCGCCAAGGCCGTTAAGGATGCTCTGAACGCCTAATTGGGGACTGCCTGATTTCTCCGAAATCAGGGGGATTTCAAGGGGGACATGGTCTAGGCCATGTCCCCCTTGTTCTTTTTGACGATAGCAAGATACCATTGGCTCCGGTCATGATGTTTGCTGCATGACCTAAGTTAAAAAAATATAATCGTATGGGGGTGGGCGTGTCGGATCAGCAACTGCAGATTATCAATTTCATGGTTGTGCCGTTCGGGCTGATGGCCATCATGGTCAGCCTGGGGTTGTCGCTGACGGTTGGAGACTTCCGCCGGTTGCTGGATAATCCGCGTCCGGTGACCGTCGGTCTGGGCGGGCAGTTGATTCTGATGCCTGCGCTTGGCTGGTGCGTTGCATATCTGTTCCGTTTGCCTCCGGAACTGGCGGTGGGGCTTTTCATTCTCGCCTGCTCGCCTGCGGGCGTCACGTCGAACGCGCTCACCTATGCGGCCCGGGCCAATATCGCGCTTGCGGTGACGCTAACGGCGCTGTCGAGCGTGATCACGGTGTTCACGACGCCCTTTTTCGTTCAATGGGCGCTCAATCATTATTATGCCGCTGGTAGCGTGCCGGAGATGTCGATCTGGACCACGGTGTTGCAACTTGTGAAAGTGGCCGTATTGCCGGTGGCAGTGGGCATGATCATTCGCCATTTCCTGCCCGGCTGGGCAGCGCGGGCCGGGGTCTGGCTGCGTCCGGCGTCGATGATCATTTTGATTTTCGTCATCGTGTTTTCGCTTTTGGCCAATGCGCAGCTGGTGTGGAACAGCCTGTTGACGGCGGGTCCCGCGGCCTGGGTCCTGAACGTTCTGGCCATGGCGACGGGGCTTGGCATTGCGACCCTCGCCGGGCTTAACCGCGAGGATCGGCTGACGGTGGCCATTGAGGTCGGCGTTCACAATGCGACGCTTGCGACCTTTGTGACCATGAGCGTTCTTGGCAGTCTGGAGCTTGCGATCACCCCGACCATCTACGGGGCCATCATGGTCATCAATGCCTCGATCCTGATCCGATATCTGCGCCGCCGGGCCAGAAAAGCGGCGCTGGCCGAGTAGGGCTCAGGGCGTGGTGGCCAGTTCCTGTTGCAGAAAGGCGATCAGGGTGGTGACCTTGCGTCTTTGGTGGCTGCGGTCGGGGTAGGCGGCCCAGATCACCTGATCCTCCGGTCGCTCCGCCGTCAGGATTTCCACGAGCCGGTTATTCGCGATATGATCGCGCACGTAAAAGTCGGGCAATTGACAGATGCCAAGGCCGTTCAAGGCGGCGTCGAGCACGGCGAAACCGCTGTTGCAGCGCCAGCGCGCGGGTGGGCGAATCTGGGTTTCCTGCCCGTTGCCGTTGAACAGCCAGCGGTCGGCGGAGCCAAGCAGGCAGTTATGGTTATGGAGATCGAACACCGAGGCGGGCACCCCATGGGCTTTGAGATAGTCCGGCGCGGCGCAGAGATGCAGCGAGCGCGAGCCGAGCGGCTTCCTGTGCAGCCGGGCGTCGAACATATCGCCGCTGCGCACGCCCATGTCCATGCCGTCGGCGACCAGATCGAGCAGGCGATTGGTCAGTTCGATATCCACAGTGATTCGCGGGTAACGGGCGATGAAGCGATTGATCACCGGCACCAGGGTGCGCTCGCCGTAAGATACGGAACAGGTGAGGCGCAGTTGCCCTTCAAGGGCGTTATCTTCGGCGGCAACACTTTCAAAAGCGGCTTCGCGATCGTCGATCAGGCGGCGGCTCCGGTCGAGAAACTGGCGTCCGGCTTCGGTCAGGCTGACGCGGCGGGTGGTGCGGATCAGCAGCTGCGCTCCCAAGCGGGCCTCAAGACTGCCGATTTCCCGGCTTACCTGCGATACGGATAGCCCGAGGCGCGCGCCGGCACGGGTGAAGCTGCCGGTTTCGGCAACCGCCACAAACATATCGACACCACGCCAGCGATCGAGGAAGCTTTTCATTATTGCCTGATATGCAAAAGTATTTTGATAAAAGGCAGGATTGTCCCTTGATGAAAAAAAGTCTAGCTATTTTCCTAACAGGAGATGACGCATCATGAAAACACGTGCCGCTGTCGCTTTCGAAGCGAAAAAGCCATTGGAAATCGTCGAGCTGGACCTTGAGGGGCCGAAAGCGGGCGAGGTTCTGGTTGAAATCATGGCAACCGGTATTTGCCATACCGATGCTTATACGCTCGACGGGTTCGACAGCGAGGGCATTTTCCCGTCGGTTCTCGGCCATGAAGGGGCCGGCATCGTGCGGGAGATCGGCGCGGGCGTCACCAGCGTCAAGCCGGGCGATCATGTGATTCCGCTCTATACGCCGGAGTGCCGTCAGTGCAAATCCTGCCTCAGTGGCAAGACCAATCTTTGTACAGCGATCCGTGCGACTCAGGGCAAAGGGCTGATGCCGGACGGCACGACGCGCTTTTCCTATAAAGGTCAGCCGATCTATCACTATATGGGCTGTTCGACTTTTTCGAATTTCACTGTGCTGCCGGAAATCGCCGTGGCGAAAATCCGCGAAGACGCGCCGTTTGATAAAAGCTGTTATATCGGCTGCGGCGTGACCACCGGCGTCGGTGCCGTGATCAACACCGCGAAGGTCGAGCCGGGCTCGAATGTGATCGTGTTCGGTCTCGGCGGCATCGGGCTCAATGTCATTCAGGCGGCGCGGATGGTTGGGGCCGATAAGATCGTTGGCGTCGATATCAATGACAGCAAGGAAGAATGGGGCCGTCGCTTTGGCATGACCCATTTCGTCAATCCGCTGAAGGTCGAAGGCGATATCGTGCAGCATCTGGTGGCGCTCACCGATGGCGGCGCGGATTACACTTTTGATTGCACCGGCAACACCACGGTCATGCGTCAGGCGCTTGAGGCCTGTCATCGCGGTTGGGGCGTGTCAGTTGTGATCGGCGTGGCCGAAGCGGGCAAGGAAATCAGCACCCGTCCGTTCCAGCTGGTGACCGGGCGTGTCTGGAAGGGCTCGGCCTTTGGCGGCGCACGCGGCCGCACCGATGTGCCGAAGATCGTCGACTGGTACATGAACGGCAAGATCGAGATCGACCCGATGATCACTCATGTGTTGTCGCTGGAAGACATCAACAAGGGCTTTGACCTGATGCATGAAGGCAAATCGATCCGCTCCGTCGTGGTGTTCTGACGGCAATCAGGGCGGACGTTTGCGGGTCAGGTTCTGATAGTAATCGAAGAGATGCGCGAAATGCTGTTCCGGAGGACCGATCCGCAGATGTGCCGCTTCATAGGCACGTGCGGAGAGGTTCTGCCGGTTGCGTTTTAAAAGATTGAGGATGGCACTGGCCGCGGCCATGGCATCCCCGGTGGTGTAAATTTCGGCATAATCGATTTCGGCGAGATCGGCGGCGCCACCGACGTCGGGGACAATAATCGGCACGCCGGCCGAAAGCGCTTCGGCGGCCACAAGTCCAAAAGTTTCCGAGGCGCAGCCATGAAACAGCGCATCGGAACTTGCGAGCATATGTGACAATCGCCACCTGTCGTCGATCTCACCCGCGAGATAGACATGGGGCACGTGGCTGGCCTTGCGTTCGGTCAGGGCGCGCGAGATGCCATCGCCGACGATAAAAAGGCCGACCGGACGATGACCGTTGGCGATGCCCACGGCTTCGATCAGAACGTTCAATCTTTTTTCCGGATGATGGCGGCCGATGCTGATCAGCAAACTGGCTTCGGGGCCAAGTCCGCAGTGCGCAAGCATATCCCGGCGCAGCGCGGGGGAGCGCATTTCAGGGCTGAACAATCTGTGATCGACGCCAAGCGGTACGGCCATCGGCGGGCGCAGATTGAATCCGGCGAAGCGTTTGGCCAGCCATTCCCCGGCCACAAGCGTGGCGTCGAACTCGGAACTCAGCCGACGCAGGTAAGCCCAGAATGCGCTGCACACCCAGTCGATGCGGGCTCGTGACACAAGCGTGTCGAGAAAGACATGGGCATAAGATGCCACGGGGTCGGCATGCATGAATAAGGTGCGGGTGGCCTTGCCTTTCCAGTTGCGCACGATCCAGGCGCCGCGCCAGGGCGAGGAGGCTTCGACCACATCGGGTTGTTCGCGGTCGAGAATGCTGTGAATGATGTTTTTGTTCCAGAACATATGATAACGGGCATCAAACGGCAGATGCGGTGATTTGATCCAGATGATGCGCCCGCCCTCGCGGTCTTCGGTGCCATCCTGCTGGCCCGGGGCGAGGATGACGATTTCATGGCCCAGTTTTTTTCCAGCGGCGAGTTTCTGGTGGATATAGGTGCGGACGCCGCCTCCCTGAGCACTGTAAAATTCAGCCACGTCGATGATTTTCATGACAGGCCTCGACTCTGTTATTGCGGGTGTTTTACCGGTTCAGGTTTCAGGCCGTTCAAGTAATTCAGGGTGATGTTGAGGGTCGTGAGATTGGTCGTTACGTCGAAAGTGGCCTTGGCGACGTCGGGCTTTGAAAGACCAAGGCGCGGGTTGTTGGGAAAACCGACGCCATCATTGAAGACGTTGAATTTGCCGTTGTTGTTTCGATCATGAAGGACAACAAGACTATAGCGTCCAGCACCGGGGGCCTCAACGCAAATTGCGACGGGGCCTTCGGGCGGTACGGGCACGTCGATCCGTTTGAACACGGCATTGCGGCTCAACAGATCCTGGCGACCCGCGAGAAAATCTTCTTTCTTGTCGGAGTAAAGCTCGACCCGGATTTGCCCCTTGCGATCTTTGAAGCCATTGACATGGACAAGAATTGCAGGTGTCCCGAGGTCCGTCTCGCAAGCTGCGGCTTCGGGGCCGAGAATTTGCGCGGCGTCTTCGGCAAAGACGTGTGATGCATAACTCAGGCTCAGACCAACGCTTAACCAGAATGTCGCGGCAGGACGATGCATCAGCGGCTCCTTGTTGCATAGAATAGGCTCAGCAGGCTGTTGCGGACCCATTGCGCAAGCGAAGTGGCGGCATCGATGGTAGTGGTGACAAAACGATCAATGCTACCGACAATCAATCCACGTTGCTGCGTGAGTTGATAATAGGACCAGAGCGAAAGCATGCCGAGGACAGAGAGTGGAATGGACTGGGCCAGGAGAGCGGTTGTTCGGCCGCTTGCCGCCATGAATTCTGCGGTATCCGCGAATTTCATAAAGGCAATCACCAGAACGAGCGCTACAATAATTCCATAAGGCGTGCTGATGCGTTTTGGCGGTATGGCGAACAGCATGGCAATGGGTGGAAGAAACAAACAGAAAATGGCCTGCACAAGGCGGCGATAAAACTTGGCTATGGCGCTTTGACGGAGGGCTGTTGACGTTTCCGGATCATGACTGATGGACCAGAGTTCGGGCAAGGTATAGCTGGTCATTTTTACATGGGGAGCGAGCAGCTGCCCGGTCTTTTTCATTTTGATGTCGACGTCGAGATTATCAAATTTCAATGTTGCCGGATTTGTCTTCAGCGTACCGCTGCGAAACAACATGCCATGCGAAAGCCTGAGTATAGGAATTTTCTGCAGGTCATCCAGAATAATGCGGCCACGTGGCGACGTGCCGACCCATGTTTCACCTTTTGGATCGGTGCGGCTGAAGAAAATGCCCCGGAGATCATTCGGCCCATTGCGTATGTCTTCAACGCGCATAATGAAGTTTTCACCAACGCGCGTAAATTCACCGGCATTGATGGTGAAGCCGAGAATGCCTGCAGCGAGGTCACGATAGAGAAGTTGAAAAGCGCGTTCACCCCTAGGCTCAATGAATCCGACGAGTGCAAAATTTATCACGCAGATAATAGCGGCAATCAGGTAAGGCATTTTTAAAAGCCGGCGTTCCGATATGCCGCTGTTGGTGACCATATCGAGTTCGTTCTGCAACGCAAAACGTCGGAACGCCAGGCTGATCGACAGGAAAATGCCAATGGTCAGGCCAAGGCTGAGATATTCCGGAAGCAGACTTGCGAGCATTTCCCAGATGACCCGCAAGGGACCTCCGAGGGAGATTGCATAACGGAACAGTCGCAGCATGTTATCAAGCAACAACAGCATGATGGAGATGCTGACGGTCACTCCAAGTGGCCACAGGATGAGCCGCGTAATATATCGATCAATCAGCGACATTTTTCATCATGCTGTCTCCGTGTTATCCATGCTTGGCCGGACGCCGGGAGGATGAGAATGGAATATCGGAAACAAAATCCGGAGCCGTGGGTGCTGTGTCCTGACGTGCCCGGGTGGTATTCGCGACCACTGTGATGTAGTTCTGAAACAGAGTGAACAAGATCTGGTCCCAGCTTTGACCAAGACTGATCGCCCTTGCCGCTTTGCCAAATCGGTCGCGCAGATCGGCGTTTTGAACAAGCCGGGCGAGCGTGGTTGTCATGTCCTCAAGATCGTCAGCGGCGCAGAGAAAACCGGTTTTATCATGAATGATGAGAGAGCTGCTGCCCGTCGCCTGCAGGCCGACGGTGGGCAGTCCGGAGGCCATGGCCTCAAGCGTCACATTGCCGAATGTCTCGGTTTGGCTGGGATTGAAAAAGATATCCGAGGATGCAAAGGCACGGGCGAGCTTTTCACCGGTTAGAAAGCCAGTGAAAATTGCTTGCGGCAGGCTGGCCTCGAACCATTTTCGTTCCGGACCATCGCCGATAATCAGGACTTTATGGGTGATGCCGAGATGCTCAAGGCGCTTGATGACTTTGCAGAAGACTCCCAGTCCTTTTTCCAACACCAGGCGGCCGACAAAAGCGATGACAATGTCAGTGTCGGCAATGCCGAGACTGCGCCGCCAGGCCATATCCCGGCGTGCGGGCGCATAGAGGCTGGAGTCGACTCCGCGGCCCCATATCTGGATGTCCTTTGCCATATGCTCGTCCCGCAAGGCCTCGGCCATGCTTTCGGAAGGGGCATAGATCTGGACGCAACGATGATAAAAATGCCGAAAATAGGATTTAAGCAGATTTTCAAACAAGCCAAGATGGTAATAGCGCAAATAGGTTTCAAACCGCGTATGTACCGAGGCGACAGCGGGAACCAGCATTTTTTCCGCCAGAGTAAGGGCCTGATATCCAAGCAGATCGGGAGCGGATACATGGAAGATGTTGGGAGAAAACTGGATGATGTCGTCCCGGATATGGCCGGGCATGCCAAGAGCAAGCCGATATTCCCGGCGTCGCGGTATGGAGATGGAGGGCACCGAGATCAGCGTTCCGGCCGGTTCGAATGCAGGCGTGCTTGATGTTGGTGAATAGATGCGGACGGCGGCGCCCTGGCTTTCAAGTCCAGCCACAAGCCGGTTCAGAGCCTGATTTGCGCCATCCTTGATATAGTTGTAATTGCCGGAAAACAACGCCACACGAAGGTCTGCGGTCTTCATGACAATTCTCCATTAGCACGCATCATTCAGGGCGATGGCAATTATCAGCTGATAAGCTACTGGAAATATACATGAACACTACGTGAGCCGTGCTCACGATATCACAACTAAGCGCGAGAAATAGGGCGAAAGCAAGGAAGCCTTTAGGGGCAGGCGTCAGGCTCTGCGGTCAAGAAGATTAGTCCATAAGGATCAGTCATATAAAGGTCTCTTGAGAAGGAGATCATCTTGATAAGGCTAGTAGGTAACTCATAGGAGCCTGACGAAGGCGCCGCAGCTTGGCCTTGCTTTTGGTTTTCAGGATGGGTGTATCTGGCGGACGCACAGAAACAAGCAACCCCAGCCTGAGCCGGGATTGCCTGTTCAGATTTAGCAGTATCAGTGATTAATTGGCGCTTCAGTCGCGGCTGGCGTGCTCATTGGAGCCGAGGCTGAGGAAGCTTTCGCAGCTTTATGATGGTGTTTGTGATGATGCACCGCCTTCGTGGCATGAGGAGCCATATGTTCGGTGCTTGCGGCGGCAGGCGTCGCTGTGACCGGGGCTGCGGCCGGGGTTGCAGGCGTCTTCATGGCCGGAGTCGCTGTGACCGGGGTTGCAGGCGTCTTCATAGCCGGAGTCGCTGTGACCGGGGTTGCGGGCGTCTTCATGGCCGGAGTCGCGGGGGTTGCCGCGGCCGGAAGGGCGGGGACTGCCGGAGTGGCGGGCATGCTAGTCTGTACTGCCGCCGAAGCCATAGAGCTCAGAGCCATTGCAGACACCAGACCGACTGACAGGATAAGTGACTTCATTTTCCAAAACCTTCTGTGGGAATTGTCCGTTGCAGGACGATGTAAGGCTTTTAGGGATCACCACTACAATGAGCGAGCTAAGCTCACTTGTAGGATCAAGTTAGCACGTGTTTCCTGAAGGACAGATGAATGCGGGGTTCATCATTTGGTGCGGGGAAAGGGGCCGAGCTGCAAATTCTTTTCGGCGATCACTCTGGCGGCGGCGGGGCTCGCGAGGAACTGGTATTCGTGCTGTCGGGCAAGCGCTATGCGGTCGCCGGGTGCCTGACCGTTCCCGGGATGGCACATGACAAGATGAACATCCCCGGCTTCGGACAGGAAATTGTGACATAAGGCCTCAAACGGCGCGGTTGGGGAAAAGTCGTAATATCCGGCGAAGCTGTCGTTGGTTTTGAGTCCGTGCTCCCGCGCTTCGGAGGCGAGGCCACGGCCAAGCCAGGCGCTTCTGAGCGCGCGCAGGCGGTCGCCGCCCCGGCGTAGAATACGCAGCGGATGATCGGCGCAGTTGCGCATCCAGACCCCCGGGGCACGCCGCGCCGTGGTGGTCAGGACCAGCTCACGGATATGCGGCAGCACATGACAATGTTGATGGCCGTCGATGAAGTCAGGGGGGCGTTTCATGACTGATTCAAAACGATCGAACTGACGTTCGATTTCGTCGGCGATTTCCCCGAGGATAACGGAAAAGTCGCGGTTGTTACGATAGGCAAGCCAGGTCAAACGATCAATGTTCGGCAAGGTCCCCCAGGGCGCGAGATGGGGGTGATGCCCAAGCGGCGCAAGCTGGCTGAGGGTCAGATGCAGCCCGATGTCCATTGTGGCTTCAAGTTCCTGCAGCGCTGAGGCGTCGGCCTGCCAGTGATTGCGGGTGACTATGACGCTGGTCGCGCTGAGGGCGGATTGACGGCCCAAGCTTAGGATGGCCTCATTGATGCCGGGCGAATAGCCAAAATCATCAGCACAAAGGATCAGGCGGGACATGGGGATCAGGCGGGCCATGGCGGCTTAATCTTCCTGCTGAGGTGGGGACAAATTGCGCAGCCGGGTGTCTTCCATGCCGCGGGCGATGAAGCGTTGTTTGAGGAAGCGGTAAAAATACCAGTCCTTCAAGGCGAAGGGCGTCATATGGTAGATCAGGCGTTCAAGCAGTGTCCAGCGTACAAGCCGCCGGTCGGAGCGGCGCGGAGAGGGCGAGCACCAGAAATCGGCGTGATATTTGGTGCGGCCGATCTTGAGAATGCGGTGCATCAGCTCGTGATCCTTGAGGACAAAGGGCCAGTGGTCTGGCGCATAGCCCCCGACTTTCCGCAAGGCTTCGGTGCGGAAGCATTGTCCGGCGCCGCCACTGTGGCATTGCCGGTTCAGGAGATGGGCGGCCAGCAATTGATGCGCGGCGCTGAAGCTCCGCCGCAAAGGGCCGTGACGGGGGTTAAGGTAATAGGCAATGACCGCGAGCACCTCGGGGCCGCTGGTTTGAAAACAGCGATCGGCGCAGGCCAGGTAATCGGGCGGGTAGAAGGTGTCGGCATCGCAGATGGCGACGAAAACGGTGGTGACTGCCTCGATCCCGGCGCTTAGGGCATAGACCTGACCGGGGGTCGGCACATCAAGATAGAGCACCTCAATGTCGGGGGCCGTTGCCATGACTTTGCGGCAGGCTTCCTCGGACTCGTCGGACGAGGCATTGTTGACCAGAATGATGCAATCCGGTTTGAGTGTCTGATGGATCAGACTTTTAAGCGTCCTGCCGATAAAGGCCGCTTCGTTGTAATAGGGAATGACGATAGACCAGCTCATGCGGCATCCTTCTTGGCTGTTTGCGGCCAAAAATGCAGGACGGTTATCACGAGCAGGTGAAAGGCGAGATAAACCCCTGCAGTCAGGGCAAAAAACGCGGCAATGGCCGCCTGCGGCACAGGTAACATGGTGCCAAGCGCCACACCGGCTCCGGCCTGCATGACGTAACGGTTGGATCCAAGCGGCAGACTGCCGACAAAGAGATTGACGCTCAGAAAAATCAACCACTCTGAGAGCAGGACGCTTGGCACCGCAAGATGCCATTGCAGCAACAGCAAAGACTGGCCCAGCAGCATGCGGAGGAAATGCTGTCCGCCGATCAACAGGCTGTGGCGGAGGGACAAATTGAAAATGCGCCGTCCCAATAGCAGGAGAACTACAAAGAACAGGACGACAAAACCAGCGGCAATCTGCAAGGTGCTTTGAAGGTCGGTCTGGGTGGTGAAGATGTTCTGCAGGATCCCCGTCGCCGCAAGATAAAGCGCCAGAAAGATCATCGTCATGTTGGAGACGACGCTGGACAGAATATTAACGTCGCGCACATCGGCAAAGAGGGCGGAGGTGTCCTTAGGGCTGTTGGCCTTGGCCCAGGTCAGGAGATAGGCTTCGCCGGAGTAATCCACCACGGCATCGTTATAGATGCGCTTGCGCAGAAAGACCGGGAAACTGCGCCAGGACACATGCCACAAACGGCGGTAGATCAGCAGGTCGGATATGGGCAGCACGCAATAGATGGGCAGGAACAGCAGATAGAACCAAGGACTGGACGGCAGGTTGTCCAGAATGAGAGTCCATCCGATCTGAGACATCTTCCACAGCAGGAAGCCGACCACAAAACTGGTCAGGCCCCATTTGAGGATTGCCTGAACAGGTTTTTTCGACAGAAACGCGCGCAACTGCAGAAAAATGCTTTCCAGATGACGCTTCAGGGGACGATTGCGCCAAGGCAGGGGATCAGTCACTAAAGTTGCCCTTGGTGTCGAGCAGGGGGACTTGTTCGCCGTGTCGATTCTTAAAATCGGCTACGCAATACTCACATTCCAGGGAAATTTCATCATATTTTGCTTAACTAAGCAACGATGGGACCAGCACGCACAGTTACCGGGGGCATATGTCGGAAGATGTGCCCGAGCCCAACAGGGGGGAGGCGCGGTCCAGAGAGAGACTCGCGTCGGAAAAACGGATCGGGGTGCGGATGCCCGGGACCATGGAGCCATCCTCGCGGGGGATCTCGATCGCCATGCCGCGATGCTGGACCTGCGGATCGGCAAAGGCCTGGGCGACGCTGTTGATGGGACCGGCGGGCACACCCTCGGCCTCAAGCCTTGCGAGCAGGGGGTCGCGGTGCCAGAGCTTGCAGGCGGCGGCGATCAGCGGGGTCAGTTCGGTGCGGTTGGTGACGCGGTCGGGGTTGGTGGCAAACCGTGGGTCGGCGCCAAGGTCATCAAGGCCGACGATCCCGCAGAAGCGCCGGAATTGCGTGTCGTTGCCCACCGCCAGAATGAACCAGCCGTCCGCTGTTGGCAGTACTTCATAGGGGCTGATGTTCGGATGGGCATTGCCAAGCCGGGTCGGGGCGGTGCCGGACACCAGATAATTCATACCCTGATTGGCGAGCACGCCGATCATGCAGTCCAGGAGGGCCATGTCCACATGCTGGCCAAGGCCGGTCACCGCGCGCTGGGCGAGGGCCGCCTGAATGCCGATCACGGCGTAAAGGCCGGTGAAGATATCGGCGAAGGCCACGCCGACCTTTTGCGGCTGGCCCGTGGGCTCGCCGGTGAGGTCCATAATGCCGCCCATGCCCTGCACGATGAAGTCATAGCCCGCCCGTTTGGCATAGGGGCCGTCCTGCCCGAAGCCGGTGATGGAGCAATAGACCAGGCGCGGATTGAGGGCTTTGAGGCTGGCATAGTCGAGGCCGTATTTCTGGAGGCCGCCGACCTTGAAATTTTCAATCAGCACATCGGCCTCGGCCACCAGACGGCGCACTTCGGCCTGACCGTCGGGGGTGGTGAAATCGATCACCACCGACCGTTTGCCGCGATTGGTGGCGTGGAAATAAGCGGCGTCCTTGCTGCCGTCCGGGTTGTTGATGAAGGGCGGGCCCCAGCTGCGGGTGTCGTCGCCCTGGGGGCTTTCCACCTTGATGACATCCGCGCCAAGATCGGCCAGCGTCTGACCGGCCCAGGGACCGGCCAGAATGCGGGCAAGCTCGACGACTTTTAATCCGACAAGCGGTGCGCTCATGCTCAGAACGCCGCGATGCCGGTGATGGCCCGGCCGAGGATCAGGGCATGCACGTCATGGGCGCCTTCATAGGTGTTGACGGTTTCAAGGTTCATGGCGTGGCGCATGACCTGATATTCCTCGGAAATGCCGTTGCCGCCGTGCATGTCACGGGCCTGACGAGCGATATCGAGGGCTTTGCCGACATTGTTGCGTTTGACCATGGAGACCATTTCGGGGGCAAAGCGGCCTTCATCCATCAGGCGGCCGACGCGGAGACTCGCTTGCAGGCCGAGGGCGATGTCGGTCATCATGTCGGCGAGCTTTTTCTGATAAAGCTGGGTTGCGGCCAGCGGACGGCCGAATTGTTTGCGGTCGAGGCCATATTGACGGGCGGCATGGAAGCAGAACTCGGCCGCGCCAAGCGCGCCCCAGCTGATGCCATAACGGGCCCGGTTCAGACAGCCGAATGGTCCCTTCAGGCCCTGCACATGGGGCAGCAGGGCGTCTTCGGAGACATGGACGTCATCCATGGTGATCATGCCGGTGATCGAGGCGCGCAAGGACAGCTTGCCCTTGATCTTCGGGGCCTCAAGCCCCTTCATACCCTTATCGAGGATGAAGCCGCGGATTTCGTTGTCATGGGCTTCGGACTTGGCCCAGATGATGAAGACGTCGGCAATGGGCGAGTTTGAAATCCAGGTTTTCGAGCCCTTGAGGATATAGCCGTCCTCGACCTTCACAGCGCGGGTGCGCATGCCGGACGGGTCGGACCCGGCGTCGGGTTCGGTCAGGCCGAAGCAGCCGATGTACTCGCCGCTTGCGAGTTTCGGCAGATATTTCTTTTTCTGGTCCTCGGAGCCATAGGCATAGATCGGATACATGACGAGGGAGGATTGCACCGACATCATGGAGCGATAGCCGCTGTCCACCCGCTCGACCTCCCGTGCCACCAGGCCATAGGCCACATAGGAGGCGCCAACCCCGCCATATTCTTCGGGGATGGTCGGGCCGAGAAGGCCGAGGTCGCCCATCTCGCGGAAGATCGCGGGATCGGTATGTTCTTCGGCAAAGGCCTCGATCACGCGCGGCTGGAGTTTTTCCTGGGCATAGGCGCGGGCGGTGTCGCGGATCATGCGTTCGTCGTCGCTCAGCTGGTCGTCCATGAAAAATGGATCTTCCCAGTGAAATTTGCTCATCTGGCTTTTATGGCCGCTCATGGGGATGTCCTCGGGTTCAGGGTTCAGGCGCGGACGCGCACGGCGGCCTCAAGGGATGCTTCCAGAATATCGAGGCCTTCGTCAAGATGCGCGTCCGGAATTGTGAGCGGCGGCAACAGGCGAATGACGTTGAAGCGGGTGCCGCAGCTGAGCAGAATCAGGCCGCGCTGTTCGGCTTCGGCGACAATGGCGGTGACGAGCGCGGTATCGGCGGTGCGGCTTTCGCGGTCGGTTACAAGTTCAAACGCAACCATGGCCCCGGGGCCGCGAATGTCGCCGATGGCCTCCATGCCCTGACGACTGGCAATGTCCTTGAGACGGCCGGTGATTTTCGCGCCGATTGCGGCTGCGCGGTCACAGAGTTTTTCGTCTTCGATCACATCCAGCACGGCGTTTGCCGCCGCGATGGCGATCGGGCTTCCGGCATAGGTGCCACCGAGGCCGCCCACATGGGCGCTGTCCATGAGGTCGGCGCGGCCGACGACCGCCGAAAGCGGGAAGCCGCCGCCGAGGCCCTTGGCCATGGTGACCAGATCGGCTTTGACCCCGGCATGCTCGATCCCGAACATTTTGCCGGTGCGCGCCATGCCGGATTGCACTTCGTCGGCAATCAGCAGGATGCCGTGTTTGTCGGCGAGTGCGCGGAGGGCCTGAAGGAAAGCGGCGGGGGCGGGCAGGAAGCCGCCTTCGCCCTGCACAGGCTCGATTATGAAGGCGGCGACGCGGGCCGGGTCGACATCGGCGGCCAGCAACATGTCAAGTCCGGCGAGCGCCTGGTCGACCGATAGTCCCATGAAATCATTGGGGAAGGGGGCGTGGTACACCTCAGCCGGGAAGGGACCGAAGCCCTTTTTATAGGGCACGACCTTGCCGGTCAGCGCCATGCCCATCATGGTGCGGCCATGGAACCCGCCGGCAAAGGCGATGACCGCCGTGCGGCCGGTGCTGATGCGCGCGATCTTGATGGCATTTTCGACGGCCTCGGCTCCGGTGGTGACCAGCATGGTCTTGGCCGGACCGGTCACCGGGGCGATGGTGTTCAGCCGCTCGGCCAGCCGAATGTAGCTTTCATAGGGGGCCACGTGAAAGCAGGTATGGGTAAAAAGCGCGGCCTGTTCGGCCACGGCGGCCATGATTTTCGGGTGACGGTGGCCGGTGTTGACGACCGCGATCCCGGCTGCGAAGTCGATGAAACGGCGGCCGTCCACATCCCAAAGCTCGGCATTTTCGGCGCGGGTGGCATAGATGCCTTTGGTGCCGACGCCATTGGTCACGGCAGCTGTCTGTCTTGCTTTCAGTTCGCTGGCTTTTGTCATGGCGTCCTCATCTGACACATGAATATGGGCGAAGCCTATCAATGCTTTATATCTTGAGCAAATGCTTTTATTCTTGATGTTGTCAGGACGGGCCGGACTGGGTAAGTTGAGAAAAGCTGAAGGATATGAGGCTCATGGACGATTTTGACGGGTTTAATGTGGGGGCGCGGTTGCTGGAAGTGCGCCGGGCTGCGGGGCTGAGTCAACGGGCTTTGGCCGAACGGGCGAGCGTGCCCCATGGGCAGATTTCCATGGTCGAGCAGAACCGCAGCAGTCCGTCGGTCGCGTCCCTGCGCAAGATCCTGAGCGGGGTTCCCATGACGTTGGCCGAATTTTTCGAACCCGACCGGCCGGAAAGCGATCGCGTGTTTTTTGCCGCTCATGAGCTTGTGGACCTGACCTCGCGATTGCATGGGGCGGATCAGGCGGCGCCGATCCTGTTCCGGCAGGTGGGGGAGGCGCGGGCGCATAACCTGCAGATCCTGCATGAACGCTATGCACCGGGCGCGGATACGGGGCCGACCATGCTTGAACATAATGCTCATGAGGGCGGGGTGGTGCTGTCGGGGGCATTGGAGATCACGGTGGGTACCCAGAAACGGGTGCTCGGGCCGGGGGACGCTTATCTGTTCGACAGCCGGACGCCGCATCGGTTCCGCAATATTGGCGATGACGATGCCGTGGTCATTTCCGCCTGCACGCCGCCTTATCTGTAAGGTTCTTGTCATGATGGGATGGCAATCTTAACGGGATCGCAGGGGATGTTCGCGTAAATCGAGCGCTGGATTGAAACGGGGTGGTATGAGTATTTTATTTATTTAACAGTATCTTACATAAAGTGGATGCTGTGTTTTTGTATGGTTAAGTCCTGCTTGCCGATTGGTCTTGTTCTCCTGTGTCTAAAATATCACAGAACTGAAAAAGAATTCAATTTTCTGGAATGTATCTTATACATGAATACGCGTTATTATGTGTTTTATCTGCGGGGTGTTCTTTTGAAATTTTGTGCTTAATTTTTAATTAAGTAATTGATTGTAGCTATAATTTATACGGGTGTGATGGAGCTGCTTGCGGCATAGGCTTGGTGTCGAATGGACGGGGTGGCGCGACCAGCATCGCCGGAATATCAAATTAGTTGCTAAAAGATCACAATTATGTGATCCCTTGCGGAATCCCTTTAAAATGGCTGTTTCAGAGGGGCTTTCTCGCCACTTGGTGGGGTCGATGCCATCACAAAGACATATTGTCGTGCAATAAGTAAGCTACGTTTCAGGAGGGATTGATGAAGGTTGACGGGCTGCGTATTGCGTTGTTTTCGGGGAACTACAATTATGTCAAGGATGGCGCTAATCAGGCACTCAACAAATTGGTTGAATATCTGGAGCGCCACGGGGCAACCGTAAGGGTTTATTCTCCGACTTCGGATACGCCGGCTTTTGCTCCGGCGGGCACCCTCATATCTGTTCCGTCCATCTCGCTGCCCCGTCGCAAGGAATATCGCCTGGCTCTGGGTTTGCCGCGTCATATCCGCGATGATATCCTGGCGTTTGAGCCCAATATTTTTCATCTGTCGGCTCCGGACCTGCTTGGGAACCGGGCCCTTGCTTTGGCCGAGAAGATGCAGGTTCCGGCCGTTGCCTCGGTTCATACAAGGTTTGAAGCTTATTTAAGATATTATCACCTGGGCTGGCTTGAGGGCGCGCTGCAAGTTTATTTCCGGAATTTTTACCGCCGCTGCCAGCAGATCTATGCGCCGTCCGATAGTATGGCGGAGGTCCTGGAGGCTGAGCGTATGTCGGATGATATCCGTATCTGGGGCCGTGGCATCGATACGGAAGTTTATACTCCGGCGCGGCGTGATCTTGGCTGGCGCCGGTCGCTTGGCATTGACGACGGGGATGTGGTGATCACCTTCGTTGGCCGTCTGGTTCTTGAAAAGGGCCTGGATGTCTTCACGGATGTTTGCCGTAAACTCGAGCAACGGAATATCGCGCATAAGGTGCTGGTCATCGGGGACGGTCCGGAGCGGGAGTGGTTTGGGCGCAATCTGCCCAAGGCCATTTTCACCGGCTTCCTGAACGGAGAAAATCTTGCCCGGGCCTATGCCTCGGGGGATGTTTTTCTCAACCCCAGTCAAACGGAAACCTTTGGCAACGTGACCCTTGAAGCCATGGCGTCTGGCTTGCCCACTGTGTGCACGCAGTCGACGGGCAGCAGCTCGCTTGTGGTGAATGGCGAGACCGGGTTCCTGAGTGCGCCCGACGATCTTGACGGCATGGTGAACAACATGGCGCTGTTGATCGAGAGTGCGGCGATGCGTCAGGAATTTGGAATGGCGGCTCGACAGGCAAGCCTTGGTAGAGGATGGGATCAGATCCTGAACTCGCTCACCCAGAATTATTTATCGGCGATCGGGAGCGCCGAGCGCAAGCATCAGGTTTCGAAAAGGCAACGGCAGGATTATGTGCCAGGGCAATGAGGGCCCGGTAGGATTTTGCCGGGTGGATTTTGCCGGTGTGATGATGTGATTTCAGTAGAGCAGCATGCGGTTTTTTGATCGGTATATTTCGCGTTTGATCGCTTGGCCTTTGATGGTGACGGTTGTGATCGCCGTCATGCTGCTGCTGCTTGACAATATGTTGCGGCTTTTTCAATTTGCCCTGGCTTTGGGCGGCCCGCTTCCGATTGTCTGGAAGATGCTGATGAGCCTCATTCCGGAATATCTCAGTCTTGGTCTGGTGCTCGGGCTGTTCCTGTCGGTCAGTCTGGCTTTTCGCAATCTGGCGCTATCGAATGAGTTGGATGTCATTGTCGGCACCGGGATTCCGGAACGTCGGTTGATGAGAATTCCGTTCATTTTCGCCGCGTTGATTTGCGTGATCAATTTTGCGCTGGTCGGCTTTGTTGAACCGCGCGGAGAGAAAGTTTTTGAGTTGCTGCGCCGGGATATGTCGGCAGGGCTTCTCGGGATCACCGTCAAGGCCGGAGAGCTTACAAAGCTCAGCAACAATCTGGCGTTTCGCGTTGATGAAATCCGCAATGGCTCTGATGATATGCGCGGCATTTTTTTTCGCCGCGTGGATGACAAGGGCGAACAGTGGGTCGGTGTCTCGCAAAAGGGCAAGGTGGTTGCCGATGCCCAGACCCAGGGCCTGGTGCTGCGGCTGAGTGACGGCACGCTGGTGCGCAGCAATCCAAAAGACAAACAGCCGGCGACGATGGAATTTGGCAGTCTGGATCTGGATATCCACTCGCCAAGTCACGCGCAGTTTCTGGCTCCGCCAATGAAGCTTACGCAATATACCTTGCCGGAACTTTGGACGATCGGACATGATCCGCAGGTCGACGCCAGCACGCAACGCGGCGCGTTGGCCAAATTTTTCCGCCGTATCGCCCAGATCCTGTTCTGTCTGTTCATTCCGCCGCTGGCCATGGCGCTTGCAGTTCCGCCGAAGCGTGTCAGCAGCGCTTATGGGTTGTTTGTCGGGCTGATCATCGTTGTGGCCTTCATGAAGATTGCCGATGGCGCTGAACAGATGGCGGCGTCGCGATCGATCGATCCGCTTTATGCGCAGGCCATACCTTTGCTGATTTTTGCAGCGCTATCGGGCTGGCTGTTTCAGGTGACGGTGAGCCGCGATCGCGGCTATCTGGTTGGCGCGATCGATCAGTCCTTTTCGGCAATCCTTGAAGGTGCCATGCGGGGAATTATGGCTGGCCGGTCCCTTTTTGGGTTTGGATCGCGATCTGAAAAACGATTGGAATCACGTAGCGCCATGCTTGAAAAATCAACCATTCGCACAAAGATCCTTGGCGAAGCACAGCATATTCTGATCATCTTCGAGAGTTTCGAACTTGGCGGGACCGAGCGTATTGCGCTTCGGCTGGCGGAAGCCTGGGTTGAGGCAGGGCGCGACGTGACGATTTTTGCCGGACGGGCCGATGGCCCGTTGGCGGCAATGCTGCCGCAGGGTGTCAAGGTCGTGCTCGCGGATAGGCATATCGCCGAGGGGCCGTTATCGGGGGTGCGGTTGGCCTTGGGCCTCAATCGGGTTTTGGGGCGATTGCGCCCCGATATTATTTTCTGCCCGGGAAATTATTACACCGATACGGCGGTTGTTTTGCGGCTGATGGCAGGGCGTGGTTGTCCTCCGATCGTGGCCAAACTGAGCAATGCGTTGCGGCGGGCGGATATGCCGTGGCTGGTGCAGGTCGGTTATGAGGTATGGCTCAGGCTGCAAAAACATTTCATCGACCTTTATGTGGCCATGTCGCCCGCGCTTGCGACCGAAGCACAAAGCGTCATGGGGCTTCGGCCGGATCAGATGGTGATGATCAAGGATCCGGCGCTGCCGTCGCAAAG
This sequence comes from Govania unica, assembly GCF_027920805.1. Lineage (GTDB taxonomy): Bacteria > Pseudomonadota > Alphaproteobacteria > Sphingomonadales > Govanellaceae > Govanella > Govanella unica. The sequence goes on from NZ_JANWOI010000003.1 coordinate 366,306, forward strand.
CAAACTGCAGGACACGATCAGCGAAGACATTCCGAACCTTCCAGCCGTGCCTTATATTCTGGCGGTGGGTCGGCTGGTGCGGCAGAAAAATTTCCCCGGTTTGATTCAGAGCTTCGAAAAGGTCGCGGCTCAAAGGGCGATCCAGTTGGTCATTCTGGGGGAAGGGGATCAGCGGGAGGTCGTTGAGGCGCAAATCGAAAAACTTGGTCTTCAAGATCGGGTGACGCTTGTGGGCTATGCGAGCAATGTTGGCGGCTGGTTGCGTCAGGCTGAGCTTTTTGCCATGTCTTCGACCTATGAAGGTCTTCCGGCAGTGTTGATCGAAGCCATGGCAAGTGGCGTGCCGATCGTGACAACGCAGTGTTCCGCGGCCATTACCGAGCTTTTGGAGGATGGCCGTTTGGGCCGGATCGTGCCAGTTGGTGATATGGATGCCCTAGCGGATGCCATGATTGCGGGGCTTACAAGCGCGCATGATCCCGCACCACTTCGGGAGAAGGCGATGGATTACTGCATGGATGTGGGGTCCGCTGCTTATCTGAATGCATTTGATGTCAAAACGCACAGGCTTCCGCGACAGCCGGACGAAATCAGAGAGGCCGCGGTTACTTATGGTTGAGGTTAAATCCAAATTGCAAACGCTTGGGGTGAAGCTTGCGCCGATTGGCCGCAAGCTGGCCCTGCCTGTTCAGGGGCTGGTCCTGGCTGCGGTTGTATATTTCATGATTTCGCGGCTGTCGGATTATTCCTGGCATGAGATTTTCCTGTCCTTGCCAAGGAGTGGGTGGTTTTACGGTTTCTTTGTCTGTCTTTATATCACTCCGCCGCTGGCGGACTTTTTGCTTTATCGCTGGCTCTTCAGGTTGAATGCCGGGAGCCTTCCGGTGATGTTCTATAAGCGTGCCTGCAATGAGGGGTTTTTTGATTACTCCGGAGAAGCTTTTTTCTATTTCTGGGTTAAGAAAAAATCCGAGCTGACGGGTGCGCGAATTTTTGATGCGGTCAAGAACGTCAATATCCTTTCGGCGCTGTCGTCGAATGTGATGACCTTGGCAATTCTTGCTGTTGCGGCAACGGGACAGGTGGTTGGAATTTCGACGCTTTATGAGCAGATCGGATTGAAGACCATTCTGTTGCTGGGCGTTGTGGTTATTGGCCTTCTTGTGCTGCTTATCGGCACGCGATCAAGCATGCAGGCCATGACCTGGCGCGAGGCGATGATCATTTGCATGGCTCATTGTCTGCGTATCACGGCGGTGATGGTATTGCAGATTGCCATGTGGTCCAGTCTTTTCCCTGATATCTCCTTCAAGGTCTGGGCGATCTTTCTGGCGGCGCAGATGGTGCTGGGTCGGGTGCCGTTTCTGCCCAATAAGGATCTGCTGTTCACGGGACTTGCCATCGGGCTCGCGCCGCATGTTCTGTCGTCGCAATTGTCGGTTCTTGGCATGTTTATGACGGCGGCGACATTGACAGTCCTTTGTCATCTGACAATTTGTATCGTTGGCACAATTATGAACGGTGCGGCAGGGTTGCAGGGGAATTTGCTCAAGGGGTGGTTTCAATCAGCGGATAGCAACTTGTCATGACAGAGCGGATTGTCGGGAAAATACTGGGTCTGTTTTTGCTGCTTGGGGCGGCTACGCCGCTTTTGGCGGGGGAAGTTATTCTTGGTCCTCACCCGGAGATCTGCAAGGCCGGGTCTACGGTCCCGGCGCTTCTTGTTCATGTGGAGGGATTCAAGGATCGCAAAGGGCAGGTCCGGCTGGAGCTTTATTCCGATCAGGCTGATGATTTTCTGGCCGATCGTGATGATCTTCTGGCGCGTCACGCGGTTTTTGTGCGTATCGACGTTCCCACTCCGGCAGAGGGGCCTGTGGCCATTTGCCTGCAACCGCCGGGGGCAGGACAGTACAGCCTGATGGTCCTGCATGATCGGGATTATAATAAGAAATTTACGTTATTCACGGATGGCGTGGGGTTTTCAAACAATCCGCGCTTGGGTTTATCCAAGCCGTCGGTTAAGGATGTCATCTTCTCCGTAGGGGGGGGTGTCAAAGACCTTACGGTTGTTTTGAATTACATGCATGGACTGACCCCGCGTCCTGTGAGCCGCCCGAAATAATAAGGTAACTGCGTGAAATGAAGATTGTTGATGTTGCTGAGTTTTACAGTAAGCAAGGTGGGGGTGTTCGCACCTATATCCACCAGAAGTTTGCTGCTGCAGCAAAGCTTGGCCATGAGGTTGTCGTCGTTGCGCCGGGCGCGCAGGACGCCACGGAAGACTGTGACGGCGGCAGGATCATATGGGTCAAGTCGCCGCGCCTGCCGGTCGATCATCGCTATCACATGTTCTGGGGACAGGATGCGGTCCATCGTATTCTCGATGCGGAAAACCCCGATGTTGTCGAGGCCTCGTCGCCCTGGCGCGGCGCGTGGATTGTGCGCAACTGGGACGGGCCGGCGTCAAAGGCCCTGTTCATGCATGCCGATCCCGTGGCCTCCTATCCGCATGTGGTGCTGGACGGGATTTTGTCGCGCCGGAGAATTGATCAGCTGTGCAGCTGGTTCTGGTCCTATCTGCGGAAATTGAGCACCGGGTTTGATGTCACGGCGGTGTCCGGCGACTGGCTGGCGAAACGCTTTGCGTCGTTTCAGCTGCATCATCCGGTAGCGGTGCCGTTTGGTGTTGATCGGTCCCTGTTTTCGCCGGATTTGCGGAATCTTTCGGTGCGTCAGGAAATGCTGGCGAAATGTGGTCTTGGACCGGATGCGAAGCTTTTGATCAGCATCGGTCGCCATCATCCGGAAAAAAGACTGGGCATGCTTATTGATGCGGTGGAGCAGGCGAACAGACATCGCCCGGTCGGGCTTTATATTGTCGGCGACGGCATTTCGCGGGCGCTTACGGAACGTCGAGCGCGGTCGGTGCCGCAGGTGCATCTGGCCGGATCGATTTTCAATCGGGAGCAGCTCGCCCGTGAACTCGCCAGTTCCGATGCCTTGCTGCATGGCTGCGCGTCGGAGACTTATGGGCTTGTGGCGGCGGAGGCTTTGTATTCCGGCGTGCCGTTGATCGTGCCCGATGCCGGTGGCGCGTTTGATCTTGCCCATATCGATTATGCGGAAGTTTATGAGACAGGCAGTGCTGACAAAGCGGCGGGCGCGATCCTCAATCTTTTAAAGCGCAACTGGTCCGATATGTCGAGCCGGGCTTTTCAGGCGGCAGAAATGCGCATCGGCCCGCCCGAGCAGCATTTCCGTCAGTTGTTCGATCTGTATGCGCGGGGGCCGCATCATTACCAAACCCGCGAATTGTTCAATCTGCAGCCAGCTCATAGTAATAGCTGAGCTGGCGGTTCTGTTGCAGAACGCCTAGGGCGCGATGGGTTTCGGTAATCAGCGACGGTATGTCGAAATCATGGGGATGGACCGCGAGGCGCACGGTGTCGAGGGGGCGGAGCAGCGTTGTGGCCAGCCGCGACCATAACAGCGAACTCGCAATGCGGGATTTGCTGCGACTTGCGTAACTGATGACGGGGCCTTTGGCGACCACGCGGTCCTGTCCCGGAAGCCAGACCCGCCAATGGTCCTCGGCGAACATCATATTGGCATCTTTGAGCGCGTCTTTCGTACCGGCACTGTAGAGCCAGGCCGGGGCGATGAAGCCTTTGACCGCCTGGCCGAGAATATCTTCAAGTTCGGCCTTGCCTTGCTGCATGCGCGCGAGAGCCTCCGCCCGCGACAGCCCGAGAAATTCGCCTTCGCGCGCCGTCAGGGCCGAGGCCTTCAGGCTTTGCCCCCAGGATGTATGAGGGGTCTCATCGCGGTGGTAATAGCCATGCAGGATCATTTCCACGCCCGCCGCCGCCCGTGCCCGCAACCAGGCGCAAAAGGCCGGGTCGTCGCGCAGATGTCCTTTGCGCCAGAAATCCGGAACCACCAGCATGCTGTACCGCGTGCCGATGCCGTTGGTCTCCTCCAGAAAAGGGACGATACGTTCGAGCCGCGCGAAATGGCTTGGCGCGACATCATGGATGCTGACAAGAAGGCGCTTCAAAATTTGTCCTCGGGAGAGCGATTTCGGTTGGGCGAGATTACTATGACTGGGCGTCTGGCGTCAAACTTGCGTGGTCAGGAAGCGGGCGAGGGCGCTTCCGGCATTCAACATATGTTCGCGCATGGCGAAGGCGGCTTCGTCGGCATTGCCGCGCGCCATGGCTTTCAGGATCTGCCCGTGCTCAAGCTGCGATTGCTGCAGGCGGCCGCTGGTGCGTAATTGGGTGCGGCGGAAGGGCAGCAATCGGGCGCGCAATTGCAGGGCTTGTTCGACCAGAAAATTGTTATGGGTGGCCTGATAAATGGCGGTGTGAAATTCAAGGTTGAAGGCGTCATAGCCCGCAACATCGCCAGTTTTCAGGAACTGTTCCGAGCTGTCATGCAGCATATTGAGCTTTGAGCGCTCAAGCGACGTCATGCGGTTGGTGGCGAGGCGGGCGCAGATGGCTTCGACCTCGGCGGTGACTTCAAACATGTCAGACAGCGTTTCAAGGGTCATGGGCAGCACGACGATGCCCTTGCGCGGGCGGATTTCAACCAGCCCGGCGGCGGCCAGTTGGCGCACGGCCTCACGCACGGGGGTGCGGGAGGCGCCGTAGCTTTCAGCCAGTCGCGCCTCGTCCAGCACCATGCCGGGGCTGAGGCGGCCGGTGGCGATGTCATCGGCGAGGCTGAGGCGAATGCGTTCGGTCAGCGATCCACGGTCTTCGGTCTGTGTTTGCAGCATGATGTATGTGGTCTTTATGTATACATAAGATAAAAATTATTCCTCAATATATTCTTATGGCCTGAGTTTTTCAATATATGTATCCTTTATGCAGATTCGGGCGCAAAGGGAGTTGCCGGATGAGTGCTGTGGACGGGGCAAGACAGTCATGGGCGACGCTTCCGGCGCGGAAGGCGCTGCGGATTGCGCGGGCCAGCGCTTATGCCGACGGGCGGATTTTGCGCAGTGACCGCATTGTCGAGGCGCTTGAAGCGCTGATCGAGCCTGGCGACCGGGTGGCATTGGAAGGCAATAATCAGAAACAGGCGGATTTTTTGTCGCGGTCGCTGGCCATGGTCGATCCGGCCAAGGTTCATGGGATCAATCTGCTGATCTCGACCCTTGGGCGGCGGGAGCATCTGGATCTTTTTGAACGCGGCATTGCCCGGCGGGTGGATTTCTCCTTTGCCGGGCCGCAAAGCCTGCGCATGGCGCAATTGCTTGAAGACGACAAACTCGAAATCGGGGCGATCTATACCTATATCGAGCTTTATGCCCGCATGTTTGTGGACCTTACGCCGCAGATCGCGCTTGTCTGTGCGGAGCAGGCGGATGCCGAGGGCAATCTTTATACCGGCGCCAACACCGAAGACACCCCGACCATTGTCGAGGCGGCGGCCTTTCGCCATGGCGTGGTGATCGTGCAGGTCAATGAAATCGTCGACAAGCTTCCGCGCGTCGATATTCCCGGGTCCTGGGTGGATTTTGTGGTCAAGGCCGATCGTCCTTATGCGGTCGAGCCGCTGTTCACGCGCGATCCCCGGCATATCGGCGATTTGCAGATTCTGATGGGGATGATGGTCATCCGCGGCATCTATGAACGGCATGGCGTGACGGCGTTGAATCATGGCATCGGGTTCGATACTGCGGCCATTGAATTGCTGCTGCCGACTTATGGGGAAAAGCTGGGGCTGAAGGGGAAAATATGCCGCAACTGGGCGCTTAATCCGCATCCCACACTTATTCCGGCCATTGAGAGCGGCTGGGTTGAAAGTGTCCATTGTTTCGGCAGTGAAGTTGGCATGGGCGAATATATCCGCGCGCGGCCGGATATCTTTTTTGTCGGTCGCGACGGCAGCATGCGATCGAACCGGGTGTTCTGTCAGTTGGCCGGGCAATATGGGGTCGATCTTTTCATCGGCTCCACCTTGCAGATGGACCGGGATGGCAATTCGTCGACGGTGACGCTGGGGCGTCTGGCCGGATTTGGCGGGGCACCGAATATGGGGCATGACCCGCGTGGCCGTCGCCATGCGAGCGAAGCCTGGCTCAGCCTGATGACCTCGACGGAGCCGGTGGCGCGGGGGCGGAAACTGGTTGTGCAAACGGTGGAGACGTTTAAAGCAGGGGGCATTCCCACCTTTGTCGAGACGTTGGACGCGGTGGAGGTTGGCCGCAAAAGCGGCATGCCCATTGCTCCGGTGATGATTTATGGCGATGACGTGTCGCATGTGGTGACCGAGGAAGGCATTGCCTATCTTTACAAGGTCGATGGCGAGGAACGGCGGGCGGCTATTGCTGCCGTGGCCGGGGCGACCGAAATCGGCCAGACGGCCAAGCCCAAGGTGACGGCGGATTTACGGGCGCGGGGGATCGTAGCTTACCCTGAGGATCTGGGGGTGAGCCCGCTTGAAGCTTCGCGGTCTTTGCTTGCGGCGCGCTCTATCGATGATCTCGTGACCTGGTCGGGCGGGCTTTATGATCCGCCAGCCCGGTTCAGGAGCTGGTGATGGAGAGGCTACGCGTCAGGCCGGAGGAACAGATTGCCGATCTCGCGGTCTGGGCTTTGCTGGAGGAGGCGGAGTTGACGCCGAAACCGGCGCTGGTCGATCGACGAGGATCGGGGGCGCATCATGATCTTGATCTCGGGTTGTTGCGACGTTCGGCCGAGGCCCTGCGCGACAGTTTCCGCGCCATGGCCGAGGCGGCGGATGGGCGCGCGCCGGATCAGACTTTGCGCGAGCATCTGGCGCTGATCGGTCGCGCGGGGGAGGTGCGCATGATGGCGGCGACGGGGGGCAGCAATGCCCATCGCGGGGCCATCTGGATTCTGGGGTTGCTGGTTGCGGGAGTAGCGTCAACTGGAAGCAGTGACCCTTTGTGGATCGCGGCGACGGCGCAGGATATTGCGGGGCATTCCGATCGCTTTGCCCCCGTGAGTGAGAGCAACGGCAAGCGCGTGTGCGAGATATTCGGTGTGGCGGGCGCGAGGGGTGAGGCCTTGGATGGTTTTCCCCATGTGATCGAGATCGGCTTGCCCGCGCTCAGGCAAAGTCGCAAGGCCGGAGCCAGTGAGACAGAGGCGCAGCTTGATGCCTTGCTGTCGATCATGGCGTCGCTGGATGATACTTGTTTGCTGCATCGGGGCGGCCGTGTGGCGCTTGACACGGCCAAACGCGGGGCGCGGATTGCGTTGGACGCGGGCGGTGCGGCAACTCGCGCAGGCATGGGGTATTTGCATCGGCTTGATGCGGATCTGATGGCGTTGTTTGCGTCACCGGGCGGGTCGGCGGATCTTCTGGCCGCGACATTATTTCTGGATCGTTTGGAGAGGGAATTGTCATGGAGCGTTTGACCTTTACCTATGAAGCCGGGGAGCGCGTGAACAGTCGGGCTCATGTGGGCGTGGTCGGGTCGGGCGATCTTGAGATTCTGATGGAACTCTCGCCGGATCAGCAGACCCATGTTGTGGTCAGCACCAGTGTGAATGGCTATGGGCCGGTGTGGAAAATTGTGCTTGATCGGTTTTTCAGTCGGTTTGATGCGGCGGTGTCCATCGAGATCAATGACTTTGGCGCGACGCCCGGGATGGTGGCGCTCAGGCTTGAACAGGCGGTGGAGGTGATCCGGTCATGACGCAGGGGCTGTCGGCACAAAGTTTCATCGAATTGCGCGCGCGGGAGCGTGCCCGTGAGATCCTCGACCCTGGCAGTTTTCGGGAAATTCTTGGGCCGTTTGATCGGCTGGTGTCGCCCTGGTTGCCCTTGCAGGATATTGTCACCCAAGCGGACGACGGCGTGGTGCTGGCGCGCGGGACGATCGATGGCGTGTCGGCGGTGGTCGCGGCCATTGAAAGCGCGTTTCAGGGCGGCAGCATGGGCGAAGTGGCGGGGGCGAAAATCGCGGGCGCGCTTGAGCAGGCTTTGCTGGATCACCAGAAAGGCATTGCTACGCGGGCAGTTATTCTGTTCGAAAGCGGCGGCGTGAGATTGCAGGAAGCGAATTTGGGTCTTGCGGCTATTGCGGAAATTCATGCGGCGATTGTTGCGCTTCGTCAATATGTGCCTGTGGTTGGGGTTGTGGCCGGGATGGTTGGTTGTTTCGGCGGCATGTCTTTGGCGGCGGCGTTATGCAGTCGCTTGATTGTCACCAAACAGGCGCGCCTCGGTATGAATGGGCCGGAAGTGATTGAGCAGGAAGCGGGCATTGCGGAACTGGATGCATCGGACCGCCGGTTGATCTGGAGCCTGATTGGCGGTGCCCAACGTCACGCCACGGGATTGGCGGATGATCTTGTGGAAGATGATGTGACGGAGATTGCAAACGCTGTGCGCCGTGCGTTTAAAGATGGCTGTCCGGATCTGCATAGAAGCGCGGATGTGGATGGATATCGGGCCAAGATCGCGGCGATCGATCCCGCAGTTGCGCTATCGCCTGTTGAGCTGCGGCAGACGTGGGGGACGAAGTGATATGACCAGCCGGGGACATATTTGGTTGAGAGCGCTTACGGATCAAGCGCCGCAAATTGTATCGGGCACATCCACCGTGCTTTATGCCGATGCTGTTTTGAATGAGGAAACGGCGCGCTTTATTACCGTTGTGCCGGATGCCGAAAATCGGTTTCCGCGCGCACGCAATGGCGAGGTCGGGCTTGATGAAGGCTGGGGTCTTGCGGCCATTCTGCGTGACACCATGCGTGCGGATCAGGGTGGGGCGCGGCGTCCGATTGTTGCACTGGTGGATGTGACCAGTCAGGCCTATGGGCGGCGGGAGGAAATGCTTGGCATTCATCTTGCCTGTGCGGCGGCGGCGGATGCTTATGCGGCGGCGCGGCTTGGGGGGCATCCTGTGATTGCTCTTTTGGTGGGCAAGGCTATGTCGGGAGCGTTTCTGGCCCATGGATATCAGGCCAATCGCCTTCTTGCGCTGGATGATCCCGCAGTGCTTATTCATGCCATGGGGCGTGAAGCCGCGGCCCGTGTGACCCGGCGCTGCTTGCAGGAAATTGATGAGCTTGGGGCGCGCATTCCGCCCATGTCTTATGTGCTCAAGGATTATGCGAAGCTTGGATTGTTGTCCGGCGTGATCGCGGGTGTGGCGGCGGATGATCCGGGAGCCGATGATGTGGCGCGGGTGAAGCAGGAACTTGTGGCAGCGATTATGGATGTGCGTGCTTCGACGACGCGTGATCTTGGTTGCCGTCTCACATCGCCTGAGGCGCGCGACATGCGTGCGGCGTCCATTGCCGTGCGGCAGAAAATTTCCGAACAATGGGATATGCGGTGAGCTTATGGATGTTGCCGTCCATGATCTGTTGCGGATTGACCCTGAGGCTTTGATCGGGGACATGCCCGATTGGGCGCGGTCGGCACTCGCGGATGCGCCATGGGTGGTTGTGCGGCGGGCGCTGTCTTCGGATGGCCGGATTGCGGTTGGGGTGCGCGGGCAAACACGTGATCAGCGGTTTGCCGCCTGGCTTCCGGTTGCGGGTGTCACCGCGCATGTAACGCCCTATGACATTGTGCGGGATGGTTTGGCTGGACGTCGGAGAATGCTTCCGGCGCTTGCTGCTTTGGATACGGTTTTATCCGTGATGGCAGGCACGCCTTATGTCTGGGGGCCGGGTGGCAGTGTCGGGTTCGAACTGGTGACAGGATATCTCGCTGTGACGGAGCAGAGCGATCTTGATATCATTCTGCGCGCGCCCGAATATCTGGACCGTGCGCGAGCTGCTGATCTTCTGGATCGTTTGCCGCTGCGCTCGGATGTCCGTCTGGAAGTGCCGCGCGGGGCTGTGGCGCTCCGGGAATATGTAAGGGGCGGGCGCATGGTTTTGAAGACATGCGAAGGGCCTTGTCTTGTTGATGACCCTTGGGACGGGTGAGGCTATGACGCTTGCTTTTTTATGCCCGGGTCAGGGTGCGCAAACGCCGGGGTTTCTGCATGACTTGCCGGATCATCCGGCGGTCGCGGAAACGGTGCGTGAGGCTTCGCATTATCTCGGGTTTGATGTTCTTGATCTCGACGGCGCAGAGGCTTTGCGGTCAACGGTGGCGGTGCAGATCGCGACGGTGGTGGCCTCGGTTGCGACGGCGCGGGCCTTGGCAGCGGACGGGGTGCGGCCGGATATGGTGGCGGGGTTGTCTGTGGGATCCTACAGCGCGGCCATCATCGCCGATGCTATTGATTTCGGGGATGGCTTGTTGCTTTTGCACAAGCGGGCTTCGTTGATGGCGGTGGCTTACCCGACGGGATATGGGCTTGCGGTTGTTGCGGGGCTGACGGAAAATTCTGTGCGCAAATTGATCGCGGGATCGGATCAGCGCGCCTATATTGCAAACCTGAATTCTCCCACGGAATTTGTGATCAGCGGCGCGGTGACGGCTTTGCTTGCGGTGCTGGCTGAGGCGCGCAAATTTGGGGCGCGGCGGGCCGAGCTTCTGGATGTGGCGGTGCCGTCCCATTGTCCTTTGTTGTCGGCTGTGGCGGATGAGCTGACGGAGATTGCGGCAACCATTCCCATGCGGTCGCCCGCTATGATTTATATCGGCAATCGTCGCTGTCGGGTGCTGCGCGATGCGGCGCAGGTTCGGGAAGAACTGGCGACAAATCTTGCGTTCCCGGTGCCGTGGCATGATGCGACGACTTTGATGCAGGAACTTGGCGCCGAAATGTTTTTAGAGCTGTTGCCGGGCAATGTCCTGAGTGGATTGGCGCGATTTTCCCTGCCTGCCTTAAAGGCTGTGGCGTTGCAGGAGCTGTCGCTGGAACAGGCGGTCTCCATGGTCGGGAAGATTTGACCGGCCGGGCAATATATAGAGCGATTTAGCTGCAGCCACAGAGAGAATATTTTAATTTTTATATCTATTATAACGAATGACAATGCTGTCAATTTTAATTGACAGCATTGTCATTCTCATCCTAATCTCGTTTTCAGGGAATTTTTGGGGACGGAATTCGATGCAAATTAAGGCTTTGGCGGGGGAAAAGCCAAGTGGGGCCAATCTGTCGGCTGGGGCGGCGCAATCTCTGCTTTTATTCGGTGTCACGGGTGATCTGGCGCAACGCATGTTGTTGCCATCCCTGTTTGCCTTGCATTGCGAGGGTTTGCTTCAGCCGGATCTGACCATCATCGGAACGGCGCGCTCGGCGCTGGAGACGGCGGCTTTTCGTCAGGACACGGCGGAGGCGCTGCGGCGGTTCATGCCGGGTTATGCGCCCCCTCAGGCGGATCTCGACAGTTTTCTGGCCCGTTTGTCCTATGTGCCGGTCGATGTGACGGAGGCGGAGAGCTTTGGCGCTCTTGCTTCTGCAATCAAGGGATCTGAGGATCGCGGTCTCGCGATTTTCCTGTCGACCGCGCCATCTTTGTTTGCGTCGGCAATCTCAGGGCTTGAGGCGGCGGGGCTGGCCCATGGTTCGGCGCGGCTTGCACTTGAAAAACCGCTCGGCAATGATCTTGGGTCGAGCCGGGAGATCAATGAAGCGGTGCTTGCGGCGTTCCCTGAGGAGCGGACGTTTCGCATCGATCATTATCTCGGCAAGGAAACGGTGCAGAATCTTCTGGCGTTGCGGTTCGGCAATTGCCTGTTCGAGCCGTTGTGGACAGCGGCCGCCATTGACCATGTGCAGATCACGGTCAGCGAGACCGTGGGGCTTGAGGGGCGGGGCGGGTTCTATGACGAGACCGGCGCGCTCCGCGATATGGTGCAGAACCATATGTTGCAGTTGCTGGCGCTGGTGGCCATGGAGCCGCCGGCGCAATTCGATGCCACTGCCGTGCGCGATGAAAAGGTCAAGGTGCTGCGCTCCCTGCGGCCCATCGATCGGGAGACGGTGGTGAGCCACAGCGTGCTTGGCCAATATGGCGCCGGTGCGGTGGATGGCCAGCCGGTCAAGGGCTATGAGGAGGATCTTGGTCGCCGGTCCGAGACGGAAACCTTTGTGGCGCTCAAGGCTCATGTGGATAACTGGCGCTGGAAAGGCGTTCCGTTTTATTTGCGCACGGGGAAATGTCTGCCGGTGCGGCAGTCGGAAATTCTGGTGCAGTTCAAGCCGGTGCCGCATTCGATTTTCGGCGACAGGGGCGGGGAGCTTGCCGCCAACAAACTGGTCATTCGCTTGCAGCCCGATGAATATATCCGTCTGCTGGTTATGGTGAAGGAACCGGGATTGGATCGCAGCATCCGGTTGCGGGAAGTGCCGCTTGATCTGTCCCTGAGCGATGCCTTTGCCAATCAGCGCAAACGCATTGCCTATGAACGATTGCTGCTTGATCTTATCAATGGCGATCCAACGCTGTTCGTGCGTCGCGATGAGGTCGAGGCGCAATGGGACTGGATCGATGCCATTCGCGACGGCTGGGCCTATCACGGATTGAAGCCCAAGCCTTATGTGGCGGGCAGCTGGGGGCCGTCGGCAGCGATTGCGCTGACGGAACGCGATGGAGTGAGCTGGAATGACTGAGATCACCTGGCGGATCCATGCTGATCCTGCGGCCATGGCCTTGGCGGTGGCAAAAGATTTGCAGACGCGGATTGAACGGGCGCTGGCGGCGCGGGATCGCGCGCTTGTGGTGTTGCCGGGGGGCACGACGCCGGAGCCGATTTTTAAACATCTGTCGGCCAACGTTGCGAACTGGGGCAAGGTCACGATCATTCCAAGCGATGATCGTCTGGTGCCGCGTCACGACCTCATGAGCAATGCGGGTATGTTGTCGCGTTGGTTTTCTGGCCTCGGGGCTGATGTGGTGCCGCTTGTGGCGGATGAGGCTGAGTATAAACAGGCGGGGGCAGCGGCGGATCGGCGTCTGCATCATTATGATTGGCCGCCGGATTTTGTCTGGCTTGGCATGGGGACGGATGGCCATGCGGCCTCGCTGTTTCCGGGGCCTGATCTGGATGCGGCGTTGCAAACTGCGGCGCGGGCCATCGGGGTTCGGCCGGACCCGTTGCCGCCTGAGGCTCCGCATGCTCGTGTGACGCTGAGCTTGTCTGCGATCGTGGAGACCCCTGTGCTTATGCTGGTGATCAGCGGGACGGCGAAGAAAGCGGTTGTCGAGCGGGCGTTTGCCGAGGGGACGGGATCGTCCTTGCCGGTGGCTCATATTCTGGCGGCGATGCCGTCGCCTGTTCTTGTTCATTGGTGCCCATGATGTCCATGCATCCTGTTGTGACGGCTGTTACTGATCGGATTGTCGCGCGGTCCCGTCCGACACGCCGGGCCTATCTTGATCTGATCGCGCGGGAGCAACATGCGGGTGTGTCGCGGACACGGCTTGATTGCGGCAATCTTGCCCATGGCTTTGCCGCCGCCGATCAAGACAAGCCGCTGTTGCGTGCGGATCGGGCGATGAATATCGGGATCGTTACGGCCTATAACGATATGCTGTCGGCCCATCAGCCCTATCATCGCTATCCTGAGCAGATGAAGATTTATGCGCGCGAAGTGCAGGCAACGGCGCAGGTCGCGGGTGGCGTTCCGGCCATGTGTGATGGGGTGACGCAAGGGCAGCGCGGCATGGAATTGTCGCTTTGGAGCCGGGATGTCATTGCGCTGTCCGCCACGGTGGCCTTGTCGCACAATATGTTCGACGGCATGGCGATGCTTGGGATTTGCGACAAGATTGTGCCGGGGCTGTTGATGGCGGCGCTGCGGTTTGGGCATTTGCCGGGGCTGTTGGTGCCTGCGGGGCCGATGCCGTCGGGGCTTGCCAATAAGGAAAAACAACGCGTCCGTCAGCTTTATGCAGAAGGCAAGGCCAGCCGCAGCGATCTTCTTGATGCCGAAGCGGCGAGTTATCACAGTGCGGGAACCTGCACATTTTATGGCACCGCCAATTCGAACCAGATGATGATGGAGGTCATGGGCCTGCATATTCCGGGCGCCGCCTTTGTCAATCCGGGCACGCGCTTGCGTCAGGCTCTGACGCGGGCGGCGGTGCATCGGTTGGCGGCTATTGGCCGGGATGGCGATGATTATCGGCCGCTTGGATTATGTGTGGATGAAAAGGCGATTGTGAATGCGGCGGTGGGGCTTCTCGCCACCGGCGGGTCGAGCAACCACGCCATTCATTTGCCGGCCATTGCCCGCGCCGCCGGTATTGTTATTGATTGGGAGGATCTCGATCGCTTGTCGGCGGTGGTGCCGCTGATTGCCCGCATCTATCCGAATGGCAGTGCGGATGTGAATCAGTTTCATGCTGCGGGCGGCATGGCTTTTGCCATTGCGACGTTGCTTGACGCGGGGTTGTTGCACCGGGATATCCTGACGGTGGGCGGGCGCGATCTGGGCGATTATGCCCGTGTGCCTGTGCTTGAGGGCGAGGAGTTGGACTGGCGGGATGTGGCGGACGAAAGCGGTGATCAGACCATCCTGCGCTCGGCCCGGTCGCCATTTTCGACTGATGGCGGCTTGCGGCTTATAGAAGGTAATCTCGGGCGCGCCATTTTTAAAACCAGCGCGGTTGATCCGGGCCATTGGACGATCGAGGCGCCGGCGCGGATTTTCTCCGATCAGGCGGAGGTTCTCACGGCCTTCAAGGCGGGCGAGCTTGATCGCGATGTGATTGTTGTCTTGCGCTTCCAAGGCCCGGCCGCCAATGGCATGCCGGAACTGCATAAATTGACACCGGCGCTCGGGGTTCTGCAGGATCGCGGGCATCGTGTGGCGCTGGTGACGGACGGTCGCATGTCGGGGGCATCGGGCAAGGTTCCGGCGGCGATCCATGTGAGCCCTGAGGCTTATGGCGGCGGTCCCCTTGCGCTGTTGCGCGATGGTGATCCTGTGCGGCTTTGTGCAGAGCGGGGGGAGCTTGCGGTTCTTCTTGATCCGGCGGTGTGGCAGGCGCGGGAGCCTGCGTCGCCGCCGCCGCAACAGGACGGTATGGGACGAGAGCTTTTTGCCTTGATGCGGCAAGCTGTGAATGGCGCTGAACAGGGAGCGTCACCCCTGTTGGCTGCGGCGGGGATATAGACATGGATGTGGTAGCCGTCGATCTCGGGGGGACCAATGCGCGCTTTGCCATTGCGCGGATTGCCGAAGGCCGGGTGATCGAGGTCGGGGATATGACCACGCTCGCAACGGCACATTACGCGACGTTTCAATCCGCCTGGGAGGACTTCGCCGCGCGGCATGGCGGGCATCTGCCGTCTGCGGCTGCCATTGCCGTGGCCTGTCCGGTGAAAGGTCGGGAAATCAAACTGACCAACTGCCCCTGGGTGTTGTCGGTGGATGCGCTGCGGCGGGATCTTGACAGGCTGACCCTGGTCAATGATTTCGGGGCGGTCGGTCATGCGGTACGGCATCTTGACACGGGGCATTTGCAGCATGTCATGGGGCCGGACCGGCCCTTGCCGGAGCAGGGGTTGATCAGCATCATCGGGCCGGGGACCGGGCTTGGTGTGGCCCATCTGTTGCGGCGGAACGGTCATGCCTATGTGATTGAAACCGAAGGCGGGCATAGCGACTTCGCGCCCCTTGATGCGATCGAGGATCACATGCTCGGGCGGCTGCGGGAACGCTATCTCCGCGTCTCCGTGGAGCGGCTGGTGTCCGGTCCCGGGCTGCTTGGGATTTATGAGACGCTGGCGGAAATCGATGGCGCGCCCCGGTTGTTTCAGGATGACAAATCGCTGTGGGCCGCAGCGCTTGATGGCAGCGATCGCTTGGCGGTTGCGGCGCTTGATCGCTTTTGTCTGATTTTTGGCTCGGTTGCGGGGGACATCGCCTTGACGCAGGGGGCGTCGGCGGTGGTGATTGCCGGAGGGGTTGGCCTGCGGCTTGCGGACCGGCTTGCACATTCGGGGTTTGCGCGGCGGTTCTCCGCTAAGGGACGGTTTGAAGCCATGATGATGGAACTGCCGGTCAAACTGATCACCCATCCCCATGTGGGATTGATCGGGGCCGCTGCGGCCTTTGCCGAGGAGCATGGCTTGTGAGCGGTATCGACGCGCTTATGCGCCGGGCGCCGGTCATTCCGGTGCTGACGGTTGAGGATGCGGCCGACGCGCGCCCTGTGGCCGAGGCTTTGGTTTCAGGCGGCTTGCCGGTGCTTGAGGTCACATTGCGGACCGCTGCGGCGCTTGACGTTATTGCTCGCATGGCTGCCGTTGAGGGGGCGATTGTCGGGGCCGGGACCGTGCTGACGGTGCGGGATCTTGATGCGGCGATGGAGGCCGGGGCACAGTTCATTGTCTCGCCCGGTCTGACGGAGTCTTTGGCCAAAGCGGCCATGGCGCGGGAGATTGCGTTTCTGCCGGGGGTTGCCACGGCGGGCGATATCATGCGCGGGCTTGATCTTGGGCTTGATCATTTCAAGTTTTTCCCGGCTGAGGCGGCGGGGGGGATAAGGGCGTTGCAGGCTCTTGCGGCGCCGTTTCGACAGTGCCGGTTTTGCCCGACGGGGGGCATTACGGCGGATCGGCTGGCGGAGTGGCTGGCGCTTCCGTCCGTGCTTTGTGTGGGGGGAAGTTGGCTTGTGCCGTCTGGTCCGGTTGATGCTGATGCCGTTCGGCTGCGTGCGCTTCAGGCGGTGACTGCGGCGGGACGGGGTGTCTGATCTCTATACCCGGTGGAGGATTAACACGATGGCAGCGCTGTCTTTTTGTCTTTGAAGTCGGTATATAATGGCCTCGGAGATTTTCTCATGAGGTGCTGAGCGTGACCCGGACAACGATCATCGACGTGGCGAATGCGGCGGGTGTTTCTATCAAGACGGTGTCCCGTGTCATCAACCGCGAGCCCAATGTCCGCTCGGCTATGAAGGATAAGGTCGAAGCGGCGATCAAGGCTTTGGGGTTTGTGCCGAATGCGGCTGCCCGTTCATTGGCCGGGTCGCGGTCCTATGTGATCGGCACGATTTTCGACAATCCAAGCCCGAGTTATATTGTCAGCCTGCAACGCGGGGCCATGAAGGCTTGCCGCGATGCGGGTTATCATCTGACCATCGAGGAAATCAATCTGGCGGCTGGCCAGGTCGCGCAGCAGATGGCTCAGATGCTTGAAACATCGCGCATGGATGGCGTTCTGCTGTCGCCGCCGGTCACGGATTGCGAGCCGGTGTTGGAGGCGCTTGAGGCCAAAAACATTCCCTATGTGCGTCTGACCCCGGCAGGTTATGCAGGGCGCTCCCACGAGGTGATGAGCGATGATGCTGCGGCGGCCGGTGAAATTGCCCGGCATTTATGGGATCTTGGTCATCGTCGGCTGGCAGTTGTTGCGGGGCCTGCAACACATGGGGCGTCAAAGCTGCGGCTTGACGGTTTCATCGCTGGCATTGTTGCCATGGGTGGTGACGCAAAACAGGTGCGCGTGGCCCAGGGCGATTTTTCCTTCAAGTCGGGAATGGTCGCCGGGCGCAAGCTCCTCGGCGCGAAAAACCGGCCGACGGCCATCTTCGCCAGCAATGACGATATGGCGGCCGGGGTTTTTTCCGCCGCCAGTCAATTGGAGCTTAAAATTCCCGTCGACGTTTCAGTGGCGGGATATGATGACAGCGCCATTGCCGAGCTGGTCTGGCCGTCTTTGACCACAGTCCGCCAGCCCATAATTGACATGGCGGCGGAGGCGGCCCGCATGCTGATCGAGCGGCGAGGGGGGGAAACCCCGCACAGCATTCGCATGCCCTACAGGGTCATCATTCGCCAATCCACCGGGCCTGCGTGAAGGACAGCCGCAGGCCGGCCTTTTCAGCATGATCGTTGTCTCCGGTGAATTCGGCGTGTATCCTCGACAGACGTGTATCCTTCGTAAGCATAAGTTCCCCCCAATTATGCCTCCCCTCGAAAGGAACGCCTGATGACGAAGCCCCATGCCAAGACCAATCCGGAAAACTCCAAAATGAGCAGCCAGCCATGGCTTCATCAAGAAGGCGTTGAAATTCAAGCCTATGGCACTGTGCGCCAATTACCTATTGGCCTTTCCCGCGATGTTCGGCTTTATTCATGTCAACGGCTTAACCAGATCCTGGCCGATCTGCAGATTCTGCATGCCCTTTATAAGAAGCATCATTGGGTGATGCGCGGCGCGACATTTTATCAATTACATCTGATACTTGATAAACATGCGGGCGAGCTTTCCGAGCTGATCGATATGGTTGCTGAACGGATTCAGAGTCTTGGTGGTATTGCGGTGGGTGATCCCCGGCATATTGCCGAATTCACGCAGATTGGGCGGGCTCCGAATGGCTGTGAAGAGGTTCCGGCCATGCTGTCGCGGCTGCTTGAGGGGCATGAGCTGATTCTGATGGACAGCCACGACGCCGCCTCCAAGGTCGATGATCAGGGCGATGATGGCACGAACGACGTGATCGTTTCAGGTGTGATCCGCCTCAATGAAGCACAGGCCTGGTTCATTGCAGAGCATCTGGTCGATACGCCGCTGCTACATGTCTAGGGGGTGGAAAAGCGGCCTGTAACAGGGCCGCAAACTTCAACCAAGGAGACGAATGGTGGCTCAATTCAAGGATACTGATAAGACAAGCGTAGAGCAGACCTCGGCGAACCACGATAAGGCTGAGCAGGAGCGCCAGGAGAAACACCGTCAGCATCTGGAAGACTTGCTGGATGAAGCGCTGCAGGAAACCTTTCCTGCAAGCGACCCGACCTCCATCCCCTGTACAAGGGACCGGTCGTCGTCAGGGGACAATCGTAAAGTCTGATCGTTCGATGTCGAGTGCGCCTCGGTCTTGTTTTTTGGGACAGTCGTCAGATGTTGGCGATGAACAGGAATAACACGGCCAGGGGCACGATGAAGCGGATGGTAAAAAACCAGACCGAATGAATGGCCGGGGATTTGAAATTCACTTCCTCCCGGATGGAATGCGGTGTCAGCGCCCAGGCGGCGAGAATGCAGATCAGGATCCCGCCAAGCGGCATCATGATGTTCGAGGCCACATAATCAATGATCTGAAACGGATTGGCGCTGGTCAGGATCGGCGCGCCGCTCAAAGGGTGGAAATCCTGCCAGATGTTGAAGGAAAACACCGTGAGCAGCCCGACCACCCAAATGGCAAAGCAGGTGGCGAGCACCAGAACCTTGCGCGAATATCTGGTGAAATCCTCAAGCACGGCAATGATGGATTCAATTAGCGTGATCGCCGAGGTGAGCCCGGCAAAGCCAAGCAACAGAAAGAACAGGGTGGCGAACAGATAGCCGCCGGTCATCTGTCCGAACGCCACGGGAAGGCTTTTGAACAACAGCCCCGGCCCTTCGGCCGGAGACAGGCCATATTGGATGGTGATGGGAAAAATCGTCAGGCCCGCGACGATGGAGACAATGGCATTGGCCCCGCCCACCACCATGGAGGCTTTGCCGATGGAATAGGATTTCGACATATAGGCCCCAAGCGTCAACATCACGCCGACGCCGACACCGAGCGAGAAAAAGGCATGGCCGAAAGCAACGGTGACGGTGTGCAAGGTGACTTTGGAAAGGTCGGGCAGAAACATGAATTTCGCGGCCGCCAGAAATTCGCTTTCGATGACCACATAAAGAAACAACAGAAACAGGATCACCAGCAAGCCGGAGGTCATCCAGCCGAGGGCCGCTTCAACGCCCTTGTTGACGCCGCGCGCCACGAAATATCCTGCGGCGGCAATGAAGATGGCCTGAAACAGGATCAGTCGCGCCGGTGAAGCCATCAGGCTGTCGAATCCGGCGGAGGATTGTTCGATGGATATATTCTGGAACTTGCCCATCAGCGCCTGGACAAAATAATCAAACGTCCAGCCGGCGATGACGCAATAAAAGCTAAGGATGAGAAAGACAGCGAGCGTCCCCATGATGCCGAAACGACGCCAGTTGACGCTGATGCTTTGGGACTGCCGCAAGCGATCCATGGTTTGAACCGCGCTTGCGGCCCCCATGCGTCCAATGGCGTATTCCGCGATCAGGGCTGGAACGGCAATGAGAAATTGGGCGAGCAGAAATATCAGGACAAAAGCGCCCCCGCCGTTTTCTCCGGCAAGATAGGTAAAGCGCCAGACTGTATTGATCCCGATTGCGGTTCCGATGGACACAGCAATGAACAGGAGTTCGGAAGACCACTTCCGCTCGCCAGCAACAGTCATATGGAAACCCCGTTTACGCGATTAGTTGGAGACGACGGCTGTCGCCTCGATCTCGATCAGGAAATCCGGCAGGGCCAGACACTGAACACCGATCAACGTATTTGCCGGAGGTGTGGTACCGCCGAAAAATGCACCAATGCCTGCGCCGATGACGGCCAGTTTGTCGGGGCTGTGGTTGACCACATAGGTGCGGATCCGCACGACATCATCGGGTGTGGCACCGGCGGCGGCCAGCACGTCCTTGAGGTTCTGGAAGCTTTGCGCGATCTGCGCCGCAAGATCGCCCGCACCGACGACATTTCCCTGTGCGTCCCAGGCCACCTGACCGGCGCAATGAATGGTGCGCCCGCCTTCGGAGATGGTGGCGTGGGAAAACCCAAAGGGAACAGCCGGATACATTGAGTCTGGATTGAGAGTTTTACGGGACATGATCATTCACCTGTTAAATATTCAACGAGTTCCAACTGATTGCCGAAGGGATCGCAAAGATAGCGATTTTTGACACCCGCGCAGGGGCCTTCGGTCATTTCGATGGTGCCGGGCATGAGCTTGCAACCATGGCTTTCAAGATGCGCGGCCACCGCGTCGGCATCCTTGACGCGGAGGGCAATATGATGCCCACCCACATCCGAATTGCGCGGCGGTGTGCGGGTTGCGTCTGTGGGTTTGTGATACTGAAACAGCTCGAAATTCAAATTCGGCGCCAGTTCCAGCATGGCGAGCGTCAGGCAACCGCCCGGAACATTCACATGTTCGGCCATCCAGTCCTGCCCGCCAGGTCCAGGCGGCAGATCCTTCGCGTCAATGGGACCGAGACGATAAAGCTCTCTCGCCCCAAAGGCTTGTTGATAGAAACTGCTCACGGCGTCGATATCGGCCACCGTCCAGGACACATGATCGACTCGCTCAATGAGCTCACCAAAGCCAACAGATGGTCGCAAAGCCTTTTGATCGGCGGTCATTGTCTGCATCCTCCCTTACAACTTGCGAGATTTCCGTTCGAAGTTTGGCCTTCAAACCAGCTTCATACAATTGTCAGGAGCGGCATATAACGTTGCGTAAATCGCACCTTAATCTTGTCGTCCCCGCAGATAAGGTTAATGATTGCGTTTTTTGGAACAACACAAGACATTAATTGCTATTGCAACAATATAAGCAAGCTTCCTATTTTATAGACTAAGCTATTTATATGGATTTTGAGGGCTCTATGGATAGGAATTCTGTCGATTGGCGTGGTTATATGCCAGCCATAACCACCACCTTCACGCGTGATGGTGATTATGATGCACGCGGCCATGCTGAGCTTCTCGAATGGTTATATGCCGAAGGCATGCACGGAATCGTGGCGCTTGGCACCACGGGCGAATGGTTCAGTCTGCAACCAACCGAAAAAGCCGCAGTCTTTCAAAATATCGCGGCGACGCTCAAAGGTAAAATTCCGTTGATTGCCGGTTGCACCGGATATACGGCATCCGAGGTCGGTGCCAATATGGCCGCCGCCGCGGAGGCCGGGTTTGACGGCGTGCTGATCACGCCGCCGCCCTATATCTGTTTGTCCGACGCCGAAATTCTTGAATTTTACCGCGAAGCTGCCAAGCAGACGAAACTGCCGATCTGCATTTATAACTGGCCGCCCGGGACCAATATCGATCTGTCACTGCCCTTGATCGAAAAATTGATCGAGATCGATAATGTGGTGGCGCTTAAACATTCGACCAGTCGGTTGGATCATTTCTCCAAAGTGTTTTTCGCCATTCGCGATCGCGTGCGGGTGTTCGGCTTTAATATGGATGAGCTTGGGCTGACGTTGCTCGCGCATCAGGGCGGCGATGGCACCATGGGCGCGGGTGCGGTTCTTGGGCGCGACCATCCGAATTTCTATAATGAAATCTGGAACGGAAATTTGGAGGCAGCTCGGGAATGCGGGGCCCGCGATCGCGTGATCCTGACCGAATGGTATACGGAGCATCTGACGGCGCGCTTCGGCTCGCCACAAGCGATCCTCAAAGAAGCCTTCAATGTGATGGGTCTGCCCGGTGGCTATCCACGTCGCCCGATTCTGCCTTTGCAGGACAGTGAGCGGGAGATTGTCAGGGCCACTTTGGAAAAGCTCGGCAAGATATAAGCCTGCGGCTCAGCGCTTCAGTCCTTGCGACAGATTTGACGACACCAGGTTCATGAAAGAAATAATCGCGGTTGGCAATTGCCGACCGCGCCGGGTCATGACGTTCACCGTGGTTTCTGCCAGGATCGGATTGTCGATGGGAATGGACACCAGACTGCCCTGAGCAATTTCGGCCAAGGCGGCAACCTGCGGCAAAATGGTCGAGCCTTTGCCCGAATAGGTGAAGTCCTTCAACAGCGCCAGCGAATTCGACGTGAAGTTCGCCTTCAGATGCACGCCGTCGCGCAGTTGCGCCTGTTCCAGCATCTGACGAATGCGAAAAGAATGCCCGGGCAGCGCCAGCAATTCATTGCCGAGATCTTTCAACTGCACAGTGTCCTGCTTGGCCAGCGGATGGCCCGGCGCGACCATGAAACAAATCGGTGCGGGAAGCGATAACCGGCGGCTCAGACGCGGATCGGCGGGGGCCTCGAATGTCAGGCCGAAATGCACGTCATCTTCACTCACCATGCGAGCAAGGTCATTGGTGGCGGCAATTTCCACATTGATGCTGATGCCGGGATGGGCGGCGATGAAATCGGCGACGATAGAGGCAAAATGATTGCTGACGAAACCTTCCCCCATGGCAACCTGAATATTGCCCCGGCGCTGGCCGCGCAGATTTTCGATATTTTCGCGAAAGGTTTCCTCAAGCGCCAGTTCTTCCCGGTAATAGTCGATGACGGAATCACCGGCTTCAGTCAGTTTGATGGAGCGCCGCCCGCGCTCGATCAAAGGCAACCCAACTTCTTCTTCCAGCAGTGAAATCTGACGGCTGATGGACGATGGCGCCACGTTCAAAAGATCGCTCGCCGCCCGCATGGACCCCGCCTTATGGGTCATATAAAAATAATGTATCCGCGACAGGCTGAGTTTTTTCATGTAGGCAGGTCCAAGGGTTGCGGCTTTTAACGCATAATGCGATTTGCAGTGTCATTATTGCAAAGAAGGGCGGCTATGTGCCAGCTCTTTGTTCAGAGACTGCGGGCAACGGCGACGATGGCCGAGCGGGACGAGATATTGAGCTTGCGGTAGATGCTTTTGCGGTAGCCCATGGCCGTATTCACCGAAATATCCATGCGCCGGGCGATTTCCTTGCTGGTCAGTCCATCCCGCAACATGACAAAGGCTTCGACCTCGCGCGGGCTGAGCAGGGATATCTCGCTGTCCAGAATAACAGGTTGAGGAATGATACACTTTTTCACATAAGGCTGTTCCTGCGGCCCGCCATCCTGAGCATGGAAAGACGACAGGATCTCCGGTGAAATCAGTCTTTTCATCATGGCATACTGGATGTGCTGTCCCGTCACGGCGGAAATTTCCTGCGCTTTTTTCATCTCTGATTTTGTCTCTGCCATATCCTGTGACTGGCAGGCGATGCTGGCTGAGAGAAGATGAAACTCCATTTGATAGCGCCGTGCTCCAATTTCTTCCACCAGCTTGCCGAATTGAATTGTGAGGCTGCGCGCTTTGTCCATATCACCAAGCTCAAGAGACAGACGCGCCATGACGGCCAGGGTCGGGACGGCCACAAGCCATCGTTCAGGAAGCGACGGATCGCTATCATTGCTCAGGCGTAAAAGCCCAAGCGTTTCAGCCTTCCTTTGCGCGCGATCGACATCGCCATGCCACAGCATGAGATCAATCATTTGCAGCGACAACATGGATGTGAGCCGTGGCAGCATGCGTTCGGAAAACAGGGCCAGTCCGTCTTCGAGGATGGAGAGGGCGGAGTCGAGGCCGTAATGCTGCAGGCGATGGACAGAGGCGACCTTGTAAACGGTAAAGACAAGGTCGACCCAGATGACGCTGTTGTCGATAATGTCGAAAATCGGCGCCACCAGTTCCCATGCGGCATCGATGCGGCCCCATTCTAAAAGAACATCCGCCTTGCACACATTCGGCAGGATGGCCTGTGCGCTGTTCGGGCCAAAGGCGGCGCTTGCGGAGTGATAGGCGTGATCGAACGAAGATAGCGCTTCATCCAGTCGCGCCATGGCCAGCAAGGACGCGCCGCGCCCCATATGGGAATAGGCTTCGATAAAAGCGGCCTCCATATTGGCGGAGCGTCTGGCCGCGATATGTCCGGAGGCGGCACCCTGTCTGAAATCGCCAGCCCAATAATAGAGCCAGCAGAGAAGATCATAGGCAAGGGCCCGCAGTCTCGGATCGAGCGCGGGTTCTGATTCAAGTCGCCGCTCCAGACTGTTCAAGCGTTCAGGCGACCAGAATTTATCTTCGAGCATGGAGATCAAAAGATCGGTAATGGCGCAATCAATTTCGATGAAGACGCGGGTCTGCGCAGGATCCATGCCGGAGATTTGAGGCAGTTGATCCTGCAGAATAGTAAAAATATATCGGGCATGTTCTATCTGACCGTGATGCAATAAATAATGCGCGCGGGCAAGTTGCAGGGTGGGATAGAAATCGAGCGCATTCCGCATGGCGTCTTCAAGCGGCCGCCAGATTGAAATCCCGGCGTCGAGCGTCAGCCGCCAGCCCCCGCATTCCATAGCGATCTGTTCCAGAAAGGCCAGATCCCTGGTGGCATAAGCATGTCGCAAGGCATCGCGATAATGTCTGTTGTCCACCAGCCAGCGGGCGGCCACGGCATGGATGTCGCTTTCCATCACGGGATTATGACGGCGCAACCGATCCAGCAGGAATTCGCGAAACAGATGATGATAGCGGAACCAGGATTTCTCGCTGTCGACGGAAAACAGAAAGAGATTATGGGTCTTCAACCAGTCGAGCGTTTGCCAGCCATCCGCGCGTCCGGTGATGGCATTGGCCAGATCGCCGGAAATCTGATCGAGCACCGATGTTTTCAGAAGGAAGGCCTGTTTTGTTGTATCCAGGCTTTCAAAAACCTGTTCCGCCAGATAATCGGCAATCCCATTCAGTCGCCCGTTTATTCTGGTCATATCAATGATGCGCTTGTGCGGCGCATGGGCGTCGTCTTCGCTGTCCAACTCAAACATGAACCGGCAGAGTTGCAATCCGGCAGGCCAACCTTCCGTGCGGGTGATCAGAGTTTCCGCAATATCCAGTGCAATTGAGTTGTTCAGGAAAGACCGCGCCTCATCATTGGTGAAGGCCAGTTGTTGCGACGTTATTTCACGCAGACGGCCCTTGGACATAAGCCGCGCGAGGGGAAGCTTCGGCCGCGTACGGCTGGCCATGACAACAAAGACATGTTTCGGCAGCGTTTCAAGAACATGGTTCAACAGGGCGAGCGTTTCATCGCTTTCCGCCAGATGAAAATCATCAAGATACAAAATCAGCGGTCGTTTGACCGGCGCGTGGGGACTGAGAACAGTCTTCAAGATGTCCTTGCCGGAGGTATTTTGTCCAAGCGTCGTCGCGCGCGGGGGCGTTGTCTGTTGTCGTGTGGCGTTTTCGGAAACATAGGCGAGACAGGAGGCAAAGTCGCCGCCGTCGCGCAGCGGTTCATCAAGGCTGAGCCAGCCCACATCATAGCCCGCGGATTTGAACGCCAGATAATGTTGAACCATGAATGTGGTCTTGCCGTATCCGGCGGGGGCGGTGACCAGAATGATATGTTCAGGCTCGCGCGGCAATTTCAGCAGGCGTGCGCGGAGCAGACCTTTTGTTTGCGCAAAGGGCGGATGAATATTCCATTCATATAAGTCCGAGCGCCAGGCCATGTCCCTCAGTCCCCTCAAACGTCCCTTTTTGTGGTTGTTCGGACGTGTGACCATTTATATCTGAAATCTAGCGGGCAAATTTATCGCGCACCACCCCCCATTTTGGTGGGTAGCCCTCGGGACCTGACCTAGCCTAAATATCCTGCATGGTTTCACTTTGCCCGGTTGGTTTGCGATTTAATCTGACCAACCAATGTCTTGAGTGATAAATCCAATAACGAAAAATCACAGTGGTCATCAGGGAGGGGAAAAATTCATGGCGCGCAGGAAAAAATCTTTGCAGACGATCAGCTGGATGGCTTTGGTGAGTTTTGCAGTCACGCCGGCGGTTGCAGAGGCCGCGGCAGCCGACAGCGCGCCGGTGGCTTTTGGCTTGGAGGAAGTCATTGTCACCGCCCGCAAGCGCAATGAAAATATTCGCGATATCCCGGATACCATTCAGGCCATTTCGGCTGAAACGCTTGAACGCGCGGATGTGCGCTCGGTCACCGACATCAAGCAGCTGGTGAGCAATTTTCAGGTTGTCGAGGCGCAGCAGCCCGGCGTCGTCCTGATCAATATTCGCGGTATCGGACAGACGCGAAATGGCGAGCCGCCGATCGCTGTCGTGGTCGATGGCGTGCAGCAGAATTCACCCAATCAGATCACGCAAGGTCTGTTCGATATTGAGCGGATCGAAGTTCTGAAAGGCCCGCAAGGTGCGCTTTATGGCCGCAACGCCTTGGGCGGCGCGATCAATATCACGACCAAGGCGCCGGGTGACGATTTAGCACTTCTGGCCGAACTCGGATATGCGGAGGGCAAGGAGTTTATTGCCCGCGGGTCCGTCTCCGGTCCTCTGGTGGCCGACAAGGTCGGCTTCCGGATTTCCGGCAGCTATAAGGATCGCGAAGGTCAGATCGACAATATAACCGTTGGTGAAAAAGTCGATTTCGACAAAACAAAAGCCATTCGCGGCACGCTCGTATTCACGCCGAACGAAAATTTATCCATCGATCTGCGCGGGTCTTATTACGATCAGCGGGCAGGGGCAGCCTGGTACCGGAGTGGTCCAGTGAACGCGAGCCGTGATCCTGTTGTCGCAAATATTCTCGGCCATGGCGACCGTGAACTTGCTGATTTGTCGGCGAAAATAAATTATGACATGGGAGCCGTATCTCTCAGCTCCGTATCGTCCTATTCATCGATCAAGTCCTTCCTTTATGAAGATCTCGATTATGAAGCGCTGGATCTGGTGCGGGCTTCGCAGCGCATGAATGTGAAAG
The DNA here is from genome assembly GCF_027920805.1 of Govania unica. Classification (GTDB taxonomy): domain Bacteria; phylum Pseudomonadota; class Alphaproteobacteria; order Sphingomonadales; family Govanellaceae; genus Govanella; species Govanella unica. The sequence goes on from NZ_JANWOI010000003.1 coordinate 393,518, forward strand.
CCTATAGTCAGGAACTGCGTCTTGCATCGTCTGATCAGGATGCGCGACTGAGCTGGATGGTGGGGGCTTATTATCTGCACACTGATCGGGATATCGATACGATCCTTTATGCCGGGACGGACCTCACCGCATTGCCCATGCCGATCTTGCTTGCGATGGCGAGTGCCAGCGGGAAAAACGCGGCTTACGCTGCATTCGGGCAGGCGATTTACAACGTGACGGATGCATGGCGTCTGACGCTTGGGCTGCGTTATGATATCGACGATCGCGACATGCGGGATCAGGCCCCGGTGGTGCCGACGGCGCAAGTTGACTTCGACACGAAGTTCAAATCCTTGCAGCCGAAAATTTCACTGTCCTATAGTTTCGAAGACAAAAGCCTTGCCTATGCGACCATAGCCAAAGGCTTCCGCAGCGGCGGCTTCAACGATAATGACGTGGTCACGCGGCTCTATAAAAAAGAACAGGTGTGGAGTTACGAGGCTGGCTTCAAAGCCATCCTCGCCAATAATCTCGTCAATGTGAATGGCGCCGTTTATTATATGGATATCAAGGATCGCCAGGTTGCGGGACTTGATCTGAGCACGGGGCCTGCGCAGTTTATTGCCAATCCGATTCCGAAATCTCATGTCATCGGCGTTGAACTTGAATTGCTCGCACGGCCCATGGAGGGTCTCGATGTGACTGTGGGCGGTGGATTGCAAACATCGAAAATCGACGAATATGATCAGAGTGTTTTCGCCAACACGCTCGCCAACGGCAATTACAAGGGCAACAAGCTCAATCAGATGCCGGGCTATACGTTGAATGCTGCGGTTCAATATACTTATCCGATCGCAAGCGGCAATCTGATCAGCCGTGTCGATGTCTCAGGATCCGGCGGAGCCTATTACTGGGAAATCAACAACGTCGATCACCGCAAGGAAGTCTGGACCGTGGATTTGAGATTGGCCTATGAAAACGGCCCCTATTCAATCACGGGGTTTGTCCGCAATCTCTTTGACAAGCGCTATGACCTTGAATTCGTCCCTGCTGTCTTCAGTGGGGTGGCCACCGGTCAGGATCTCGGCGCGGCAAGTCCACCGCGTCAGTTCGGCGTTATTGGAAAAGTTTCCTTCTGATATTTTAGCCCCTCCGCACCTTTGCTGGGCCGGATGAGTCGCGAATATTATCGCGACTCATTAAATCGATCTGTAATTCTTCACATCCGCACTGTCACGCATAAGGGAGGCAAGATATGGCTCGCACGCAATTTATAAAAAACGCCTGGTATGTGGCGGCCTGGTCCAGCGAGATAATCGATGCGCCCCAACTCGCGAAAATCATTGGCGAGCCTTTGGTCCTGTTCCGCAAAACGGATGGCGAGATTGTCGCGTTGAGCGATACCTGTCCGCATCGTTTTGCCCCGCTGCATATGGGCAAAGTTATCGATGATGTCATTGAGTGCGGCTATCACGGCCTGCGCTTCGGTGCGAGTGGAAAATGCGTGCATAATCCGGTCGGCAACGGTGCTATTCCGTCGGCGGCCCGCGTCAGAAGCTTTGCGGTTGTGGAACGTGACAGTCTGATCTGGGTCTGGATGGGGGCGGCAGAGCTTGCGGACCCGGGCAAGATCATCGATTTCCCCTGGCTGAATGACAGGGACAACTTATGCATGACGGCGGATCACAGCATGCATCAGTCCATTTATTATGAATTGATTATTGATAATCTGCTCGATCTTGCGCATGGCGCGTTTTTGCATCCGACAACGCTCGGCAGTGAAGCCGTGATGAAGGGCAAAACAAAAATTCGTCAGGACGGCGACAGAATTTATTACGATCGCTGGAACCCCGATGGCGAACCGGCGACGCTGTTCACCTTGACCGGTGCGGTGCAACCGGGAACGCGGGTGGATTACTGGAATGACATGCGCTGGGACGCGCCGGGGAATTTTTATCTTGAAGTCGGGGTCACCGAAACCGGCTGCCCGCGCGACAAAGGGCATTATATGGGCAGCGTCCATCTGTTGACGCCGGTGGATGAGGAGACCACGATTTATCGCTGGATCCTGTTCCGCAATTTCGCCAAGTCCGATGATGGCATCACAAAATCCCTTGAAGCGTTAGTGAATGTCGCGTTCCGTCAGGAAGATGAGCCCATGGTAAAGGCCGTGCATCAACGCATGGCAGGTCGCGATTTCTGGGACATGGAGCCGCTGATTTTGCCGGGCGACAAAGCCGCGATTCTCGCTCGCCGGACCATCAGCAGATTGCTCGAATCAGAGGCCGATTTGTTACTCACGGACCCGGTCCTTCAGGAAGTGTAAACCGCACGTATCAGTTGCAGCTGAACAAGGTCTCGGTCCCATTGCGGGCCGGGACCTTTTTTCGTGCGCAGGCGCTGGGCTGGCCTCTCAAAGCTCCCGGCAACGCGGACATGACAGCAACATGGCAGAAGCGCCAAGCCCGCATCACCCGAAAAACCCCGCAATCAGGGGCTTTCGTTCGGTCATCCACAAGAACCTCATAAAATTCGCAGCCAAAGCGTTGACAAGCCCCGCGTTCCCCAGTATCTCAAGCGACGGAGAGGTGGCCGAGTGGCCGAAGGCGGCGGTTTGCTAAACCGTTATAGGGACAAAATCCCTATCGTGGGTTCGAATCCCATCCTCTCCGCCACTACCCTTTTGGTTAATGAAAACAATGAGTTGCCCTGAATTATTAGGGCGCTTCTCGCTTTGTAGCTGCTGGCGAACCGCCGCCTCTGTGCCGGGTTTTGTGTCGACGTACCCCAAATAGATCTCTGTCGTCTTGACGGATGAGTGCCCCTAGTGGCGCGATAGGTCGTAGATATCCTCGCCGTCTCGAATCCAGCGGGTGAGTCGCAAGGGCCATCGCACTTTAATGGGGCCGAGCAGGCCCTTGCGAATATTCTCCGAAAGGCGCGTTTCAGGACATATGATGGCACACATCATCCCGTTGAGCGCGGCCTGATTTAATGGATTTTTGGCTGATTCCGAGGAGCATTGAAGTCCCCGGGAGCATTTAGCACTTTTCGTATCCGCGGAGGCGCTGCTTATGGGTGACGGGGGTGGGCAGCCTCAGGCCCTTTGAACAGAAGATGATTTCTATGCGGGACAGCACTTTGAGATGTAAAGGACATTTGAAGGGCCTTTTCCCTTTGAAAGCTGTGCCCGTACGAATAGCATAGGCCAATATGACATCCTCAGACTGTTGTAGGGGCGATCTGGATCGTGAAGATATTGCGTATCATATTTTTATACTTAGTTATTTTTGTTGCTTGTATGTTTGTCGTTGTGACTGTGATGGAGAATTGGTCCACTGATGAACAAATGCTCTTTGCATTTTTTACGCCTGGCATTCTGGTGTGGCGGCTTGAGCGTAAAAGGGCAATGAAGTTGCGGCAGGCCTATGAAGTAAACTCTCAAAGAAGCTACGGTTTGTCGATCTCTGAACCCGTTTCTACGCAGCCGGAAGGCATTCGTAGAGAGCAGCAGCTTACTGATAAGGGTCATCAACGCAATCAGGGACAAGGCTGGATTCCCAAGGGAGAAAGCATCACGATTGCGGGACGGGACATCGGCGGAATGCTGTATGTCGGCACGCCATTGCTTCTGAACTCCCGCGGCTATCGGGAAAAATCCAGACCTTATATCGATCTCGCGCTTTCGGTGGCTCGTGTCGGGGCGGATAAAGCTGGCGAAGGCATGCCACATTGGCCCGGCTACTCCGACATTACGCCGGTGTGCCGGGCGACGTATCTCGACTGGCTCGCTGGCGGTCGGTCGGATGTTTCTTATGAACCGGGCTATTTATTCCTGTATTTTTATGGGTTGGAGCGGCGCTGTCTTCAGGATCACCCAAGTGATGCTGAACGGCAGGATATCTTGGATGAAGTTCTGCGTTTGATGAGCCTCTATCCGAACGACGGGTCTGTGCAACGCTATCTTGGTGAATTTGCTCAGTTCGTGCAGGTGTCACTGAGCAATCCATCCGACCAAAAACCGATCTTCGGCAATCCTGGCTGGGATGTTCCGTTGGCCGTCATGATTAAGGTTGGTGGCTGTGTGGGCTTGGGAGAGCCGCTGTCCGCGGATTGGCTGCTCAGTTGGTTCCTCTGTCATCAGGACCGCAGTTTACGCACCCCCGCAACGCGATGCCCTGAGGAGTTTCAGGCGCTGTTTCGACTTGGCTTTGAAAAACGGTTCCCCAATGGTCTGAAGGTTACCAAATCGCGCAAGCAGTTGAAGGTCATATATCAGGCCGCCTCAAGAGAATTTCAGGTCGAACTCAAACCCATGGTTAACGGTCAGCCGGTGGTGGATATTTCAGGTTTGCGGAAGCCCATCGAGATCGCACAGGAATTGGCCGATGAGGCAATGAACGATCTGGATAAGTTCAGCCGTTATCTTGCGCGCAATCCAGACGGGCGCAGTAGTCTAGAAGCTCTGGCCCTTTTACCGCCGGATTTATGGTCGTTGTTTTCCTCCGAAAATTTGGAGCAACTCATGGTCTGGGCCAGCGATCGTGTGTCTGAGGGTGGGCTGGTTCCGGTTGTAGAGGTTCTGACCAAACTTGGGGGGACACGCCCAGATGGTATCGGTAAACGGCAATTCACAGATGCGGCCGATGCTTTGGCGCGCATCGGTTTTGGCATGGCTCCAGACCCGCGCTTTGCCTTACGGGGGCCGAAATTCGAAGAGCCTGTTGTATTATTTAAGCTCGGTGCGGCAGTGGAGCGGTTGGAGAATGTAACTCAAACCTATCGTGCCGCATTGATGAAACTCGCGCTCAGCACATTTGTCGCACATGCTGATGGCCAGATTTCAGAAGGTGAGAGGAAGCTGTTGAAGATCCAGGTCGAGCAGGCAGAAGGGCTCAGTGATGCCGAACGCATTCGTCTTTCTGCTAACCTTGAATGGTTGTTGGTTGTGCCGTCTGACATGGCGCTTTTGCGGAGAATTCTGAAAGAGATGGGAGCAGACCGTCAGGCGGATATTCGTGCGGCGGTCGTATCGATCGCTCATGCTGACAGCTCCATTCATGCAGCGGAAGTTGCGAGGATTGAGCGCATCTATAAAACTCTGGGCCTTGATCCAGCTATGGTTTACTCGGACCTCCATGCGGGCAATCTTGTCGATGCACCAGTACGCGTCCGAGCTGCACAAGCTGGTCAGCCGGGGGAAGTTATCCCTGCGGAGAATGTGGGGCGCCTCGATGCTGCTCGTATCGCTGCGATCCGCTCGGATACGGCGCTTGTGTCCTCTGTTCTAGGTGAGATCTTTGCTATGGACCAGGACGTGGACCAGGACGTGGACGCGGACGTAGCCGAGGCCGAGCTGTTGCCTTCTCCGCTGGGCGGGCTCGATCCGAAACATGCGGCGCTCGTACGAGAGATCCTTGACCGGGAGCACTGGCCCGAAGACGCCTTTGCTGACCTGGCGGAGAGGCATGGGCTTATGCCCGCCGGGGCGATGGAAACGGTGAATGAATGGGCTTTTGCACGCTATGATGAAGCCCTGCTTGATGAATATGACGGATATGATGTCGCGCCGGAGATTGTCGCTGCACTGCGCGCAGAATTGGAAGGAGAGTTGTGCTGATGTCCAAATTGAAACTGCGTGAACGTGACGCGATTGTTCAGGCGCTGCGCGCGGGTGTGGTACCCAAGATTGGTTTGCCTCACATTCAGGTTGGCCGCGTCCGGGAGATTGAGGAACTGGTTAAGGATATGGATCGGATCGCCGACGGGGGCGCGGCGATCCGTTTTATTATCGGGGACTACGGATCAGGAAAAACGTTCTTTATGAACCTGATCCGTTTGGTCGCTTTGGAAAAAGGTTTGGTGGTTATGTTTGCCGATCTTGCTCCCGACCGGCGTATTCATGCAACCGGAGGGCAAGCGCGCGGGCTTTATGCTGAAATGGCACGCAACCTTTCCACCAGGAGCAAACCGGATGGTGGAGCGCTGGCGAGTGTGGTGGAGCGTTTTGTCAGTCAGGCCCATCAGGATGCCGAACAGCAGGACAAGCCGACAGGCACCGTGATCCGCGAGAAATTAGCGCATTTCGAGGAATTGACAGGAGGGTTCGAGTTTGCTGAAGTCATCCGTCGATATTGGGAAGGTCACGAGAACGGTGATGACGATCTGAAGTCTGCTGCGCTGCGCTGGCTGCGGGGAGAGTTCGCGACGCGTACGGATGCTCGTAAAGTGCTTGGCGTCCGGACGATCATTGAAGATGCCAGCGTTTATGACCAGCTCAAACTGATGTCAGCATTTGTGCGCGAAGCCGGATATAAGGGGCTGTTGGTCGGGCTCGACGAGATGGTTAACCTCTATAAACTCACCTCATCCCAGGCCCGTAATGCTAACTACGAACAAATACTGCGGATATTGAATGATGTGCTGCAGGGAAGTGCTGAACATCTTGGATTCCTGATGGGAGGGACGCCCGAGTTCCTGATGAACACCCGTCGGGGCCTTTATAGTTATGAGGCGCTGCAATCGCGTCTGGCCGAGAATAGCTTTGCTCATGGTGACCTGGTTGATCTGTCAGGGCCTGTCGTTCGGCTCGCCAATCTGACGCCCGAGGATTTATTCGTGCTGCTGTCTAATATTCGGGCCGTGATGCAATCTGAGGAGCAGGCGTTACCCGATGCGGCGCTTGAAGCATTCATGGCTCATTGCGCGGACCGTATCGGCGAAGCCTATTTCCGCACCCCCCGCAACACGGTTATCGCTTTCGTTAATCTGCTGGCTGTTCTGGCGCAGAATGCTGATGTCCAATGGTCTGATTTGATCGCAAGTATTGAGGTCAGGGCGGATGGCGGCGATGATCTGCGTGACATTGACGAGAATTCCGGTGCCCAGTCCCCGGAGGACGACCTGGTCAGTTTCCGCCTATGAGCAGCGCTTTCGACAAGCTCGCGCGTCCGGTCCAGAAATGGATACGATCGCAGGGTTGGGGTAATCTGCGCGACATTCAGGTGCAGGCGATTCATATTGTCATTGGCGGCGAAGCCGATCTGATTATCTCAGCGTCTACTGCCGGAGGGAAGACCGAGGCGGCGTTCCTGCCCCTGATTTCGCAGCTGCTGGATCTGCCGTCGGATAAAAGTGGCTTTGATCTGCTTTATATTGGTCCCCTGAAGGCACTGATCAGCGACCAGACGCGGCGATTGGAGGATATCTGCCGCGAGGCCGAACTGCCCGTAATTCCTTGGCATGGTGATGTTTCCGCTTCGGTCAAGTCGCGTGCACTTAAGCAGCCCAAGGGCATTCTTCTGATCACACCGGAATCTCTGGAGGCATTGTTCGTTCGTCGCGGTCTAGAAGTTCCACGGCTGTTCGGTGCCACCCGGGCTGTGGTGATCGACGAACTTCACAGTGTTCTGGACAGCGAACGTGGGGTGCAGTTGCGGTCGCTTTTGACTCGGCTTGAGCAGGCGGTGAAACGCCCGATCCGGCGGATCGGGTTGTCGGCGACATTGGGTGATATGGAGTTGTCACAAACCTATCTTCGACCGGACGATGCTGCAAATGTTGAGTTGATCGAGGCAAGGGGTGATACGCCTGAATTAAAACTGCAGCTTCGCGGATATACCCTAGGTGACACTGATGAGGACGCGCCGTCTGCCATTGATGCGATCGCTCGTCATCTGTTCACACATTTGCGTGGCAGTGACAATCTTGTCTTTGCCGGATCCCGCCAGTCGGTCGAAATCTATGCTGACAGGCTTCGCTCGTTGTGTGAGGAAAAGTACCTGCCGCAGGAGTTCTATCCACATCATGCCAGTCTGTCGCGCGATCACCGTGAATTTATTGAGCAGCGCCTGAAAGACGGCAGGCAGCCGACGACAGCTATTTGCACATCGACGCTCGAACTTGGGATCGACATCGGGGATGTCACATGTGTTGCCCAGATCGGCGCGCCGTTCAGCGTTGCCGCGTTGCGCCAAAGGCTCGGGCGGTCCGGGCGGCGGGAGGGCCGACCTCAGATCCTGAGGCAATATGCGGTCGAGGCCAGGCTGACGTCTAAAAGTCATATCAATGATCGGTTGCGCCTGGGATTGGTGCGTGCAGTGGCGATGATCGAACTGTTGCTCGAGAAATGGTGCGAACCGCCGAAGCCTCAGGCATTGCACCTATCGACGCTGGTCCATCAGATCCTGTCGATGATCGCCGAACATGGGGGAGCTCATGCCGCCCGGGTGTTCCGAATCCTGTGCCAAGATGGTCCGTTTCGGCAGGTGACGATGCCTTTGTTCATAGAGGTTCTCAGGGCGATGGGGCAGTCGGACGTCGGGCTGATCGAACAGGCAGACGATGGGCTTTTACTGCTTGGCCCCACCGGTGAAAAGCTGGTTGAGCATTATAGCTTTTATGCCGTCTTCCGGACGCCGGAAGAATACAGGTTGATTGCGGACGGACGGGAGCTTGGCACTCTGCCTATCGATAACCTTATAGCTCCAGGAATGATGCTGATCTTCTCGGGACAGCGCTGGCTTGTCCAGGAGGTTAATGATGCTGATCGGGTGATCCTTGTCACGCCTGCAAAAGTGGGCATGCCACCTATATTCGAAGGTGACCCTGGCGATATCCATGATCGGGTCATCGAGCGTATGTTCGATATTCTCGCCGGCGACAGCCAACCGATCTATATGGACAAAGCTGCGTTGCTTCTTCTGGATGAGGCACGCGGCAATTATGCACAGCTGCAATTTGACCCGGGGCGGATTGCGCAAATTGATGAAAATTCTTTCCTTCTGGCCATGCGATGCGGAACGGTCAAGGTAAACACCCTTGCCCTCGCGCTGCGCAGCAAGGGGTTCAGGGTGCAGTCGTATGACGGTTTTCTGGAAGTCGTAGGTGGAAATATTACGCCACCACTTCGGACCACTCTTGAGACGTTTGCCGGGGGAGGGACTGCGCATCTTTTTGAAGACAAAGGCAATCTGATCTTCGAGAAGTTCCACCCTTGGATGACCACAGATCTATTGCAGTTGGACGCGTTGTCAGTACGCCTGAATCTGGGGGCGTTGGCGGACGTGTGTAGAGATATTCTGCAAGGCTAACGATTCTGGAAGGCAAGGCACGAAGTTCTCCGGATGCATTCTCCTCAGCTGCCGCTGTTGTGGGGAATATGCGCATCCCATGCCAAACATAAGCCGTAAAGCTTGCCTATATTCCCGAGCGGTTCCAGGCGTGCTCTGTTGCCCACCGGCAAGCGCCTGGAACGGCTATGCGATTTTCGCTGGCTAGCTATCTGGAATGGGGGCTTTACCCGGTCTGTTCAGGGGGTTATAGCCCCATGGTCTTGGCGTCAGCGCTGGGGCCAGAATTTACACTTTCGATTTCGCCTGTTTACACTTACCAAAAAGGACGCTGCGATGACTGTCACTCTCCCCGATCTGCCTTTCGCCCTCGACGCTTTGGAGCCGCATATTTCGCGCACCACGCTCGAGACCCATTATGGCAAGCATCACCGCGCCTATATGGACAACCTCAATAAACTGATCGCGGGCACGGCGCTTGAAGGCAAGTCGCTTGAAGAGATCGTGCAGGCGTCAGCCAAGGACGCGAGCCTGAAGGGCGTGTTCAATAATGCGGCTCAGGTGTGGAATCACACGTTCTATTGGAATTCGCTCAGCCCGAACGGCGGCGGCAAGCCGACCGGCGCCATTGCTGAACGCATCGAGGCCGATTTCGGCGGTTATGATGCTTTCAAGGAAAAACTCGCAGCAGCCGCAGCAACGCAGTTCGGCAGCGGCTGGGCCTGGCTCGTGCTTGAAAACGGCAAGCTCGCCATCACCCAGACTGGCAATGCGGACACCCCGATGGTTCATGGCCAGACCGCGCTTTTGACCATCGATGTGTGGGAACATGCCTATTACGTCGATTACAAGAATCTGCGTCCGACCTATATCGGCACCGTGATCGACAAGCTTCTGAACTGGGATTTCGCCAACGCCAATCTCGCGGAAGCCTGATCTCGTTTCGTCATCCGGGCGTCGGGCGAAGGATTTCCTCTGGTTCATGGGATTTCTTCGCTTCGCCCGGAGCGGCGGGACCGCTATTCTGTCCTCTGCGGCCGCAAGGCTGCGGTCCGCAGAGCAGGAGGGCATCATGACGGCAAAGCTTAAAATTCATTTGAAGCGGGCCTATGAGGCGCCGGACCCAACGGACGGTCGCCGCTATCTGGTCGAACGGTTATGGCCGCGCGGGATCAGCCGGGATAAGGCCGCCCTTGATGGCTGGCTGAAGGATATCTCGCCGAGTCCCGACCTCCGCAAATGGTATCATGAAGATAAAGACAACCGCTGGGATGGGTTCTGCGAACGCTATCGGGCCGAACTCGACAGCCACGTGGCGGAATTGCGCAAACTCCGGGCGGAGGCCGCGAAAACCGTGGTGACCTTTGTTTACGGGGCGTCCGATCACGATCACAACAGCGCCCGCCTGCTGCGGGATTACCTCGAAACGCTTTAATATGCTATGATGAGGGCTCCCGTTTTTGTTGGAGACCGCCATGGCCCAGAAGTACGGATCGGATCTGAACCCGCCCAGCTCCTCCCCTTGCAGCATGCATGAGGCCGACTCCGCCTATATGGGCTATTTGAGCCGTGACGAGACCGTCGCCCTGCTGACCCAGCTCCTTGAAGGGGAGCGGGCAGGGGCCAAAGTGGCCCTTCATATGCTCAAGGAAGCGCAGCATGAGGATCGCCGGCCCCATGTGGGCGCGGCGCTCAACCGGGTGCGCCTGGATGAAGCTCATTGCGTCAATATGCTGGCCCATCATCTTGAACGCTTCGGCATGACGCCGAGCGCGCTGACCGGAGCCTTCCGCGAAAAGGTGCTGGCCGAGCCCGATTTATCGGCGCAGGTGGACCTGCTCAATCGCGGCCAGGCCTGGGTGGTCAAAAAACTGCGGGAGGTTCTGCCGCGTATCGAGGATCCGACCCTGCATCAGGATCTGCAGCAGATGCTGACCATGCATGAAGACAATATCGCGGTCTGTGAGCATCTGATCTGATCCTCTTCCATTCGGTGGAGAAATTCGCTAGAGTTCGGGAATAATATATAAAATCCGCGTGTGCGTCGAACTGGCCCATCTCAAAAGGAAAGCCTATGACGCCCGAAGATTATGCTCAATTCGATGGAATTGGCCTCGCCAGATTGATCAAGCGCGGGGAGATTTCCCCGGCCGAAGCCGTCAAAGCCGCGTTGGAGCGTATCGCTCAGACCAACCCGGCCATCAATGCAGTCATTGAAACCTGGGGCTCCCGCACTGCCCGGAAAATTGCCGCCTTGCCGGACCTTCCCGGCGGGCCTTTGGCTGGCGTGCCGTTCCTTTTGAAGGATGTGGGCGGCAGTGAGCCGGGCGTCTCTCATGAATGCGGCTCTCGCCTTGCGCGCGACATGGCCCCGGATAAGGTTGAGACTGCCTTGATGCGCCGCTACCGCGAGGCCGGGCTGATTTCCATCGGCCGCGCCACCAGTCCCGAATTTGCCTTCAATATCACTAGCGAAAACATCCTTCATGGTCCGACCCGCAACCCGTGGAGCCTCAGACATTCGCCCGGCGGCTCAAGTGGCGGGGCCTCGGCGGCGGTGGCGGCTGGCATGGTCCCAATCGCCGAAGCCAATGACGGTGGCGGGTCGATCCGCATTCCGGCGGCCTGCTGCGGCCTGTTCGGCCTCAAACCCAGCCGCGGCCGTATCAGCATGGCTCCGGGCGCCTGGGAATATCTCTGCGGGCTGAGTGCCACCCATGTGGTGAGCCGCAGTGTGCGTGACAGTGCAGCCGCCCTTGATGCCGCAACCGGGGCTGAACCTGGCGATCCATACCCGGTGCGCGCGCCGGAGCGATCCTATCTCGCCGAACTTGACCAGCCGCTTGGGTCATTGCGCGTGGGCCTGATGCTGGCTCCCTGGAACGGCGGCGCACTCCATCCCGACTGCCGCCGCGCGACGCTTGAGGCGGCGGCGCTTATTGCCGACATGGGTGTGGTGGTGGAGGAGGCGACTCCCGATCTCGGCATCGATTGGGAAGGGTTCATGCTGGCCAACGCCCGCATCTGGTGCAGCAATATCGCGCTTTGGATCGACGGCCTCGCTGCGGCCACCGGGCGTCCCATCGGTACGGACACGCTCGAACGCTCATCGCTCGCCTGTTACCATTTCGGCAAATCCATGAGCGCTTATGATCTGCTGGATGCCGTTGCCGTCTGCAATATGGTGTCGCGCAAGGTCGGACAGTTCTTTGAACGGTATGATCTGTTGCTGACGCCAAGTCTGCCGCAACCGCCGCATCTCCTTGGGGTCTATGACGCCAACGCGGATTATGCGGACGGGCTCGCCTGGACCCGCAAGATTTTTGGCGGTTCCCCCTATACGCCGACATTCAATGTCACAGGCCAGCCCGCCGTCAGCATCCCCTGGGACCTGAATGACGAAGGCTTGCCGATCGGCGTTCACTTCGCCGCCCGCATGGGGGACGAGGCTGGTCTCTTCCGCATGGGGGCCGCGATCGAGCGCGCCCGGCCATGGGCTCAGCGACGCCCGCCGTTGGCACTCTCTCTAGCTGAAGTTGCTGGCGGCTGAGAGCGTCACGAATTCTCCTGATCTGCGTCATGAAAATCAGTGTCGTGCCCCTTTTTTCGGGGCGCGGCAGATTTCATGCCGCAGAACGGAGAATGGAGCATGGCAGTCAGATTTTTGGGAAAGTTGCTATCCTGGCTTGCGCTGGGGGCGTTTCTGATCACACCGGAACTCATAACCGAAGCCCGGGCCGACGTTGAGATCCTGCGCGACAGGCAAGGTGTTCCACATGTCTATGGCGACACGGAATATGAAGTCTTTGTTGGCTTCGGTTACATCATGTCGCAGGATCGTTTGTTTCAGATGGAAATGCGCAAGCGGCAGGCATTAGGCAAAACCGCCGAAGTTCTCGGGAAAGGGGACAAGGCGTGGCCGGACAAATATCTGTCGAAAGATATTGACGCCCGCACCATGCACGATCCGAAGGCTCTCAATATTGAATATTCCAATCTGCCGTTCGCCGATAAAATGCTGATCAATGGCTTTACCGACGGCGTCAATAAAACAATTACCGAGGTGCTGAAAAACCAGTCGGAAAAGCTGCCCAAGCCATTCAAGGATTATGGTTTCCTGCCCGAGCTTTGGACCGTGAGCGACACCATGATCTATGCGGTTGACGTGCTTGGGGCCTATTCGTCCTTCAGCACGCAGATTTTGAACATGGAGCTTTATCATTTCCTGCGGCAGAAATATCCGAAGGATTGCGATGACATCTTCAACCAGTTATTGTGGAAGACGGATGTAAACGCGCCGACGACCAAACGTGACCATCAAAAGGGTGGTAAGGACAAATCCAGCACGCAGCCGCTCGGCTGTCAGGAGCAGGCTCCGAACGGGTTGGATATGGCTTCGAAGCCGACGTTGCTCGGAGGCATGGATAAGATCATGGCTCGTGAATCCTCCCCGAAGCGCGCGAGCATGGCCTGGCTTGTCGGGCGTGACAAGGCGGCTGGCTTCAGTTCCATTTTCGTTAACGGTCCGCAGCCGGGCTGGCATACGCCAAGCTATTATTATCCCGTGGGGCTCCATGGCGGGGCTTTTGATCTTGTGGGTTTTGCCGCAGAAGGCAGCATGGTGCTGGAAGTTGGCGTCAACCCTTCAATGTCCTGGGGCATTACGGCCGGGCTCGGCAATCATGTGGATCATTTTCAGGAACATCTGGAAAAGCCGGGGTCGACCCGCTACCGCCTGAATAATGAGTGGCACGACATGATGGGCCGCGCGGAACTGATCGAAATCAAGGGCGAGGACCCCTTGAAAATGGTGATCCGTTCGACAGTCCACGGTCCGGTGGTTGCCGGGGATAAATCCTCCAGCATCGCCTATTCCCAGGCTATTTCATGGCAGGGAGCCGGGGTCTCATCGGTTATGGCTTGGGTGAATGCCGGCAAGACCAGGAATTTTAAGGACTGGCTTGCAGAGGCGCGGTCCTTCGCCTTTGGGTATAACTGGTTTTATGCGGACAAGGACGGGCAGGTGGGCTCGGTTTTCACCGGCCGGTTTGTCAAACATCGCAACGATCAGGATATCCGTCTGCCCGCCACGGGTACAGGCGGGTATGAATGGCAGGAATTTTTACCGGCCAATGCCAATCCGGCTGTTCTGACCACCGGTTATATTGTCAATTTCAATAACAAACCGGCAAAGGATTGGCCCAATTCCGGACTCTATTGGGAACAATGGGCCGAAGCCAATCAGGTCGATATCCTGCTCGGCGAGATCACCAAGAAAGAGCGTCTGACCTGGAATGATATGTGGGACATTAACCACGTCATCTCATATCGCGATGTGAGCGCAAGTTATTTCGTGCCTTATATTCTGCGCGCTCTTGAGAATGCCGAAGTCGGCAGCGATCTTGCGAAGGCGCGGGCCTTGATCGCGAAGTGGAATCAGATGCGCACGGACGATGACGGGGACGGCAAGTTTGATACTGCCGGTCAGGCGCTCTTTGACGCCTGGCTGCCGGTCATGGTGCGTGACACGCTCGCACCGACGCTTGATGGCTTTGCCAGTGCGCCGATCTGGCTTGCGGCAGGCTATCAGACCAAAGCTCCACGTCTTGAGGAACATCCTTCGGCGGGAACTCTCGTCACCTATCATGCGCTTCTAAGCAGTGACGGCCGCAGCGGCGTTCATCACTATTATAATTTCTTTGGTGACCGAGGGCCTGACGAGGTCATCCGCTCGGCCATGAACAAAGCGATCGAAAATTTGAAAAAAACCCAGAGTGGGGACATGTCGAAGTGGCGCATTCCGGCTGTTCCGCAGGTCTTTTTCGATAGCAACGCCAACCGCATCCCGATGACAGGCAAGGACAAGTTGCTGACGCTGCCGCTCTATGCCAATCGCGGGGCCATGAATTTAATGAGTGGTTATGGCCTCGAAGACAAAGGCGTGATGGCGGGTTTCGTGCTTCCGCCCGGTCAAAGCGGGTTCATCCCGCCCGAGGGTAAATGGCAGGATAATCCGTTGTTTGCCAATCATATGCAGATGTACCGGGATTACGGTCTCCGGCCGTTGTGGCTCAGCCGCGAGCAGATTGAAAAAAATCTCGGTGCCGAGCCGATCAGTTTTGCTGTCGATCTTTCATTCAAGCACAAGCTTTGATCTGGTTCATTGCTTGACTGAAAACTTCACCCCTCTCCGCATCGCGGGGAGGGTTTTTTTTGTCGTCTTGCCATTTTTGGGCCGCATGGCTATAAGCGACCTGAACATTGGGGAGTAGTCGTCCTCCGTTTGAGGGGAGCTCGCGTCAACAAACTTGGCCCAACCCGTGAGGGAGCAGGCCATGGCGCGGTGCGGCAATCAGGTCCTAAGGGTCTGAATGCTTGGCGAGACCATTGGTATCACCGCGCTCAATCCATGCAGGGTCGGGCGGTGCGGTGTGCCTTTGGTATCGGTCCGGCCCTGCATGTAGAAAATCATGGAATCATTTCTGGTTTCCACGGGCGTCGTGGCCATCGCCGAAATCGGCGACAAGACCCAATTGCTGGCCCTGTTGCTGGCCGCCCGTTTCCGCAAACCCGTAGCCATTATCGCCGGGATTTTTATTGCCACGGTGGCCAATCATACCTTGGCGGCCTGGGTCGGTACGCTCGCGGCTGAACTGTTGTCCGCCGATGTCATGCGCTGGGTTCTCGGTCTTTCCTTTATCGCCATGTCGGCCTGGGCGCTGGTGCCTGACAAAGTCGATGATGAGCCGCGCCAATACGGTCATTTCGGCGCGTTCCTTGCGACGGTCGTGGCCTTTTTCCTGCTGGAAATGGGCGACAAGACCCAGATCGCAACGGTGGCACTGGCGGCGCGGTTCGATAATGTGCTGTGGGTTGCCATGGGCACGACGCTTGGCATGATGATCGCCAATGTCCCGGCGGTGCTGCTTGGGGATGCGGTGACCAAACGGGTTTCGCTCAAACTCGTGCGCATCATCGCCGCGCTGATTTTCGCCGTGATCGGTGTGCTGACCCTGTTGAACGTCGGGGCGTTTTTCTAAAGTCAATTGTGGGCGGCAGACTTCGGCAGTCTGCCGCCTATTTTTTTTACTGCATTCCGGGCACGGCCTCGCCGCGTTTCAGAAATTCGTAGAACCCATCCGCATCGATATTCGCGCCGCAGACGATGACGCCGACCCGTTTGCCCGCAAGCCGATCGCGCAGCGGTCCGAACAGTGCCGCCGTGGCCGCCGCTCCCGCAGGTTCCACCGCAAGTTTCATTTCGCGAAACAGCACTGCAAGCGCCGCACAGATGGCGTCGTCTTCGACCCGTACGATCTCATCGATAAAATGCTGACAGAGCGCATAGCTCCCGGGGGTCACGGCGGGCGGTGACAGGCTGTCGCAAATGGTTGTGGATTTGTCCTGTTTTTGCGGTGACCCTGCGGCAAAGCTCCGGTACATCACGTCATTGCCGTAAGCCTCGACGCCATAGACCGCGCATTTGGGGTTGATCTGTTTGACGGCGGCGGCAACTCCACCCGGCAGTCCGCCTCCGCCCACAGCCACAAGAACGGCGTCGAGGTCGGGCACGGACGACATCAGTTCAAGCCCGACGGTGCCGGTGCCGGTGGTGACCCCGATCCCGTCAAAGGGATGAATGAAGCTGCGCCCTTCGTCGGCGGCGATCTCGGCTGCAAGGGCAAAAGCGGTGGCACCGTCCGGAGCGAACAACACCTCGGCGCCAAACGCGCGGGCGGCGGCGACTCGGGCGGGATTGGCGCTGGCCATCATCACCACCTTGGCCGACACACCCATGCTATGAGCGGCGCAGGCCACGGCGATGGCATGGTTCCCGGCGCTGACGGCGGTGACGCCACGCCTGCGGGCCTCCTCATCCAGCGCTATCAGATTGAGCAAAGCGCCGCGAATCTTGAACGTGCCGGTGCGCTGAAACAGCTCAAGCTTGAGAAAAACCTGCGTCCCGGGCGCAATGCGGCGTTCAAGTTCGGGGCCGATCCAATGATGCACGGGGGTGGCGGCAATATGCGGCGCAAGCGTACGCGCCGCCGCACGCATGTCATCAAGGGTCGGAATCACAAGATCTGACATCATCAAGGGCCTATCCGTACGCGGGTGAACATTGTTCATATCCTGTCTCCTCGATCCGGGCCTGTCATCCTTAAAAACTTCATGAGGGCAGGGGCGGCGGATGGCGCAATAGCCGGTCATTCAGGAAAAGCCCGCGTATGACAGGTTGGTGGGGCGGCAATCTTTACCATTCCCTGTCATTGCTGTTCATGACCCGGTTATCCATCTCCCGCCCTTGCCACCGCCTGTGCTTTGACCCATAAAGTCCCAGACATGTGACATCAAGGAGACGGCAGATGACGACAGAGACAGAGACTGGTTTAGCGGTAATTGCTCTGTCGCAGCGGGCTGCCCGGCGTTTGCGGGGTGGTCACCCGTGGATTTATTCGAATGAGTTTGCCATGACCCCGGCGCTCAAGGCGCTGCCTGTGGGAACTCTGGTGCAGGCCGAGGAGGAGGGCAGCGGGCGTCGTCTCGGGCTTTATTATTTCAACCCGCATACGTTGATCGCGGCCCGCCGTCTGGCTGGCAGCCATGCCGATCTGCCGCTCGGGCCGGATTTTTTCGTCAACCGTCTGCGGCAGGCGGTGGCGCTGCGGGATAAATTATTCGATCGTCCCTTTTATCGCCTGATCCATGCCGAGGCGGACGACATGCCCGGCCTCATCATCGATCGCTTTGGTGATACGCTTGTGCTGCAAGCCAACACCGCCGGGATGGACAGCCTGTTGCCGGTGATTGTTGAAGCGCTTGAAACCGTGCTCGCCCCCAGCCGCATCATCCTCAAGAATGACAGCCCGTCGCGCACGCTTGAAGGGCTTGAGCTTGAGGCCCGGGTGGTCAAGGGCGCGGCCGAGGGCCGGGTGACGGTGGAGGAAAACGGCATCACCTATTTTTGCGATCCGGTGGGCGGGCAGAAAACCGGCTGGTTCTATGACCATCGTGATAATCGGGCCTTCGCCGCCCGTCTTGCCAAGGGTGCCAAGGTCGCGGATTTTTACACCTATGCCGGTGGCTTCGCGCTGGCCTGTGCGGCTGGCGGTGCGGCTTCCGTCTATGCTGTCGACCGTTCTGAAAGCTCGCTCGCCCTGGCGACGGAGGCGGCGGCGGCCAATGGCTTCGCCGATCGCTTCACGACGCGCCGGGCCGATGTGTTCGCCGAGATGGAGCGTCTCGGGCGGGAAAATGAAACCTTCGATCTCGTGGTGGCCGATCCGCCCGCCTTCGTCAAAAACAAGAAATCGCTTAAATCCGGTGCTCAGGGCTACCGCAAGCTTGCGCGGCTTGCTGCCAGTTTGATCCGTCCGGGTGGGGTTCTGGTGATTGCCTCCTGCAGCCATCACATGACGGCGGAGCATTTCGCGGCCGAAGTGGCGCAAGGGCTGACGGATGCACGCCGCAGCGGCCGCATCCTGCGCAGTTCCGGAGCCGGGCCGGATCATCCAGTGCATCCGGCCCTTCCGGAGTCAGCTTATCTCAAGGCGCAAGTCATAGCGCTCGATTAACCCTGCTCAGGGCTTCGTGGCGTCTCTGCCCTAATGCTTGGCTTTATGCTTATCGCTCGTAGGCGCTTCGATCTCGGTGAAGGACTTGAACCAGCATCGCTGTCCCCGCACGAGGATCGAGCTGAAGCGGTCGATCTGATCGAGGCTGTCGGTGATGAATCCGACTCGCTCCGTAAAGGGCAATTCTGTACAGGGCGCCATGAATTCAGCCCGGTACCATTTTCTGCCCACGTCCTGGATCAGGATGGCTTTGTTGCCTTCGGCGCGCCAATCCTGAATGCTGCCGCGAAAATTGGCGAAATTGATGACAGCGCGATCTTTTGGCGGCGGATCTTCTTTTTTGGTGCTGTCAGTGGCCTGAGCGGCGGCAACGACATTGCCGGCAAGGCATGTCATGAGGGCAGCGGTGATCAAGGTAACCCGTAACAGCATCTTTGCTCTCCATTTTATCGGCAAAAACTGACAAACGCATGTACACGGTGGAGTGATAATACACTCTTTTTGCCGCCAAAGTTGCTGAAAAAAGAAAACCCCCCGAGATGCTTCTCGGGGGGTTTTTTGATGGCTGAAGACTGGGCTCAGCTGTTGCGCACGTTGCTCAGGAAGCTGCTGATGTCCGCTTGCAGGCTGGCCGACATATCCTCAAGTTCGGAGGCGGCGGACAGCACCTGGCTTGCCGCGCTGCCGGTTTCGGTGGCGCCCTGGGTCACCCGCGAGATGCCGGCCGAGATATCCTGCGTTCCGCTGGCCGCAAGCTGGACATTGCGCCCGATTTCCTCGGTGGCGGATGACTGTTCCTCGACGGCGGCTGAGACGCTCAGGGTGATCTGGCTCAATTCGCTGACCACGCGTTCGATGGAGCGGATGGCGGTTCCGGCGCTGTCCGACACGGCGCGCATGGTTGTGACCTGGGTGGTGATTTTTTCGGTCGCCCTGGCGGTTTCATTGGCGAGCGATTTGACTTCCGAGGCGACGACGGCGAATCCGCGTCCGGCTTCCCCGGCCCGGGCCGCCTCGATGGTGGCGTTGAGCGCGAGCAGATTGGTCTGGTCGGCGATTTCCTTGATCAGATTGACAATATTTTCAATTTCGGCGGTGAATCCGATCAGGGTGGTGATGGCTTCGCCGCCCTCGACCGCAGTTGCGACCGCCTGTTCCGAAACACTGCCGGCGCGCTGCAGCTGGCCGCTGATTTCGCGGATCGAGGTGGAAAGCTCCTCGGTCGCCGCCGCCACCATCTGGGTATTGGTATTGGTACGTTGCGAGGCGTCACTGACCTGATCAGACTGGCTGCTGGTCATGTCCGCCACACTGACCATGGACGTGGCGGCGGAGCGCATTTCGGTCGCTGCCCCCGACAGGGTGCCCATGGCTTCGGCCACCTTATGTTCGAACCCGCTGATCAGCTCGGCGACCGTTTTCGCACGCTGTTCGCGGGCCCGCGCTTCGGCCAGTTCGGCGGCCTGGGCCCGGCGTTCCTCGGCGGCGATGCGGTCGCGCTCGGCGATGTCATGGGCGGTGCGTTCTTCGGTCAGGCGCTTGGTTTCGGCTTCGAGACGTTCGCGTTCATGGGCGGCGTCTTTGAATTGCACCAGACCGCGCGCCATGTCGCCGACTTCGTCCTGTTGATCGGCAAAGGGGATTTGGACCTCATAGCGCCCGCGGGCGAGCTCCATGGTTGCGCCGCGAATGGCCTGCAAAGGCAATACAATGGTGCGGATGAGGACAAAGGCGGACAGACCCGTCATGACAAGGGCAAAGGCCCCGATGGCAAGCTGCACCGTATGTTCGGCGGCGCGCGCGGTTTTCACGCTGTCGAGCGCCGCGTCGCGTTCCTCGATGCTGACCTTCAGCAAATTGTCGAACTGCGGCGTCATCTCGCGATAATATTCACTAAGCTTTGTGATGCTGACGAGATGCTGCATGCGGTTGTCGGCATAGCTTGTGAAGGCCTTGGTGTAGCTGTCGAGCCGGGTGGCCAGATCGCCGTTCAGCTGCTTGCGGAAGACGGTGGCGACGGCGGCGTGTTGTTGGACGTCGATGTCTGTGGCGCGCAGAATGAAGTTCTTTTCATAGCGGCGCAGGCTCAGCATATTGACCATCTGGCTGGTCGGCGCCTTGCCGAGCGAGCGTTCGATGCTGTTGACGGCGGTGCGCATCTCGCCTTCAAGCCCGTGCTCCGGCGTGAGGCCGAGCTTGGTTTCTTCCGTGACGACGGTGATGAATTGATCGCTGTATCTGGTCAGCAGCGCTTCGAGAGCCACAAGGATGCTGGTGTCCTCGGTGAGAAAGATGCTCTTCTTGAGCGCTTCGAGATCTTCCCGCGCCCCTGCGAGCGTTTCATCGAACTGACGCAGAAAATCCGCGTCCTTGCGGATCAGGAAATCTTTTTCAATGCGTCGTAGCTCTTGCGTCTTGCTGGCGAGATCATTGACCTGGATCGTCATCGCTTGCGCAGCGATGGCCCGATCCACGGCCGCGGTGGTGATGCCACGGATGATGAAGGAGCTGATGATGATCGCGAGGAACGTCAGTGAAATCAGGGCGGAGATCAGAAACACACGAGTCTTGATGGTACGGTTCAAAATCCACGACAACATGGGAGGGCAATCCATCATGAGTAAAGACGATGATGCCGCATTAAGACCTGTTTCCTTACGAAGTGTTAACGCTGATAGGGGCATGGAAACCCTTTAACATCAGCATGTTCTACCCGCGCCTGCCTTTCGGATTAGGCTTTCCAAGGGCGCTTCTTTATCATTCCTGAAGGGAGCGCTGCAACCGCATGATTATGCATGTCATTTAATGACAACCTATGAGTGTGGCCGCGCGGGTGAAATTGCACTTGATCCCTTTTCAGGAATACCTACCCTGTGGCGAATATATTTTCAGGAGCCTATCGCCATGCACAGCAGTTCCGAAGTCCGGGTCTTTTCCGCCGCCGATATCCGTCAGTTGCTGACCTATCCGGATTGCATCGAGGTTCTCGAGTCGGCCATGCAGGAAACCAGCCGCCGCACTGTGGAACTGCCATTGCGGACGCTACTGCAAGCGCCCAACCGCAAGGGCGTGCTCGGCCTCATGCCGGGAGCCATGACGAACCCGAGCTATCTCGGCACCAAGCTCATCAGCATGTTCGACGGCAACACGGCGCTGGGTCTGTCGTCGCATATCGGCCTGATCTGCCTGTTTAATGGCGAGAACGGCGTGCCGGTGGCCTTGCTTGAAGCGGGCTCGGTGACCGCCATTCGCACCGCCTGCGCCTCGGCGCTGGCCACCAAACATCTTGCCCGCGAAGATGCCTCAAGCCTCGCTATCATCGGCACCGGGGAGGAGGCGGAGACTCATCTGGAAGCGCTCCTTTGCGTGCGGCCGATCACGACGGTGACCGTCTGGGGGCGCACCCCGGAAAAGGTCGCGGCCTTCATTGAAAAGCATCAGGGCAAGGGTGGCGCAAAGCTCCAAAGCGCGCCGTCCGTCGAAGCCGCCGTGGCCGGTGCGGACATCATCACCACCGTGACCGCCGCCAAAACCCCGATCCTCAAGGGCCAGTGGCTGACCCCGGGGCAGCATGTCAATCTCGTCGGCGCCTCGGTCGCAAGTGCCGCCGAAGCCGACAGTGACGTGGTCACCCGCTCGCGCTTTTACGTGGATTATATCGAAAGCACGCTGGCCCAGGCCGGTGAGTTCCTTCAGGCGAGAGATGCCGGTCTTGTGACCGAGGATCATATCCTCGGTGAAATCGGCGCAGTCATCTCAGGCACGGTCGCAGGCCGCCAATCGCCCACGGACATCACCGTCTATAAGTCCCTCGGCATCGCCTCGCAAGATATCGCCACCGCCGCCTACATCCTCAATCGCGGCCGCAGCGAAGGCATCGGCCAACTGGTCACCCTGTAATTCCTGATCCTCTGGTCCTGGATCCTGCTCTTACCCCCGGCTCAGAAATTGACCCCGGCGCTGATCGTCCAACTGCGCGGGTCGCCGTAATAGGCGGTCTGCACATTGGCGACGCTGGAGAATTCATGGGCGTCGGTTTTATAAATCCTGCCGCCGATATTGCGCACCGCGGCGGCCAGATACCATCCCCCGTGCGCCGGATTGTAGCGCATCCCGGCGTTGAACAGCCAATAGCCGTCCTGCGTCAGCACATCGCGATTGTCGACGCTCAGCCAATGTTTGCTTTTGTAATTGGCATCGGTACGCAGCATCACATGCCCGGCTGCGCCGAGTTCGATCGTATAGTCGGCGGCCAGATTGACCGTCCATTTCGGCGCGAAGGCCGGATGATCGTTTGAGCGGTCGCGGCTGGCGTCGATGAAGTTTTTATAGCTTGCGTTCAGATAGCCGATATTGGCCGTCACATTGAAGCGCTCAGCCGGGGTGGCGCTCAGCTCAAGTTCCGCTCCGTAATTCTCCATGCGGGCTGCATTG
The DNA here is from genome assembly GCF_027920805.1 of Govania unica. Taxonomy (GTDB): domain Bacteria; phylum Pseudomonadota; class Alphaproteobacteria; order Sphingomonadales; family Govanellaceae; genus Govanella; species Govanella unica. The sequence goes on from NZ_JANWOI010000003.1 coordinate 416,580, forward strand.
ATGACCGGGAAACTGAACACCGGCAATATCAGGTTTGCGTTCAGGACCTCCGCGACCCGGGCCTGAAAATTCTTATAGTCGCTATAAAAGATCGCGCCGTTCATGCGCAACCGGCTATCCAGCCAACGCGACTTGACGCCGCCTTCATAGGTCCAGACATATTCGGGCGCATAGGGACGCAGCTCCGCATCCGAATTGGCGCGGCCGTTCATGCCGCCCGATTTATATCCGCGCGCCGCGCTCGCATAGGTCATAAGCTCAGGCGACCATTGATAATCGAGCGTGAGAGACGGGGTCCAGGCATGCCAGCTGTTACCCTGGGCCAGGCTGTAACTGCGGCTGAGCACCGTAAGCGGCGGCCCGAAAATGGCGTGCACATCGCGGGTGAAATATTTCTCGTCATAGGAATAACGCAAGCCGGCAGTGATCGAAAGGGCGTCGGTTGCATGCAAGCTTAGCTGACCGAAACCGGCATAGGACCGGGTCTCCAGATGATCGTCCGAATAGGCGACCGAGGTTGCGGGGATCTTGAAATAGGTCGCGTAATCGTTGGCATAGGCTTCATTATGGGCCTTGTTGCTTTCGCTCAGGTAATAGATCCCGACGATGGCATCGACCCGTCGGCTGTCATATTTCAACTGGAATTCCTGGCTCAGTTGATGTTGGCGCAAGTCGTTGAAGCTATCGATCAGCTGAAATTTCGAGGCATCGATATCCATATAGATATTGGGCTTGAGGCTGCGATAGGCGGTCAGGGAACTCAAAGTCAGATGATCGTCAAGCTTGCCGTCCACCGCGAAGGACAGCCCCCAATGGTCAAGCTTCTGCCCCTCATGCCCTTTGAAGGAGGTGCGGCCGCTGTAATCATAGCGGTTCCCGGCGCCCGGCGCGGGTTTCAGCAGCGCGCCTTCCACGGTCCTGAGATCGGCCTCGGCCCTCCCAAGCGTTAGCGCGGTGCGCTGGCGGGTATAATCGGCATTGAGCGTGAGGCTGAGCGCGTCCGAAGGCTCGGCCCGCAAGATGGCATGAAAGCTTGTGTTGTCATCGTCATTATATCTTCGGCCGGTGCTGCGGTCGGTCACGATGCCGTCGCGGCTGCTGCTAAGGGCGGCAAGGCTTAAGGCAAGCTTGTCGCGGACAACCGGCGTCGACAGATAGGCTTTGCCGGTCAGGCGATTGAAGCGGCCATAGGTGACCTCGGCATTGCCGGTCAGCCGTTCCATATCCGGGCGGCGCGATATGACCTTGATGGCCCCGCCGACACTGTTCCGGCCATAAAGCGTGCCTTGGGGTCCCCGCAGAACCTCGATCCGCTCCACATCGCTCAGCCACAGGAGCGCGCCCTGAACCCGCGCCAGATACACGCCATCCACATAAACCCCGATACCGGGGTCAAAGGTTTGCAGGCCGTCCGATTGCCCAATGCCGCGCAGGAAGATGGAGGCGGTGGAGGATGACCCATGCGCCTGTATCAGATTGAGATTGGGCACCGATCGTTCGATATCGGCCAGGGTCTGGGCCTGCATCTGGTCAAGTCGTTCGCGGGAAAAAGCGCTGACGGCGAGGGGCGCTTGTTGTACCGTTTCCTCACGCCGTCGCGCGGTCACGGTGATTTCCTCGATCGCACTGGCTTCGGCCGGAACCATCAGGAAGGCTAAAAAGCTAGTAGACACCAAACGGGGAGACATCTGTGGAACGCGGATCACGAGAGAGTCCTTACAACTAAAACGGGCATAACTAGGTCTGGCACATGGTAAAGTCACTTTCGGGCCAGATGATTAACAAAGTCTGACGATTAAGGGTAGAGTTCGCATGACAAAGACGTTTCACGATGTTTTTTATCGCTCGGCCGATGATCTCAGTCTTTATGCGCGCGACTATCCGGGCCCCGGGCCTGACGCGCCTGTGGTCCTTGCTCTGCATGGCTTAAGCCGCAATTCGCGTGATTTCGCTGACCTCGCCGATCATCTCGCGGCGCGTTACCGGGTCATCGTCCCGGATATTCGCGGGCGCGGCCTGTCGGACTATGACCCCGAGCCGCTGAATTACATTCCGGCCACCTATGTGATGGATATGGCCGCGCTCCAGCTACATCTTGGGGTTGAGCGGCTGGCGCTCATCGGCACCTCGCTTGGCGGCATCATGGCCATGGCCATGACGGCTCTTAATCCCGATGCTGTGGTGGGTGTGGTCCTCAATGACGTCGGCCCGGTGGTTGACCCCGAGGGCATCGCGCGCATCCAATCTTATGTGGGCAAAACCAACCCGCCGCTGTCCTGGGCCGAGGCGGAGGAGCAAACGCGCGGCCTCAATGCCGAGATTTTCCCTGATTTCAGCCCGGCTGACTGGTACAAATTCACCCGCAGTCTTTACCGTGAGGACAATTCCTATGGCCGCGAGCGCCCGGTCCTCGACTATGATCCCCTGATCGCGCAAAGCCTGGCCGAGGGCGATGCCGTGCCGCCGGATCTCTGGGATCTGTTCGAGGCGCTCGCCGCAAAACCCGTGCTCGTCATTCGCGGGGAGATGTCCGATATTTTATCCAGGGACACCCTCGCTGAGATGCAGTCACGGCATCCCGGCCTTGAAACAGTGACCGTGCCGAAGCGAGGTCACGCGCCACTTTTGACCGAACCGGTGGCCCAGTCCGCGATTGACGGGTTTCTCGCTCGGATTTTTTAGGCCGGATTTTTTAAGCGGTCTTCTTGCCCGCCACCAGACTGCCGATGGCCTGAAGAACGCCGCCGCCGATCAGCGAGCTAATGGCGGTTGCCACATGGTCGCCGCCCAGCATCGGGGCCATCTGGGCCATGATGCCGCTCGCATCCAGTCCCTGTCCGGCACCAATGCCGCCAACCGCGCCAGCAATGATATTGCCAAGCGGCCCGAGGCTTTTCGATTTGAGGATTTGTCCGAGAATGCCGCCCCCGGCACCGCCGGCTATGGCTTGGATAATAATGGGTAGAAATTGTTCCACAAGAACTCTCCCAAAAATAATCTGTCCCCGAGATGTAACTTATTTTGCCGGATATTGACAGAACTATGAGACTATTCATGGCGTAACATAGACTTTGTAGAGACGATTGCAATTCTCCTTGTTTGATCTGACACTGCGTCGGGGACTTAAAAATTGGGGAAAACGGATGCGCGTGGTTGTCGTCGGGGCGGGCCTCATCGGCGTAAGTTCGGCATATTGTCTGGCGCGTGACGGACATGAGGTGACGGTTCTTGACCGCGAGAAGGATGTGGCTCTCGGGACAAGCTATGCGAATGGCGCGAGCCTTACTCCCAGCATGGCCGATCCCTGGAACGCGCCCGGGGTTGCCGGTCGGCTCTGGCACTATCTCGGCAAGGAGGATTCACCGCTTCTCCTCCGCCCGCAGGCGCTGCCATCGTTGTTTTTCTGGGGCATCAAGTTTCTGCGCAATTCCGACCCGGCGCGGTTTGAACGGGCGACGGCGGCCAATGCGCGCATTGCGTCCTACAGTGTCGCGATGCTGAAGACTCTCGAAGCCACGCTTAGCCTTCGCTATGATCAGGGGCCCGGCGGGACGCTCAAACTCAGCCGCGATTCTGCAGGCTTTGACGCCATGGTCGCCAGCGCCGCCACCATGCAGGAGGCGGGGGTGCCCATTGATATTCTGGATGCTGCTGGTGCAGTGGCCCGTGAACCGGCGCTGGCTGCGATCCAGCATGAAATTTCCGGTGCGCTTTATATTGCGTCGGACGAAGCGGGTGACGCCCGCAAATATACGCTTGCTCTGGCCGATATATCGAAGACCCTCGGCGTCAGGTTCGAATATGGGGCGACAGTCACCGGCTTCGACCGCCAGGGCGGCCGCGTCAACAAGGTTGTCGCCATGCAGTCCGGCAACCACCGTTATTATAACGCGGATGTGGTGGTGATCGCCGCCGGATGCTGGTCACCGGCCGTGACCGCAGGATTGGGCATCCGCTTGCCGATCAAGCCGGTCAAGGGCTATTCCATCACCACGCCCCGCCACGGCTGGTGCAACGGCCCGCGCATCCCGGTGGTGGACGAGGGTTTTCATGCTATCGTGACGCCTCTCGGGGACCGTTTGCGGGTCGCGGGCACGGCTGAATTCGCAGGCTTCGACAATACTCTGACGCCAAGCCGGATCGCCAATCTGACCCGCTTTCTGACCAGCCTTTATCCGGATTTCAACGGTCATTTCGACAGCACCGATATTTCCCCCTGGTGCGGTTTTCGCCCCATGAGCGCTGATGGTGTGCCTTTCATCGGGCAAAGCCGCATCGAGAATGTCTATCTCAACACCGGCCACGGCCATCTCGGCTGGACCATGGCCAGCGGCTCGGGCCGCTTGCTCGCGGATCTCGTGCTGTCGAAAGTCCCGGCCATTGACCCGGCACCTTACGACCCAGCCCGGGCTTAGTTGCGCGACGCCGACGGCGCGACTTTCTGCCCGAACGGCAGCTTGCTCCCCACAAGATAAACCGTAAAAGCCGTCAGCACGGAATCCACGGCGGGAATGCCGCTCAAGCTGAAAAGATAATTGGCGGTGGCGCTGCCAATGCCAATCCCGGCGACCCAGGCGACAAAGGCGAGGGGGCGAAACGCCGCCTGCCCAGCCTTGCCATAGTTAAGATAGGCGGCGCGCCGGACCAGAAAGAAATCGGCCACATAAATCCCGGCAATGGGTGGAATGGCGATCCCAAGCAGCGTCAGAAACGGAATGAGATAATCGCTGATGCCGAGCACCGCCAGCAGCACGCCCAACACCCCGGCGGTGATGGTCAGCAGCAGATGCGGCGTCTTCGGGGAGATGGTGGCCATGGCCAGCGCCGACGAATAGAGATTGCTCGAATTGGCGGTCCAGGCGCTGCACAGGATCAGCGCGAGCGCCGGCAGTCCAAGCCCAAGGCTCGCAAGGATGATCGGCAGCTCGGCTTCGCCGGTGGCGACGCTCGGAATGGCCGACAGGATGAAGGCCGCGCTCACGCCAAGGCCAAAGCCGATGACGGCCGCGAGCAAAGCATCGCGGCGACTACGGGCAAAGCGGCTGAAATCCGGGAAGATGGTGGCCCCGACTGCAAGCCCGCCGATCACGATGGACACCCCGATGCCCAATGATGGCGCATCCAGCGGCGTGGCCATCAATTGCTCCCGCGACACCAGCCGGGCGGCGATATAGGCCGTCGCCACCAATCCCATGATCAGAAACGGAGCGATCACCTTCGACACTCTCTGAATGGCGCTGAAGCCGAATACCGTGGTCAGCACCATGAGCCCGCCGCCGACCACCATATAAAGCCGCGGGTCCAGATCCGGCAGCCCCGAGGTCATGGCCACATGGGCGAGGCTTTCTCCAAACAATTTGGTGACCACCCCGAACCAGCCAAAGATCGTAATCGCCAGCACCAGATTGATGACCTTGGCCCCGCTCATGCCAAAAGCAGTCTGAATGATCATGGCGGTGGTCAGCCGGCAGCTTTGTGCAACCATGCCGGTCAGACAGGCAAGAAACGTCAGGATCAAAGCCCCGATCACTACCGCCTGAGCCCCAATCTCCAAACCAAAACTCGCCCCAAGCTGCGCCCCGATCAGGAAGCAGGGCAGCGACAGCACCATGCCAAGCAGTACCAGAGCAATGTTCCAGCCGGCCACGGTGGCGCTTTCCGGAACGGAGCCATGGGAGAATTCCTCTGTCCCGGCTTTCGGCGTCTCAAGCTTTGTACTCATGACCAGTCCCACACCCCCGACGTTGCCCCAAGCCTAACTATGACAGTATTCCCCACGCCCTGTCACCCCGCCCATGGATTGCCGGGTCAAGCCCGGCAATGACAGGGTGGGGGAGGGCTGCACGTCTATTCAAAAAAACTGTCATACGCGGGCTTGACCCGCGTATCCATGTCGCCGCCATGACGGCTCTCAGTAAAATATTTTATATGGCAAACTGGTCCCTGACCCACAGGCGGAACGCCTCCCCGAGCGGCGTCAGTGAGGTTCCGGCGCGCCACACCACGTAATAGGCATAGGCGTCCTCGATCTCCACATCGAACAGCCGCACCAGCCGTCCGCTTTTGAGATCCGCCGAAGCAAAAATCTTCCCGGCGAGCGCCACCCCTTCACCGGCCACCGCCGCCTCAAGCAACATGGCGGTATCCGAGAGCGTCATGCCGCCATTCGGTTCGCGCAAGGTGAGATTGGCGGCGCGGAGCCACGGCGACCATTGCTGCCAGGCATGGCGGAGCAGGCGACAGCGGGCCAGATCGCTCGGTTGCTGCAAATTATGCTGGTCGCGATAGGCCGGCGAGCACACCGGAAAAAGCACATCGCCGGTCATTCGTTCGCCCGCCGCATTGGGCCAGGCGCCGACGCCATAACGGATGCTCACATCAATCCCCGGCGCGAGAAAATCCTGCAGTTCAGCGGTCGAACGAATTTCAAGCACGGTGTTGCCAAACAACTTGGTAAAGGCGCCAAGTCGGGGGATCAGCCATTTTGTCGCCAGAGCCGGATGAACGCTGACAACCAGTGTCGCCTGTGACTGCTCCGGAGCATCGGGGAAGGCCATGCGCAGAATGACCAGGGCTTGACGGACCTGAGCGAGCAGCGTTACAGCCTCTCGAGTCAAGGTCATGCGATGGCCGATGCGGTGAAACAGCTTGATTTCAAGCCGCTCCTCCAGCTCCCGGATACGATGGCTGACCGCACTATGAGTCACACCCAGCTCATCGCCGGCCATTGAATAGTTTTCGTGGCGGGCGGCGGCTTCAAAGGCACGGAGCGTCTGAATCGAGGGTAAATCGCGCATGGACATATGTGACAATTATTCACATAACCTGTCAAATCTTATCGTTTGCCAAGCGATTTGCCGGGCAGGTAGGGTCACCATCAAGCCAGGGCAAAATGGCGTCGTTTAGAACTGTAATTGGGGAGCGTCTTGGGGTGGATTCCACTGTGACCAAACAAAGGCCAAGCGCGGGGCGTGCGGCTGCCACGCCGCTGCCGACCGTCAAATACGCCTGGTATGTGGTGATCATCCTTATGCTGGTGCAGGTCATCTCATACCTGGACCGGTTTCTGCCAAGCCTCCTCATCGGGCCGATCAAGGCCGATCTCCACCTCACCGATTTTCAGATCGGCCTTCTCCTTGGCCCGGCTTTCGCGCTGTTTTATATCATCGTCGCCCTGCCGATCGGCTGGATGGCTGACCGCTATAACCGGCGCACGATCCTTGCCACCAGTATCACGTTATGGTGCTGCATGACCGCCCTCGCGAGCATGGCGCGGAGCTTTGTTCCGCTGTTCGCGACCCGGCTCGGCGTCGGCCTCGGCGAGGCTGCGGTCGCCCCCTGTTCGATCTCGATCATCAGCGATTATTTCACCCGTGAGCGCCGCGCCCGCGCTATCAGCATTTTCATGAGCGGCACCTTCATCGGGGCCGGGGTGGCGTTCCTGCTTGGCGGGCCGCTGGTCCATCTCATCGCCACCCTGCCGCCGGTTATGGTGCCCTATGTGGGCGAGATGCGGCCGTGGCAGATGACCTTTCTGCTCGTCGGTCTGCCTGGTCTTTTTCTCGCAGGGATGATGTTCACCATCCGCGAGCCGCTGCGTCGCGAGCGGGTGGCGGACACCGGCGCCAATCCCACGTTCTGGACCGCTTTTGCTTATATTCGCCAGCGCTGGCAAGCGTTCGGGACCCTTTTTCTCGCCTCGGCCTGCTGCGTCACTCTGGGCTCGCTGACGTTCTGGAACGTGGCGCTGTTTGACCGCACCTGGGGCTGGAACGTCCGCGACGTCGGCATTGTCACCGGCTTGATGTATCTGACCGGCGGCCCGGTCGGGACTGCGCTGGTGATCTGGCTGACCAACCGGCGGATTGCTGCCGGACGCCCGGATGCGAGCCTCTCGACCCTGTGGGTCGGGCTCCTGATCGCCGTGCCCGGTTTCGCCGCCTATCCGATGATGCCGAGCGCCCCCTTTGCAGTTGCTGCGCTGTTCGTCGCCTTTGTCGGACAGGCGATTGCCACCGCCGCTGGTCCGGCGTCGTTCGCCCTTATTGCACCGGGCCAGATCCGCTCGCAAGCCATGGCCATCTACTATCTGGTCATCAGCCTTTTCGGTCTCATCATCGGCCCGCCGCTTGTGGGTCTGATGACCGATCTTTTCGGGGGACCGGGGCAATTGCGCTACGCCATGACCGTCGAAGCGCTGTTGATCGGCATCCCCGCCATCATCCTGGTTGCCATCGGCATGGCGAGTTATCGCCGCAAGGTTGTCGAGCTTGAACAATTGATCGACGCATCGGCCGAAGCGGTCGTGTTGCAAGGATAAGTCATGAAAAAGCTTGGACAGATCAGAGCAGTGACCCATGCCGTGCCGTCGGTGGCGATGGCGGAAGTGGTCTATACGCGCTTTCTCGATTATCGCGTCGTCGACCGCAGCGCGGTTCCGGCCTCTGCCGCCCGCTCCTGGGGTGCTCCGGCGATGGTCGGCCGGCCCAGCATCACCCTCGCCCCGGCAAGCGGCGAGCCGGTGTTCCTTCGCTTCATCGAAAGCCCGTCTGCGACCGACTACCGCGCCCTTACCACCCACGGCTGGAACGCGACCGAAATTCTGGTGCAGGATGTGGAGATGCTCGCGGCGCAATTCGCCCAGTCACCATTCCGCATCATCGGGCCGCCAAAGGGCTTGCAACGTTTTCCGATGATCAAGGCGATGCAGGTGATCGGGCCAAACGGCGAATGCCTTTATTTCACCGAAGTCGGGGAGGGCAGCGGCCTCACTCTGCCGCAAGCGCAGTCCTTCGTCGGTTCGGTCTTTATCGTCGTCGCCGGTGGCCCCGATCTGGCCGCCATGTTTGATGCCTATGCCGGTTTCACCAATGAGATCGATCCGCCGGTCAAGACCCGGGTTCAGGTGCTGTCCTGGGCCAACGACCTGCCGCCTGACTCCGAACATGCCCACGGCCTGATCAAGCTCGGCGGCGGCACCTTGATCGAACTTGACGGCTACCCCGAGAAAACGACAGCGCGCCAGACCCCGGAGGGCGAACTGCCGCCGGGCATGAGCATCGTCACCTTTGATGTGGATGCGCTCGGTGACGGCCCCTGGATCGGCCCCAAAGCGCCCGCCTTCCTGCCCGGCGATACGCGTCAGACAGCGACCTTTCGCGGTGCGGCCGGGGAGTTGATCGAACTGATTGCCGCTGATGCCAGTTAAGGAAAAAGCGATGACCTTACCCCTAGACGATCAAGCCGCGCTCGATTTTGCCCTTCACCTCCGCCGTGGCTGGGCCGCGCGGATCTATCCGCAGGTGAAGCGCGAATTCGATGACGAGGCGTCAGGTTCAGCGGATCTGGCCGCGCAGATCCACGCCTTGCCGACCTACCCGTGGTTTTCGTGGATGGAACGCTCATCCCAGAAAATGCTGTGGCGCGCCGTCGTCCGCGCCGTCCGCAACAGTCCGCGTTCGTCTCGCGGCAACGGGGCCGAGGTCAACGCGGCGCTCGAACTCCCCAGTTGGTACACCGACTGGGACATTCATTTGCAGCCGGGCGGCGTCTGGTCCCGTGACGATGCCGCTGCCATTTACGAGCTTGGCGCCAAACTCGTCATGATGGGCGACAACGACGACTATAAATTCCATCAATTGTTCGTCGATACAGCAGTCCCGAAAAAATCCTACGGCACCATCGTCGATCTCGGCTGCGGCTTCGGGAAATCGACCTGGCCCTTTGCCGCGAGCTTTCCCGACGCCAAGGTGATCGGCGTCGATCTGTCCGCCCCTTGCGTCGAACTCGCCGCTGAACGTGCCGCCGAAAAGCGTCTGGCCATCCGCTTCATTCAAGCCGACGCCACAGCGACGCCCCTTGACGACGCCAGCGCCGACCTCGTGACCTCGACCATGTTCGTCCATGAAATTCCGCTCGCCGTGCTGCCGACGGTTTTCAGCGAAGCGGCGCGGCTGCTCGCCCCCGGAGGCATCCTTCGTTTTCTCGATTTTCACGTGACCGGCGATGCGTTCCGCGACTTCGCCATGATCGAACACGGCACCCGCAACAACGAACCCTTCATGCCTGACATGCTGCGTAACGATCTTACCGCCATGGCTGAGGCAGCCGGGCTCCGGAACGCACGCTGGGTCGCCTTTGATGAGCGCGGCGACGGCCGCCGTCCCGATCTCAGCTGGCCGGAGCGGCCGGAATGGCATTTCCCCTGGGCCGTCCTTGAAGCGGAGAAACCGGCATGAGCCAGCCGCCCTTAACCGTCGACTTAAGCAGCATGACCCTTGCCGATCTGGTCTTCGACCTCGCGGCGCAACTGCATGTGGAACGCGCGCGCCGTCTGAGCCTTGAAGCGGCCTTGGAACGTGCCGGAATTTTAACAGCCGCCGAACGCCATGCAGGCGACAACGACGCCGCCCTACGGAAAACCTGTTCCGAGGCGGCGGAAGCATCGGTCGCCCGGCTGCTCCAGATCATCAGCGAGCCGGACGACCCCCGCCGGCCGCTACAGACCGAACAAAACTGATTGACTGAATTAAGGAGCTACAGAGTGAGTAGGGATTGGACCGAATTTGTACAATCACAGCATCTTCCCTGGACCGAGACGACGCTTTTAGCTGTCGACGGTGTGGTTGAGACGAAAGTCCTGAGCAGCGACCCGGAGACCGGCGCTTGCAGCCTTCTCGTGCGCTATCCGGCAGGGTTTTCCGGGCCAGCACGGCAGCTCGCCGTTGACGAGGAATTCCTGATCCTTGATGGCACGCTCGTCATTGGCGACACCACTTATGGCCACCTGGGGTATGCCCACGCACCAAGCGGTTACGCCACCGGAGAGCGCAGTTCGGCGACCGGCGCGATTGTCCTCACCTTCTATTCGGGCAAGCCGCAAATCTCCGCGCAAACCGCAGCCTATGACGAGAGCCGTCTGGTGTGGGGCGTGAGCGCTTATGATGTGCCCTATACCGGCAATTTTCATCCGGAATTTCCGCCCGGGGCCGGCCGAAAACTCCTCTATCAGGATCCGGTCACCGGTGACACCACCTGGATTCTCGGCACCATGCCCTTGCGCTGGACCGAGCGCTCCGAGGTTCATCCCTTCGTTGAGGAAATGTATCTCCTCAGCGGCGAGGTCCATGGCGATCGTGGCATTTTCCGCCCCGGCGCATATTTTTGGCGGCCTGAAAACAAGGTCCACGGCCCTTATGGGACGCTGACCGGCAATCTCTATTTCTTCCGCACCAAGGGCGGGCCGCTGAAGACGGACTATGTCGACGCCGAAACAAAGTTCCACTGGTGGCCGAGCCATAAGCCGGTTCTGCCTGCCGCCCTCCTGCCGTTCGGATCCCCGGAGACGGACGGTCCAGTCTGTTTCTAAAGCATCGTTATCCAAAAAAATGCATGAAGTATTTAGGGAGTTAATCATGAAGCGTATCTTAGTAGCGAGCGTATCGACCTTTGCAGTTCTCGGGATGGTGCCAGCTCTGGCCCAGTCCACCACCGGCACTGGCATCCACGAAGCCAGCGGTTTCGAAGAAATCGTCGTCACCGCGCGCAAGCGCACGGAGCGGCTTCAGGACGTGCCGATCACCGTCACCGCGCTGACCAGCCGTGAACTGGCCGATCGCGGCATGAACGACCTTTTCAAGGTCAGCCAGTTCACCCCGGGCATGTCGTTTGAAAAGTCCAACCGCTATGGCACCCAGGGCGGCGTCAGCCGTCCGGTCATTCGCGGCATGTCGGTGGTTCTGGGTGAAAGCAACGCCTCGGTGTTTATCGACGGCGTGCCCTATTCGGATTCGATTCTTTCCTTCCCCTTCGACATCGTCGACCGGGTCGAGGTGATCAAGGGTCCGCAGGCCGCGCTGTTTGGCCGCTCGACCTTTTCGGGCGCGATCAACCTGATCACCAAGCGCGGCAGCAACGATTTTGACAACAAGGTCACGCTGAAGGCTGCCACGGATGAAAATTACGAAGTGAACCTGCTGTCACGCGGGCCGATCGTTGAAGACAAGCTGTTTTACATGGCTCACGCCCGTTACTATACGTTCGGCGGTCAGTATAAAAACAGCCTCGACGGCCGGAAGCTCGGCGAAGAAGAATCGGTCAGCGCCAGCGGCTCGCTTGAATTCCGTCCGAGCGACAATCTGACCATCATGCTGAGCGGCGGTTACAACCGCGATAAGGACGGTCTGGCAGCCATCGCCTTGCAGGATCGCTTTGCCAATAACTGCTTCCTCAACACCCCGCGCCAATATTTTTGCGGTGTGGTCAAAGCTCCGGATGAAGCAACCCTCGACATCGCCGGTCTGAATGGCACCGAAGGTCTGCACCGGACGACGAAGCGCGTCGGCGCGGTGATCGAATATAATCTCAATGACTTCATCATCACGTCGAACACCGGGGCCTTCTTCACCAAGTCGGAATATGGCCATGACTCGACCTATCAGGGTGCCACGGCCTTTGGCTTGCTGACCATCCCGAACGCCCCCGGCGCTGTCCGCGCACCAACCGACGCCGTTCGCACCGGCAACGTCCTCCGCAACGAAGTCGGCAAGCGCGACGAATGGTCGAGCGAACTTCGCGTTCAATCGCCGCAGATGGGCGCCTTCCGCTATCTCGGCGGCGTGTTCTATTACCAAAAGCGCCGCCCGCTTGAGGAGCGTCACTTCTCCGTGCTTGCCCCGACCATCGATTCCGGGACCGACCGCACCGACAACTGGGCCGTCTTCGGGTCGGTTGGAGCGGACATCACCAGCAACTGGTCCACATCGTTCGAAATCCGCTATGCCCAGGATAAGATCGGCAACTACAAGTCCGCGACCGATGTGCTGATCGAGCGCAAATTCAAGTCGGTCACGCCGCGTCTGACCACTGACTATAAGCTTTCTGAAAACTCGATGGTCTATGGCACCATCGCCCGCGGCAACAAGCCGGGGGTTATCAACTCCGACCCGCGCTTCCCGGTCGACGTCCAGTTCGCCAATGAAGAAAGCAGCTGGAACTACGAAATCGGGACCAAGAACACCTTGCTCGACGGCCGCATGATCCTGAATGCCGCCATGTATTATATTGATTGGAGCAAACAGCAGGTCAGCTCGTCCTATTTCTTCCCGACCGGTGGCAGCCGCTCTTACATTGTCAACGCCGGTAAGACCGAAGTGAAGGGTTTTGAACTCGAACTCTCGGGCATGGTCAGTGACTATGTCACACTCGGCATGACCTATGCCTTGAATGACGCGAAGTTCGTTGAATTCAACGATGCGGAAGCGTTCGATCTTTTCGGCAATGCTTCGGTCGCGGGCAAGCAACTGCCGAATATGTCGAAGCATCAGATGACCATGTTCGGTAAGGTGAACTATCCGGTGACCGAGACCATCAACGTCTTCGCCCGTGCCGACGCCGCCTATAACGAGCGTAAATATGCGCAGATCTACAACCTGGCCTCGACCGGCGATCAATATCTCGTCAACCTGAAGTTCGGCGTCACCAGCGAACGCTGGACCATGACCTTCTTCGTCGACAACCTGACCAATGACCGCACGTCGTCGTCGATCATCCGCTGGATCGACCAGTCGAACCTGAACGTGCCGCAACATGTCAATTCGAATCCGGCCCAGAACAACTATGTGTCGCCGACCGGAGTCGTCTCGACGACCACCGAGCGTGCGTTCCAGGTCGCTCTGCCGTCCCTGCGTCAGGTCGGGGTCACATTCTCCTACAACTTCTAATCCGGAACCGGAGCGCACTGCCGATCGGCGGTGCGCCTCCTCTTGAAAAGGGTAATATGCATGTCTTTTACGTTCAAGAAAGTACCCAGCCTTCTGGTCGCCGCAGCCCTGTCGGCGCTGCTCGTGACCCCGGCCGCGGCGAAAGATGTTCCGATCACCTCCTGCGACACCCTCGCCACCCATCCGGAAGATCCCGATAAGGTCACCGCCGGCGTCCCACGGGCTAAGATCAATCGACCGGAAGCCATCGCCGCCTGCCGTCAGGCGGTCGCCGAATATCCCGACACGCCGCGCTTCAAATATCAACTGTCGCGCGTGCTGTTCTATGACGGACAGGAAAAAGAAGGCGTCGAACGCATGCGCGGCGCTGCTGAAACCGGCTATCCGCAAGCTGAATTCGTCTATGGCCTGTTCATCACCAACAAACGCAATTTCGCCCCGACCGATATCTGCCTGGCCGAGCGCTTCTGGAAAGCATCAGCCCATGGCGGCCGCCACGCCGCCACGGTGAATTACGTCCGCTTCGCCGAAGAAGGCCAGTTCGACAAATGCGGCCCCCTCGCATCCAAAGCCGAAATGAAAGACCTCTTGGCCAAAGCCCGCACCGCCATGACCAGCTACTACGAACGCCTGCTGGTAGACAATCTGGCTCAGGATCTTGAAAAAGATCAAAAACTGAAATAACCCGCCGCGCCGGGCCAAGTAAAATAAACGAGCCGCTTGCCGCAACCCGGGAAGCGGCTCGTTTCGTCCGAACCCAAGATGGATTGCCGGGGCAAGCCCGGCAATGACAGCAGAGGGGCAACGGCCGCCCTTAAAAACCTGTCATACGCGGGCTCGACCCGTGTATCCATGCCCGGCAATGACAATGTTTTTGTGTGTGCTTGAGCATGGGATGAATTGCTCCCCACTCGTCATTGCGAGGCAGAGCCGAAGCAATCCAGTCCCTCCACTACAAAGTCCTGGATCGCCACGCCGCTGACGCGGCTCGCGATGACGGTGGTGGATTGCCGGTGTCCACGCCCGGCAATGACAGCCGGGGGATAATGGCCGCCCTTAAAAACCTGTCATACGCGGGCTTGACCCGCGTATCCATCTCGCCGCCCCGCTGAACCGCCGATCCCCACGTCGGTAATGACAAGGGCGGGGTGTAACTCCTCCCTGACCACCTAATTCAAACGCTTGTTTTTTTCCTCAATTCGGGTTTTATGAAGAACAGTACAAAAAAACAATCAGGCCCCCCCAACAAGGCCCCTAGTCAGGAAGACGATCAGAATGTCCGTACAGAAAAATGATGTCGTGATCCTCAGCGCCGTGCGCACCGCCATTGGCGGTTTTGGTGGCAGTCTCAAGGATGTCCCCCTCAATGAACTGGCGGCGAAAGTGGTGGCCGAGGCGGTCTCCCGCGCGGGCGTGCAGCCTGATGACGTCCAGTCGGTGGTGGTCGGCAGCGTTATCCGCACGGAAACCTATGATGCTTATCTGTCCCGCGTGGCGGCGCTCAAGGCTGGCCTGCCGCAGTCGGTGCAATGCCTGACCGTGAACCGTCTCTGCGGCAGCGGGCTTGAAGCCATTGTCCTTGCCGCCCAGCAGATCGAGCTTGGCGAAGTGGAGCTGGCCGTCGCCGGTGGTGCGGAAAACATGAGCCGTTCGATCTATCATGTGCCGTCAGCGCGTTGGGGCCAGCGCATGGGCGACGCCACCGTGGTCGACGAGCTGACCACGGTTCTGACCGACCCCTTCGGCAACGGCCATATGGGCGTCACGGCGGAAAACGTAGCAGCCGAATACGGCATTTCCCGCGAGACTCAGGACGCCTTCGCGGTCGAGAGTCATCGCCGCGCCATCGCCGCCATCCGCAACGGCTATTTCAAAGATCAGATCCTGCCGATCGAATTGAAAACCCGCAAAGGTGTCACGATTTTCGACACCGACGAGCACCCGCGCGACAATGTGACCCTCGAGTCTCTGGCCGCCTTGCGTCCGGCTTTCAAGAAAGACGGATCGGTGACGGCGGGCAACGCCTCGGGCATCAATGACGGCGCGTCCATGCTGGTGCTGATGGACCGCGCCCGCGCCGAACGCGAAGGCCGCAAGCCGCTCGCCCGCATCGTCTCCTACGCCCGCGCCGGGGTTGACCCGAAACTCATGGGCACCGGCCCCATTCCGGCCGTCACCCGCGCCCTCGAACGCGCCAATCTGACCGTGGCCGACATGGACGTCATCGAATCGAACGAGGCCTTCGCGTCCCAGGCCTGCGCGGTGTCGGGCGCGCTCGGGTTCCCGGCTGACAAGGTCAACCCAAACGGCGGCGCCGTGGCCCTCGGTCACCCGGTCGGCGCGAGTGGAGCGATCATCACCACAAAAACGATTTACGAGCTTGAGCGCACTGGCGGTCGATATGGACTTATGACACTCTGCATCGGCGGCGGGCAGGGGATCGCCGCGGTGATCGAAAGGCTGTAATCGTGAAATATAAAGCTATTGGCTGCCTGAGCATGGCGGCCCTTCTTGTTCATACCAATGCCAGTGCCGGTAGTGATGCCTTCAAGACCTATGGCGATGTGGCAAGTTTCGCGATTCCGGCGCTCGCCGCCGGCATCACGCTCTATAAAGGCGATGAGGAGGGGCTGAAGGAATTCGGCCTCGGCTTCCTGCTCTCCATGGGCGCGACCTACGGCTTGAAGAAAACCGTCCACCGGGAACGCCCGGATATGTCGGACAATGAATCCTTCCCCTCAGGTCACGCAGCCCGTGCCTTTGCCGGGGCCTCCTACCTTCAGTTCCGCTATGGCTCGGCCTACGGTCTCCCCATGTATCTCGCCTCGGGTGCCGTCGGCTGGAGCCGCGTCGACGCCCGCAAGCACCACTGGACCGATGTCATAGCGTCCGGCGTGTTGACCACCGCCGTCGCCTGGTTCACCACCAGCAAATATCAGGACATCCCGGTCAATGTGTCGCTGATGATGGGCGAAGACCAAAACCGCACCTACGGCCTAGCCGCCAACATGCAGTTCTGAACCCTTTCCCAAATTGTCATTGCCGGGCTCGACCCGGCAATCCATCTGCCCGCCGCTTAGTCGGTTGAACCATGGATTGCCGGGTCAAGCCCGGCAATGACAGGATGTTGTTAGGGATGGTAAAGCCTTAAGCAGACAACCGTGGGCTTCCCCCGACATTATTTGTCATTGCCGGGCTTGACCCGGCAATCCATCCCTCAACCAGCACAGAGCTTGCCCCTCAGGCCACAGCCATCAGGCGTTGTCTCGGTTCTTCGCCCAAGAAATCGGCGATGGCTTCTGCCGCTCGTTCGGCCGAGGGGCGTTCTTCAAGATCGAAGGTCTCGGCAAACAGCTTGCGCTGGCGGTCGAAATAGCCGCCGCGATCCTCACGGGCATTGCTCAGGGCTTGTCCGAGGTCATCGGTGCCCTCGATCACCGGCCCAAGCGACCAGCAGCGATAATTTGGATTGCCTTGCCATTTGGCATGGTGGGAATTCAGAAACACGCTCGGCCGCGGCTGCACCAGGAATTCATAGATCTGGCTGCTGACATCACCGAGATAAATATCGGCGCCAAGCGTATAGGTCATGTCCATCAGGGCCGGGCTGCCAGTATCGATACGGATATGCGGGCAATTGAAATATTTCGACGGAATATCCTGCCGCACCCGAAAATAGAAATTCTCCAGCGAGATATGAACCTTCTTGCGGAACAGCATCACATGCGGCGCAAAGATCAGATTATAGTCCTGACTATTGTAGAAATACTCAAGAACCTCAAGCCCCATCCGGTGATAGGACGAAAGCTTCGGCTCGAAATGCGGGTTATAAAGCACCGTCGGGCGGTCGTTATCGAAAAATCGCGGCTTGTGCCCGATACGGTCGGCCACGGTGTCGAATTTCGGATAGCCGACGACTTTGAACTGTTCCTCGCGCAGAAACCCGGAGTCGACAAACCGTTTGCTCAGTTTGGGGCCGGACAGCAGCACCAGATCGAATTTGCCCGCTGACCGGCTGAAACCGACGGATCGGTCGCCGCTGCCATGGCCGGTATAAATCAGTTTGGGCGTATTGACGCCGAGCAGTTTCTTAAGAATGAGCGTGGTGAATTCAGGCACGATCAGCGCATCATATTGGGCCAGTGTTTTTCTGTGACGGACCAGATTGCTGATGCGGCTGAACGGGAGAACGCTGTTGGCCATGGTGCCGATCATGGCCTGGATGGAGGATGCCGCGAGCCGCTCGACCTTGAGTCCGGTTTCGCGCACGTCGCCGAGGACCTTTCGCGCCTGTTCATAAAGTTCGGAGGAGGTGACCAGCAGATCGACGTCAAAATTCGGATAGCGTTCTTTCAATTCCTGAGCCACAGGCGCCCCATGGGCGACCTGATGCGGGGCGTCATGATTGAATAGAAAAGCTATCTTGCGTGTTTTCGACATGTCGTTTTTGCTCATGCTACTATCGCCATTCGCATTGAGGGTCACCAGTGAACAACAGGAAGTCCATGCGATTTGGCTTCCTTGGCAAAAGAGTTCTTGGGGCTCACGACGACGCCGCGATCGGCCCATAAAAGGCAGGGCAGGTCCGAACGGTCATCGGAATAAAAACTGATTTCGGGACGTGGCGTCAGGCCAAGCACGCCTTCGGCTTCGAGATAGCTTTGGACCATGGTGAGTTTGTTCTCGCCATAGCAGTTGCCGCCGATGATTTTGGCCAGAAGAAACCCGTCCCGGGTGGTGGATTGCGTTGCCACCAGACCGTCGAATTCAAGCGCTTCAGCGAACAGGGCGGCGTAGAAATCAAAGCTTGCGGTGGCCAGCACCAGGCGAGCCCCTTTGGCGCGTTCGGCGCGGATGACGGTCTGGGCGTCCCGGCGCAGATATTTGCGCAGATAGCCGGCGACGAAATTGCGCAACACCGGCTCAAGCCGCCACAAGGCGACGCGCCCGAGAAAAAGCCCGAGCATTCTTTCCTTGAGTCGGTCGCGGCTCATAAGTCCGGCCTTATAGGCCAGCATAAGAACAGGTGCGATGGGAATAGCGAGGAGACGCCAGGGGCACAGGCGTAGGCTGGCAAAGATCAGGAAGGGTGTATAGGAACCGCGGCTCGTGATGGTACGGTCAAGGTCGAAGATTGCCACCGGCTGTGCGGCTGTGGCATCGAACCCTGAAAAAGACAGACCTGTTTCGCGAATGCGCTGATCCATATTTGCTTGCATCGATCCTTTACAACCAGACCGCGAAGGAGATTGCTCTTCATCAACGTCATGGTTTTTCACTATAATTTCGTTTTAATACTTTTGGGGCGCCGCCACAACACTCCCCAAAGTATGTGGAAATCAGACAATCACAATTATGTGAACATCATGGCGATTCTAGGGCAAGCTCTGAAAGTTCCTATGGCGCGCCACGGGCAAAAATGCGCTATCATGTATTAGAAAACATTATGAATTCGGGAGAGGGCTTATGGAGATACGGACCATTCTCGTACCCGTTGCGGATGAGGCCCTTGGCCGTCAGGCGTTGCAGGCTGCCGTGCAGCTGGCGCGGGTTTTTGCCGCTCATGTGACGGCGCTCCATGTGAAATATGACCCGGCCATCCCGATGCCCTATGTGGCCGGTCCCATTCCGGCCGATATGCTGATGGAGCTGTCCACCAACGCGGTCAAGCTCGCCGATGAGCAGGCCCTGCGGTACCGGACCATGACCGCGACCCTGTTCGCCGAAGCGGGCATCCGCACCGACGCGATGCCCGGAGATGGCCTGGGTGCGAGCGGCGAATGGCTTGAAGATCAGGGCAATATCGACTTTGTTTACGGTGCTGCGGGCCGGGTTTACGACCTCGCGGTGGTGGCGCAACCGACCAAGGGCGCAAGCGAGATCCTGATCGATGTGCTTGAAGGTCTGCTGTTTTATTCTGGCCATCCGGTTTTGATGGTGCCCGAGACGCCGGTGGCGCGGATCGGCGCCACCACGGTGATCGCCTGGAACGGCAGCCGGGAAGGGGCCCGGGCGGCCACGGCGGCCCTGCCGTTCCTTAAAAGGGCCGACCGCATCGTCATCCTCACCGTCGGCGATGACAGCAACAGTGGTGAAGGCCCAAGTCCGAAGGCGCTCGCGACCAGTCTCAAATGGCATGGAGTGGAGGCCGAGATTGTTCATGTAAAAGATGATACTCTGTCAGACGGTCAGGCTATTTTAAAGTCGGCGGCCGGGCTCGGGGCCGATCTTCTGGTCACCGGAGCTTATTCCCACAGCCGGTTGCGCGAGCTTATTCTGGGTGGCGTAACCCATGATCTTGTTGCTCATGCGAGTCTGCCGGTTCTGTTTGGTCATTAAAAAATAATCCGTGGCGAGCGAAGGGAGTTGCCCGCGCCACCCGTAATACTTTCTGAGTGCGGCATGAGTGTCGTATGCCGAAGGGGCGGGAGATGCCTTTTTAGATAGGAGAACGGATTATGAAACTCGTTCGTATCATGCTTTTGGCCTGTTCAGCTGCGGTTGCCCTTCCTGCAATGGCTATGGCAGCGGATCAAGCCCAATCCGATAATCAGCCGCCAATGTATTCCCGCAACGGCGAGCATTGGAGGCCTGAGGGTGCGCGCCATGAAATGAAGCGCATGACCAAGGAAGAATTCCAGGCCAAGGCGGCGGAAGCCTATAAAGATGCCGACACCAATAAAGACGGCAAAGTGACGCTCGATGAATTCCGCGCACATGTCAAACGTGAGCAGGAACGCCGGGAGGCCGAGCGTGAAGCTGCGATCTTCAAGAGCATGGACACCAACAACGACGGTTATGTTACCGCCGAGGAGTTCAAGGCTGGCGCAGACCGCATGTATGAGAGAATGGAACAGCATCGCGGCAAGTGGGAAGCCCGTCGTGGCGAGCACAAGGGCAAGAAGGCCCATACCGCTCCGGCCCAGACCGCTCCGGCCCAAACTCCTCCTGCCAAGTAATCCCTGAAAACATCCACAAGGCTGCCTTGCCCCGGTCGGGGCATTGCAGCCTTGTGTTTTCACATGATCCCTCTCTTGCCCCGGCGGGCGTCTCCCAGTAATGTGCGGGGTCAATTTAGACTGCGTACCAACGCGTGACAGTCCGTAAGGAGCGACCGATGTTCAAGGGCTCGATTACCGCCCTCATTACCCCCTTCCGGGATGGTGCCTTTGATGAGGCCGCCTTCCGGAAATTAGTTGAATGGCAGATCGCGGAAGGCACCCACGGGCTCGTCCCCTGCGGCACCACCGGCGAGTCGCCGACGCTCAGCCATGAAGAGCATCGTCGCGTTACCGAAGTCTGCATCGAAGTGGCGGCGAAACGGGTGCCTGTGATCGCGGGCTGCGGGTCAAACTCGACCAGCGAAGCCATCAGTCTCTCGATCCATGCCGAAAAGGCCGGGGCTGACGGTCTGCTGATCGTCACGCCCTATTACAACAAGCCGACCCAGGAAGGCCTTTATCAGCATTTCAAGGCCATTCACGACGCCACCAGCCTGCCGATCCTGATCTATAATATTCCGGGCCGCAGCGTCGTCGATATGTCGGTGGAGACCATGACCCGGCTGGCCGAGCTGCCGCGCATCGTTGGCAGCAAGGACGCCACCGCCGATCTCGGCCGTGCCACCCGCGAACGCAACGCCTGCGGCACGGATTTCCTGCTGTTGTCGGGCGAAGACATCACCGCGCTTGGTTTTATGGCCCATGGCGGTCATGGTTGCATCTCGGTGACCTCGAACATCGCGCCGCGTCTTTGTGCCGAGTTTCAGAACGCCTGTCTGGCCGGTGATTTCAAAACCGCGCTTGCGCTTCAGGACAAACTCGCCGGGGTTCATGACGCCATGTTCGTCGAAACCAGCCCCGGCCCGGTGAAATATGCGGCAAAGCTGCTCGGCTTCGCGTCGGATGAAATGCGCCTGCCCATGGCGCCGGTGTCCGACAAGACCCGGGCCACGGTGGATGCCGCCCTTAAAAAGGCCGGTCTCACGTCATGAATGCACCAAAGGCGGGCCGTGAAATCCGCGTCATCGCGGAAAACCGCAAGGCCCGCCACAATTACTTTATTGAGGACGAGACCGAGGCCGGCATCATGCTCGTCGGCACCGAAGTCAAATCCCTGCGCGCGGGCCACGCCAATATCGGCGATGCCTTTGCCGAGGTGCGCGGCGAGGAAATCTTCCTCATCAATGCCCATATTCAGGAATATGAATTCGGCAACCGCAACAACCACGACGCCCGCCGCCCGCGCAAACTGCTGCTCAACCGCCGCGAAATCAACCGCATCATGGCCGCCATCCAGCGCAAGGGCTACACGGTCGTCCCGCTCAATATCTATTTCAACGAACGCGGCCGCGTAAAAGTCAAAATCGGCCTGGCCAAGGGCAAACAGCTCCACGACAAACGCGCCAGCGAAAAAGAACGCGACTGGAGCCGGGAAAAAGGCCGCCTCCTCAAAGACCACGGCTGATCGCTCCCCCGCCTCTGTCATTGCCGGGCCTGACCCGGCAATCCATTCTTCGGGCGGCAAGATGGATACGCGGGTCAAGCCCGCGTATGACACAATAAAATCCCCCGTCATCCTGAGCGAAGCGACAGGACCCAGTCTTTCCCACCCTTGTCATTGCCGGGCTTGACCCGGCAATCCATTCTTCGGGCAGCAAGATGGATACGCGGGTCAAGCCCACGCATGCCCCCATAAAATCCCCCGCCCTCCGTCTGATCGCAAAATCTCTGGCCTCCCGGCCGTTGGCGGATTATGACGAAGACAAGCCTGTAAGTTTGCTCAAGGATCACGGCAGATGGCGGACGAAGATAAAATCACCGGAACCGGTCAGATCAAAGACAAACTGATCCGCACCAAGGAAGCCTGGGCGCGGGAAGGGCGCCTGCTTACCGGCAGCGTCGGCGATCCCACCCGCGATCGCCTGCCGCCCGGCCAGCGCGAGGTCAAGGACTGGCCGGTGCTCGATATGGGCTATCAGCCGACCATCCCGAACCATCTCTGGCGGCTCACCATCGATGGCCTCGTCACCACCCCGCTGACATGGACCCACGCCGATTTCATGGCCCAGCCACAGGTCGATCTTGTCACCGACATTCACTGCGTCACCCAATGGTCGCGCTATGACAATCACTGGAACGGCATAACCTCGGCCCATGTGCTCGCCCTGGTGCAGCCAAAGCCCGCGGCGAAGCATGTCATTTTCCACAGTTATGACGGCTACACCACCAATGTGGCCCTCGACGTCTTCGCCGCCCCCGACGTGCTCCTGGCCCATTCCTGGGAAGGCGCGCCGCTCACCAAGGAACATGGCGGCCCGGTCCGCATTATGATCCCGCGCTTCTATTTCTGGAAAAGCGCCAAGTGGATCAAGCGCATAGAATTCTCAGCCGAAGACAAACCCGGCTTCTGGGAAGTACGCGGCTACCACAATACCGCCGACCCCTGGAAAGAAGACCGCTACAGCGGCCCCGAAGCCCCCGAACCCATCTTCCCCAACCCGGACATCTGAACGGGGCGCGCGACCGTCGCGGTGGCACGCCGCAGGTAATGACTTACAGAGCTGTCCCAACCCTGTCATTGCCGGGCCTGACCCGGCAATCCATTCTTCGGGCGGCGAGCTGGATACGCGGGTCATGCCCACGTATGACACCATAAAATCCCCCGTCATCCTGAGCGCAGCGACAGGATCCAGTCTTTCCTTAACGGCCGTTCCTGCTGATGCGAACCAAATCAAGTCCGGCGGCGGCGGATGGTGCAGAGGGCGAGCAAGGCAAGGCCGACGAGGGCGGCGGATTGTGGGGCAGGGATTTCTGCTTTCGGCCCGCTCGGCAGGGGGCCGCTGTAGGAGGCGAGATGGACTGCGCCCAGCGGGGTGAAGTCCTTGGCGATCACGCTGCCATTCAGGGCAAATATATTGCTGATGGTGGCATTAGGCGCCAGCACGGTGCCATAAAACTCGCGGTTGAAGTTCAGCGACGTGGCGTCGTAAAAATTCCAGATGGCCATGGGGGCGATGGTCGCGCCAATGCCATCGAGGAAATTTTCGATGACCGTCATGGACGAACCGCCGACATTGATGATGAAGCTGTTGGCGCCGCCGAGAACAAAGGTGATTTCGTTGGTCGACTTAAAGAAGGCGTCACCGTTGGGGATCGAGAAAACGGCCTGGCCGTCCGCGCCCGGCGTGGCGGTGAAGGTTGCCCGCTTGCCGGAGATCGTAACAGTGCTTGTGGTGGCAAGGCCCTTCAAGTCGGTCGAGAGCTGATCCATGACCGGCTTGAAATTTGGAACATCCACGGCGGGGACGATTTGCTGGTTGCCGGTCACATTGCTGATGACAGTACCTTTAATATAGGCTGTGCCGCCGTTCATGTGCATGTTCTGAGCGTTGCCGGCGATATAGGCGTCACCATTGCCATCGATGGTTTTGAGGGCGCCCGTGACCTTGCCGCCAACGGTCAGGGCGCCG
Source organism: Govania unica (assembly GCF_027920805.1). Lineage (GTDB taxonomy): Bacteria > Pseudomonadota > Alphaproteobacteria > Sphingomonadales > Govanellaceae > Govanella > Govanella unica. The sequence continues at coordinate 440,772 of NZ_JANWOI010000003.1, forward strand.
TAGTTTGAGGCATTCACTTCGCTCGGCCGGGTGTAATAGGTCGATAACTTGCCCCCCAGATTGCCGGTGACCAGCGTCCGTCCCTGAATTTCGGAAAAGGCGTTCAGGTTGCCAAAGGTCACCACATTGAATTGCGACAAAACCTCAGCCGCGGTGAGGGGGCCTGCAAGGGAGGGCGTCGCGCCCAAAGTTAAGCCGGCAACAGTCAAAAATGCACAAATAAACAGGTTCAAAAAACGTGGCATATTATTACCCTCAAATTCTTTGATAATGGACAATGAACGAATATAAATTATATATTTATTGCTATTAAAACGAGATATGTCGGTCTCACCGAACCCGCGAGAATGCAAAGCCTTTTGTGGCTGAATTGCTTAACTTCTTCAGGCGAATTCGTCACTATAATAGGAACATTTATAGAACAATTTTGTGCAAATGTCAATAGATTTGAAAGGCGATGGAACCTCGTTAAATTACGAGTCCCTGAATTTTCTCAAACACCGCTTCAAACATTTCCGTCGTCAACCGCCCGGTATTGGTGTTGTAGCGGGAGCAATGATAGCTGTCGACGATGGCCAGCCCACTGTCCCGGCCCCCGCTGTCCAGATGATGCACAGCGCCATGGCCAAAGGGGAATTCCGACAGCTTGCGACCCAGCGTCCGCAGCACTGCCTCATGGGAGATTCGGCCGAGGCATAGCACCACGCGCAAACTCGGGAACAGCGCCATTTCGGCCACCAGAAACGGACGGCAAGCGGCGGCTTCGGCGGGGGTCGGCTTATTTTCCGGCGGCACGCAGCGCACGGCATTGGTGATCGCGGTCCTGACCAGCGTAAGCCCGTCATCGGCCCGGGCCCCATAGCTGCCCTGGGCAAAGCCATATTTGATCAGCGTCGCATAAAGCAGATCCCCGGCATAATCGCCGGTGAACGGCCGTCCGCTGCTGTTCGCGCCCCGGAGGCCAGGGGCGAGCCCGACCACCAGCAGCCGCGGATCCTCACTGAGAAAGGACGGCACCGGCGCATTATGCCAGTCCGGCCAGCTGGCGCGGTTGGCAGCGCGAAACGCCACCAGCCGGGGGCATAGGCTGCACTCCCGGCCGGGCGGCGTGAACAACTGGGCAGCGACAGCGACAGCCTTCATACGGTTTCAATCTCGGCGGTGGCTTGCGGATCGCTCTGGTTGCCGAGGCGGCTGATATGCTCGCGGATGTCATCCAGTTCCAGGAAGCGGTCGGCCTGACGGCGCAATTCATCGGCCACCAGCGGCGGCACCCCGCGCATGGTGCTGCAGACGGTGACGCGCACGCCCTTCCATTGCAGCGCCTCGACCAGACGGCGGAAATCGCCATCGCCCGAGAACAGGACCAGATGGTTGATATGGCTTGAAAAATCCATGGCATCGACGGCGATTTCGATGTCCATGTTGCCCTTGATGCGGCGTTGCCCTTCACTATCGGTGAAGGTCTTGGCGGGTTTGGTGATCACCGCATAGCCGTTATAATCCAGCCAATCGACCAGCGGGCGCAGCGGGGAATAATCGCCGTCCTCGATCAGTGCCGTGTAGTAAAAGGCCCGGATCAGGTGGGTCTGGGCGGCGAAATAAGCGCGCAAGCGGCGGAAATCGATATCAAGCTTCAATGACCGCGCCGCTGCATGCAGATTGGCGCCATCAATGAAAAGGGCTGTTTTGTCAGTTGGATAGAAGATAAAGTTATTGTTATGGCCAGGGTTTGGCATCGGCAATTGCTTTCTTGAAATATGGGAGCAGGAAAATCGGCAATAGTCTTGCGATCACGAATACGGATCGAGTATAGGCTCGCTTTGTCCGTTCGTCTAATCATCCGGATCACATATCCGTGACAGGATCATCCATGATTTTTGTGGCCCTTGGCGCCAATCTTCCGTCTGAAACCTTCGGACCCCCGGCGGCAACGCTCGATGCGGCAGTTAGGGCGCTTGAGGCGCGCGGCCTGCGGCTCACCGCCCGTTCCCGCTGGTTTGAAAGCGAGCCGGTGCCGCGTTCGGATCAGCCCTGGTTCGTGAATGGCGTCGTCGCCTTCGAGACGGCGCTGCCGCCCGCCGCCATCCTTCAGATCCTGCATGAGGTGGAGGCGGAGTTCGGCCGTATCCGCCGCATCACCTGGGAGGCGCGCATTCTCGATCTCGACCTGATCGCCTGTGACGATCTGGTGCTACCCAATGCGGCGGTCTGGCAGGCGGCGTCCCGCAGCATGTCGGCGCCGGAGCTGGTGCTGCCGCATCCGCGCGCTCATCTGCGCAGTTTCGTGCTGTTGCCACTGCTTGATATTGCCCCGGACTGGCGTCATCCGGTGCTCGGGCTTGACGTCCGGGCGTTGCTGGCCGGGCTTCCGCCGGAAAAGGGCGTCGTCCGCCCATTGCCGGATCGTTGCTGAGGCTTTATAACGGCTCATATGCTTTACAGGCATGACCTCAGCCTGTATAAGCCCGAGCTTATCTGTTTTCTAGGTCTGGAGACTGTCCTATGGCCCGCGTAACCGTTGAAGATTGCGTTGATAAAGTGCCGAATCGGTTCGATCTCGTGCTGCTGGCGGCTCAGCGCGCCCGTCAGGTCTCGGCCGGTTCGCCGATCCTGGTCGAACGTGACAACGACAAGAACCCGGTTGTGGCCTTGCGTGAAATCGCCGACAGCAAAGTCAGTGTCGACGAACTGCGCGAAGCGCTGGTCCATGGCATGCAGCGGCATGTTGAAGTCGACGAGCCGGAAGAAGAAAGCGATGTCGCCCTTCTGCTGTCCGGCCGCAAGATGGCTGAAAGCGCGGAATCCTTCTCCCAAAGCGCCCGCGCCGTCAAGGATGACGCTGACGATCAGGGTGCTGACGACGGGCTCGACGCTTAACGCCAGTTCAGGTATTTGACGTTCGCGAAGGGCGGCTGCTGTCCGGGTTCAGGTCCGGGGGCGCCGCCTTTCCCATATCTGTCATGATCTTTTGCGACCATCCTCTTTTATCCATCCGGAATAGCTCTTAAATGGCTATGTAAGTCGACGCTGCAAAGCCGCCGAGAAACCCCGAGGGACCTTTCGACGTGATCCGCCAATACGAGCTCGTGGAACGTGTACGCGCATATGACAAGGACGCCGACGAGGCGCTCCTTAACCGCGCTTATGTGTTTTCCATGCGTGCGCATGGCTCGCAGACACGCGCGTCCGGCGACCCTTATTTCTCGCATCCGCTTGAGGTCGCGGGCATTCTGACCGACATGCAGCTTGATTGCGCGACCATCGTGACAGCGCTCCTGCATGATACGATTGAAGACACCATCGCCACCTATGAGGAGATCGAGGAGCTGTTCGGCGTCGATGTCGCCCGGCTTGTGGATGGCGTGACCAAGCTGTCACGCATCGAAATGGTCTCCGAAGTTTCCCGTCAGGCCGAAAATTTCCGCAAATTCCTGCTCGCCATGTCGAGCGATATCCGTGTGCTTTTGGTCAAGCTTGCCGACCGGCTCCATAACATGCGGACGCTGCATTACATCAAGACGCCGGAAAAGCGCCGCCGTATCGCCCTTGAGACCATGGAAATCTATGCCCCGCTCGCGGCCCGCATCGGTATGCATGAAATCAAGGAAGAGCTTGAGGAACTGTCGTTCCAGCATCTGTTCCCCGAAGCCCGGGCGTCGATCATGGCCCGCCTCGACTTCCTCCATGGCGAGGGCGGGGAGGGTCTGCGTCAGCGCATCATGAATCACATCACCACGCTGTTGCAGGACTTTGGCATCGCCGCTCAGGTGACCGGGCGCGAAAAGACGCCCTATTCCATCTGGCGCAAGATGCAGAACAACAATGTGGCGTTCGAACAATTGTCGGACATCATGGCCTTCCGCGTCATCGTCGACAGCGAGGAAACCTGTTACCGGGTGCTCGGTCTGGTGCATGGCCATTGGCAGGCGGTGCCGGGCACGTTCGACGATTATATTTCGACTCCGAAACGGAATGGCTATCAGTCGCTCCATACGGCGGTCATGGGGCCTGAGCGCCAGCGCATCGAAGTGCAGATCCGTACCGAGGAAATGCATCGCGTGGCCGAACTCGGCGTGGCCGCCCATTGGAGCTACAAGCAGAACGTCGAATCCACCGTCGACGGCATGCAATATAAGTGGATTCAGGAACTGCTCGAAATCCTCGACCATGCGTCGTCGCCCGAGGAGTTTCTGGAAAACACCAAGCTCGCCATGTTCCAGGACCAGGTGTTCTGCTTCACCCCGAAGGGCGAGCTGATCGCTCTGCCGCGTGGCGCGACTCCGGTGGATTTCGCCTATGCCGTCCATTCCCAGATCGGCGATACCTGCGTCGGCGCCAAGGTCAATGGCAAGCCGGTGCCGCTCCGCTCGGAACTCCATAACGGCGATCAGGTGGAAATCCTGCGGTCAAAGGCGCAGACTCCGAACCCGCGCTGGGAAAGCTTCGTCAATACCGGCAAGGCGCGCTCGGCCATCCGCCGCCATATCCGCCAGCAGCAGCGCAAGGAATATATGGAGCTCGGGCGCGAGATCCTCGAACGCGCCTTCGAAAAAGAAGACCGCGACCTGACCTCGAAAGCCATTCAGGAGGCGGTGACCCGGCTCAAGCTTCAGGACACCGCCGATCTTTATATGCAGGTCGGGCAGGGCACCATGTCGGAACGTCAGGTGTTCGAAATCGTATTCCCGGGCGCAAAGCTTAAGGGCGACTATGCCAAACCCTTGCCCTTCGCCCGCGACAAGACGCGTGACCGCAAGGCCGGCGACCATGCAGTGCCGATCAAGGGGCTGACGCCGGGCGTCGCCGTGCATCTCAGCGAATGCTGCCATCCGCTGCCGGGCGACCGCATCGTTGGCGTCATGCTGCCCGGCAAGGGTGTCATGGTCCACACCATCGACTGTGAAGCGCTTGAGGCCTTCATGGAAATGCCCGAACGCTGGGTCGATCTGTCCTGGTACAAGGATGAGGATCAGGCCGAAAGTTACGTGGGCCGGGTCGAGATCCTGATTTCGAACGAAATCGGCGCCCTGGCCAAAATTGCCGAAGTGGTTGCCCGCGATCATGGAAATATCAATAATCTAAGGATCACTGACCGCGATCCTGAATTCTTCCGGTTGGTGGTTGATCTTGAAGTCCATGATGTGAAGCATTTGACGAATATTGTGGCGGCTCTGCGCGCAAACCCGGTGGTCAATACCGTCGAGCGTGTGCGCGGGTGAATGATGATATGAACGGAAAGAACACTGTTATGGAACATGAAGAGGTCCTCAACCATTTCCGCGATGCGGGTGCTTTGCTCGAAGGGCATTTTCTGCTGTCGTCGGGATTGCACAGCCCGGTCTATCTGCAATGCGCCCGGGTCATGATGGACGCCCGTCGCGGCGAGATCCTGTGCAAGGCGCTGGCTGACACCGTCCGCGCGGGCCTCAAGGAAAAGATCGATCTCGTGGTGGCTCCGGCCATGGGCGGCATTCTCGTCGGTTATGAACTCGGCCGTCAGCTTGGCGTGCCGACCATTTTCGCCGAGCGGGTCGAAGGCACCTTCACAATCCGTCGCGGCTTCTCCATTCCCGACGGTGCGAAGATTTTGCTCAGCGAGGATATTGTCACCACTGGTCTGTCGTCGCGCGAATGCATCAATGTGGTGCGCAAGCATGGTGGCGACGTGGTCGCGGCGGCCTGTCTTATCGATCGGTCGAATGGCCGCGCCGATGTGGGCGTGCCGCTTTTCAGCCTGACGCGGCTGGATGTGCCGGCTTATGAATCAAGCGCCGTTCCGCCCGAACTCGCAGCTATACCTGCTGAAAAGCCGGGCAGCCGGGGCCTGAACTAGGGCATATAAACTCATAAGGTTCCGCCGTGAGCGGAACCAGCGGTCAGATAGTGGACATGGGCTCAAAGCAGCCATCAGATAAAACGTCACCCGGACCAAAACGCGCGCGCTGGCTCAATTTGATTTGGCCGCAAATGGGGTGGCGTCGCTACATCATTTTCATGCGCCATCGTCTTGGCCGCATGCAAGGGACGCCTTACAGCATCGCCGCCGGTTTTGCCTGCGGCGCCGCCATGTCCATGACGCCGCTGTTTGGTCTGCATCTGGTGGTGTCGCTGATCGTGGCCTGGGCCATCCGGGCCAATGTGCTGGCGGCGGCCTTGGGGACTTTGCTCGGCAATCCCTGGACTTACCCGATTTTCATTTACTGGACCTTTGAGCTTGGTTCAGTGATTCTCGGCCATCATAGTGGGGGGGGTGTCTTCGCGCAGTTCAGCCTCGATGATTTGTGGCATCATCCGCTTCAGACGCTGGAGCCGGTCATCTGGCCCATGATCGTGGGCAGCGTGCCGCTTGTGATTATGGTATGGTCATTAACCTATTGGCCGCTTTATACCGTCATCAAGCGGTATAAAAATCAGCGCACAGAACGGCGGCTCCGCCGCGCACTTGAATTGATGCATCGCATGAAGGCCGGTACGGCGACGAAGGAGAAGTGAGCATGACCGATCGTATAACGCGGGCTCTCCGTCTCGGGGTGAACATCGACCATGTGGCCACCATCCGCAACGCGCGCGGCGGTCATCATCCAGATCCGGTGCGGGCAGCGGTGGTAGCCGCCCGGGCCGGCGCGGACGGCATCACCGCGCATCTTCGTGAAGACCGCCGGCATATTTCCGACCATGACATCGCCCGCCTCAGCCGCGAAATAGATCTGCCGCTCAATCTTGAGATGGCGGCCACGGCGGAAATGCTGGAAATCGCCCTGCGTCACCGGCCCCACGCGGCCTGCATCGTGCCCGAAAAGCGCGAGGAACTGACGACCGAAGGCGGTCTTGACGTGGCGGGCGGCTTCTCGGTTCTTGAGCCTTTCGTCAATGCCTTGAAATCAGCCGATATCCTGGTCACGCTTTTTGTCGATCCCGACCATCTGCAGATCGAGGCGTCAAAGGCGCTGTTCGTCGATCAGGTCGAACTCCACACCGGCAGCTATTGTTCGGCCCAGGGTTCTGAGCGCAGTCACGAGCTGCGCCGTCTCGAACAGGCAGCGCTGCAAGCCGAAGGTCTCGGTCTCGAAGTTCATGCCGGTCATGGCCTCTCCTATGAAAACGTGATGGAGATTGCCCGCATCCCGCAGATCGTCGAACTCAATATCGGCCATTTCCTGATCGGGGAGGCTATTTTCGACGGCCTCGAAGGCGCCATCCGTCATATGCGCAGCCTGATGGATCAGGGACGAGGCCACAGCCTCGAACATCACCGCAAGGCCTGAGCAGATCATGCGTATTCTGGGGCTCGGCAGCGATATCGTCGACATCCGCCGTATCGAGCAATCGCTTGAACGACGCGGCGAACGCTTCATCAAGCGCATTTTCACCCCCGTCGAGGTGGCGAAATCCGAAGGCCGGGCAGGCCGCACAGCCAGTTACGCCAAACGTTTCGCCGCCAAGGAAGCCTGTTCGAAAGCGCTCGGCACCGGCTTCAAAAAGGGCGTGTTCTGGCGCGATCTCGGCGTCGTCAACGACCCGAGCGGCAAGCCGACCATGGTCCTGACCGGCGGCGCCCTCGACCGCCTCAAGGCCCTGACCCCAGATGGCCAGCTGGTGGAAATTCACCTCACCATCACCGATGAATACCCCTACGCCCAGGCCCAGGTCATGATCACCTCCCGGAGCCCGGATGAATGAAGATCCTGCAAGTTCCCATGGATGCCCGGGTCAAGCCCGGGCATGACACTATAAAGGTTGTCACCCCTCCTAATTGTCATTGCCGGGCTTGACCCGGCAATCCATCAGGTGGCCACCCCCGCCAAGACTTGACAGCATGGACCGGAATAGGCTTGATGGCCCAAATCAGGCTTTAGGAAAGCAAAAGCGAATGGAAAAGGCCGACGTAATGGAGAAGAAGGTAGAGGGATCGCTCGGAGAAACGCTCAGGACCATTGGGTTTGCGCTGCTCATTGCGATAGTCTTCCGCAGCTTTGTCTATCAGCCCTTCAACATCCCGTCCGAGTCCATGGTGCCGACCTTGCTTGTGGGCGATTATCTGTTCGTCTCCAAATTCGCCTATGGCTACAGCCGCCATTCGCTGCCCTTCAGCCCGCCCATTTTCGATGGCCGCATCTTTGAAAAGCCGGTGAAACGTGGCGACGTGGTGGTGTTCAAGCTGCCGCGCGACAACAGCACCGACTATATCAAGCGCATTGTCGGCCTGCCGGGCGACCGCGTTCAGATGCGCGACGGCGTGCTGTTCCTCAATGATCAGCCGGTCAAGCGTGAGCGGGTGACTGACTTCGTCGCCGACGACCCCAACCTGACGGTGCATCGCGCGATCCAGTATCGCGAGACCCTGCCGAACGGCGTCAGCTATAACACCCTTGATCTCTACGGCCCGACCGATGCCGACAACACGCCAGTGTTCGAAGTGCCGAAAGGCTATTATTTCGCCATGGGTGACAACCGCGACAATTCCGCCGACAGCCGCTTGCCGATGTCGATCGGGGTCGGCTTCGTCCCGGCGGAAAACCTGCTGGGCAAGGCGGAAATCATCACCTTCTCAACCGATGGCGGCGCGCGCTTGTGGGAATTCTGGAAATGGCTGCCCTCCATGCGCTTCTCCCGCTTCTTCAAGCCGATTTACTGACATCATGAGCAGCCTGGACGATCTGGATGGTCTATACTCGATCCTCGGACATCGGTTCGAGGATCTGTCTCTGCTGACGGAGGCGCTCACTCATCCCTCCATGGCGGGCGGAGTGAACTATCAGCGGCTGGAGTTTCTCGGTGACCGGGTGCTTGGCCTGATCATCGCGGATCTGCTCTACACGCGCTCTCCGACCGTTAAAGAAGGCGTTCTGGCCCGGCAACTTGCCGATCTGGTGCGGCAGGAGGCTCTGGCCGAAGTGGCGCAGACGATTGGGCTCGTGCCCTATATCCGTCTCGCCAAAAGTGCCGAGGATGATGGCGGGCGGAGCAAACCGGCTATTCTGGCCGATGCCTGCGAGGCGGTGATCGGCGCGCTTTATCTTGACAGCGGTCTTGAGGCTGCCGGGAACTTTATCGAACGCGCCTGGGCCAGTTTGTTGAACGACCGCACGCGTGGCATGCGGGATGCTAAATCGGCGCTTCAGGAATGGGCGCAGGGCAAGGGCTATCCGACCCCGAGTTATCGGGAAACCGCGCGCGAGGGGCCAGATCATGCCCCGTCCTTCACTGTTGAAGTGGAAGTGCGCGGTCATCCGCCGGTCGCGGGAAGCGGACCATCGAAACGGGCGGCCGAAATGTTGGCCGCCGATATACTTTTGAAAAAAGTTCAGACTGAAAAAGGTACAGAATGACTGATCCTGCAAGTGGCGACATGATGCGCTGCGGTTTCGTGGCTATTGTCGGCGCTCCGAACGCCGGGAAATCCACGCTGCTCAACCGTCTGTCGGGCTCGAAGCTCGCCATTGTCAGCGCCAAGGTGCAGACCACCCGCACCCGCACGCTTGGCATCGTCATCGAAGGCCGGTCGCAGATCGTGTTCGTGGATACCCCGGGCATTTTCAAGCCGCGCCGCCGTCTTGATCGCGCCATGGTCGCCGCCGCCTGGGAAGGGGCCGAGGACGCGGATCAGATCGTGCTCATGGTCGACGCCGCCCGGAAAATCGACGAAGACACCCGCCGCATCATCGAGCAGTTCAAGGCTGCCAACCGCAAGGTCATCCTCGCCCTCAACAAGATTGATGGCCTGCATCGCGAAAAGCTTCTGGGACTTGCTGCCGAATTGAACGAAAGCGGCGTCTTCAGCGACGTCTTCATGATTTCGGCCCTGACCGGCGACGGCGTGGACGATCTCCTGGCCCATGTCTCGGCGCGGCTCCCGGAAGGCCCCTGGCATTACCCGGAAGACCAGCTGACCGACATCACCGAACGCGTGCTGGCGGCGGAAATCACCCGTGAAAAGCTCTATGGCGTGCTCCATGACGAGCTGCCCTATGCCGCCACCGTAGAAACCGAGTCCTGGGAAGAGAAAAAAGACGGCAGCGTCCGCATCGCCCAGGTCATTTTCATCGAGCGCGAAAGCCAAAAAGCCATCGTCATCGGCAAAAGCGGCCAGCAACTGAAGAAAATCGGCCAACGCGCCCGCGAAGACCTCGAAGGTATCCTGGAACGCCGGGTGCATCTGTTCATTTTCGTCAAAGTCCGCGAAAACTGGGGCGATGACCGCGAACGCTACCGTAACCTCGGCCTGGATTACGTGGAGTAAGCCTTGATCGTCGTCTAGTCTCACCTATCCTTTAGTGTCATTCCCGCGAAAGCGGGAATCCATGGTTGCCGCCGGTCTGGATCCCCGCATACGCGAGGATGACACCATGGGGTTAGGCGACTCCTCGCGTCAGCAGATCAGTGTCATCCCGGCCCCTCCATATCCTGTCATCCCCGCGAACGCGGGGATCCAGACCCACGCCAACCACGGCTTCCCGCTTCGCAGGAATGACACTATAAGGTTGGGCGGCAAGGCGGACATGATAAGCAGGACCCTCTATGGACTGGACTGACAGCGGCATCGTCCTCGGCGGCCAGCCTTTTGGTGAGTATGACCTGCGGCTTGAGCTGCTGACGGCCGCCCATGGCCGTCTCCATGGCATCGTCAAGGGCGGTCAGTCGCGGCGTCAGCGCGGGGCCTTGCAGCCTGGCAATCGGCTCGAAGTCACCTGGCGCGCCCGCATCGAAACTCAGCTCGGCACCATCACATCGGAATTGAAAACCGCGCATAGTCTGGCCATCGCCCGCGAGCCCGGACCCTTGGCGGCGCTGGTCTCCTGCCTTGCGCTCGCCACGACCTGTCTGCCGGAGCGCGAGCCGCATCGCCCGGTCCATGATGGCCTCGCCGCGGTCATCGATCTCCTGGATGCGAGCGGGGAGGGTGCGGAGGCACGTCTCATGTGGGGCAGCGGCGTTGTGCGCTTTGAACTTGGTCTGCTCCGCGATCTCGGCTTCGGGCTTGACCTCAGCGAATGCGCGTCTACCGGGCAGGTGGACGATCTCTGTTATGTCTCCCCGAAAAGCGGCCGCGCGGTGTCGCGGGATGCCGGCCAGCCTTACCGGGAGCGGCTGTTGCGCCTGCCGGACTTCCTGCTGGAACCGGGGGCCACGGCGCCAAAACTTGACGACATCACCGACGGCCTGGCGCTCGCGGGGTTTTTCATCAACCGCTGTTTGCTTAGCCCCCATGGCCGTGTCATGCCTGCCGCCCGGCTGCGTTTGACTGAATATGTTGCGAGCCTGGCCAAGCGGGATATAAACTGACACCATATCTTGGGGCTGTCCCCGCGAAACCACGAAATTCTTGAGTTTTATATGACCGTACCTGCCGAACAGATTATTGATGCCGAACTGGGCCAGGCCCTCAGCCAGCGCTATCTGTCTTATGCGCTGTCGACCATCATGGCCCGGTCGCTGCCCGACGTGCGGGACGGCCTGAAACCGGTGCATCGCCGGTTGCTGTTCGCCATGCGTCAGCTCAAACTCGATCCGGCCACGGGCTTCAAGAAATGCGCCCGCGTGGTCGGCGACGTCATTGGTAAATACCATCCCCATGGCGATCAGTCGGTCTATGACGCCATGGTCCGTCTGGCTCAGGATTTCGCCGTGCGCTATCCGCTGGTGGACGGACAGGGCAATTTCGGCAACATCGACGGCGATAACGCGGCCGCCATGCGATACACCGAAGCGCGCCTGACCGACGTGGCCATGACGCTGCTCGACGGCCTGGACGAAGACGCGGTCGATTTCCACAAAACCTACGACGGGGAAGAGGAAGAGCCGGATATCCTGCCCGCCGGGTTCCCGAATCTTCTGGCGAACGGCGCCACCGGCATTGCCGTCGGCATGGCCACCAGCATTCCACCCCATAACGTGTCGGAACTGTGCGACGGGCTTCTCTATCTGATCCGGCATCCGGATGCGACCACGGCCCAGCTCGTGAACCGCATTCCGGGCCCGGATTTCCCCACCGGCGGCACCATTGTCGAGTCCCGCGCCTCCATGGAGCAGTCCTATGCGACCGGCCGCGGCAGCTTCCGCCTGCGCGCCCGTTGGGAGATTGAGGACACCGGCCGTGGCACCTACCTGATCGTCGTCACCGAAATTCCCTATCAGGTGCAGAAGTCCAAGCTGGTCGAGAAGATCGCCGACCTGATCTCGGACAAGAAATTGCCGATCCTTCAGGACGTGCGCGATGAGTCGACCGCCGATGTGCGGCTTGTGCTCGAACCGCGCGCCCGTACGGTGGATCCGGCCATGCTGATGGAAAGCCTCTATCGGCTGACCGAGCTTGAAGTCAAGATTTCGCTCAATCTGAACGTGCTCGACAAAAACCGCCGTCCGCGTGTGATGTCGCTCAGGGATGCGCTCTGGGCTTTCCTTGAGCATCGTATCGAGGTGTTGCAGCGCCGCACCCGCCATCGTCTGGGCAAGATCGAACATCGCCTTGAAGTTCTCGGCGGCTATCTCATCGGCTATCTCAATCTCGACGAGGTGATCCGCATCATCCGCGAGGAGGACGAGCCTAAAGTCACCCTGATGGAGAAGTTCACGCTCACCGACCTTCAGGCCGAGTCGATCCTCAACATGCGGCTCCGCGCCTTGCGGCGGCTTGAAGAAATGGAAATCCGTCGCGAGCATGACGGGCTCATGGCCGAAAAGGGCGCGCTTGAAGCGCTGATGGGCGACAGCGGCCTGCAATGGGATCGCGTCTCCACCGAACTGAAGGCTATCAAGGACAAGTTCGGCACCAAGACCGCCCTCGGCAAACGCCGCTCGGACTTCGCCGAAGCCCCGATCGCCGACATCATCCCGCTCGAAGCCATGATCGAGCGCGAGCCGATCACCGTGGTCTGTTCGGAAAAAGGCTGGATCCGCGCCCTGAAGGGACATGTGGCTGCAGGCGAAGACGTCAAATACAAGGAAGGCGACGCCGGCCGCTATGCGATCCATGCGCAAACCACCGACAAGCTGTTGCTGTTCGCGTCGAACGGCCGCTTCTATACCCTTGGTTGCGACAAGCTGCCGGGCGGGCGCGGGGCCGGGGAACCGGTGCGGCTCATGATCGACCTTGGCAATGACGAGGATATCGTGGCGCTCTTTGTCTATAAGCCGGGGGTCAAGCTTCTGCTCGTGGCCACGGACGGCAAAGGCTTCCAGATCGAGGCTGACAAGGTGCTGGCCCAGACCCGCAATGGCAAGCAGGTCATGAACCTCGATGACAAGGCCAGGGCGCAATATTGCCTGACGGTCGAGGGCGATACCATTGCCATCATCGGCGACAACCGCAAGCTTCTGGTGTTCCCGCTGGCGGATATCCCTGAAATGACGCGCGGGCGCGGTGTGACGCTGCAAAAATACAAGGATGGTGGCCTGGCCGACGTGAAGCTCTTCACCAAGGCCGAGGGGCTGAGCTGGAAATCCGGCGAACGCACCCGCACGGAAACCGATCTCGGCCTTTGGACCGGAGCCCGGGCCAGTGCCGGACGTCTGCCGCCGCAGGGCTTCCCACGGACCAACAAATTCACCTGAGGCGAGGCGCTTCAAGTCCCGCCCAATAAAAAAAGCCGTTCAAATTGAACGGCTTTTTCATTTTACACTATAGAAATTTTCTGTACTGCGGTGCCCGACCCGGGCCATCCGCGTGATTGAGACTGTCATATGTTTTTTTCAGTTCACCGAACGCGCGGCATTAATAATGGCTTCGGCCGAGCCGAGATCATCAAAACTGCAGCGATTGACATAAGAGGTACGTTCGCCCTGTTGCACAGGAAACACAGGGGTGTTGTCAAAGAGTTCTGCTTCAGTGCGTGAAGCATCAGACGGAGGTTTTTTGAACCAATTTTTAATCATGATAGCGTTCCCAAGCTAATTGTTCTTTGTAATCAAAATACTCAAGTCAGATGAATGTTTGATTAAGCAAGCAGATAATTTTACGGAATACAGCCCGATAAATTGTCCATTCTCTTTAGACCACGCGAAAGTGGTAAATTTGTGACATGTTTGTGGCTGAATACAGGTGTAAAACGCAGAACGGCGCCCGTTTGTGACGGGCGCCATTCTGAAATGTCAGACGATCTGTGAATTTTCAGGAGACCGATTCGCGGTCGTCCCTGAGCTTGAGGGCGTCTCTTACATCTTTGCCGCGCCGTCCTTCATGCCCTTGGCTGGCGCGATATACTGTCTGAAGGGGCCAAGCGCGCAGCTGCTGCCGCGCCGGAGAACCTTGATAACGTCGACATTGCCGCAGATCTTGTTGATCGAGGTCGTATAGGCAAAGCCATCCTCGAACTTCAACCCGTTGCAGCGATAGGGCAATTTGCTGATATAGGTCGTTTTGCCCTTCATATGGAACAGGATCGTATAGTCATCGAGGATTTGCGTGTGGTCGATCATTTGCAGCTCAAGGCAGTCCGGGCCTGGTGCGCCGACCGTTGGGTCTGCGGCATCCGGAGCGGTTTTGGGCGGCGCTGCAAAGGCGGCAGCTGAAAAGGTGCCCACGGCAAGAGAGAAGGCCAGAGAAGCCACAAATAGATTTGGACGTTTCATTGGTTCATCTCCTTGAAAAGCGAGTTGAATGTCTCTGCAGTGGCGGGACCATGGTGGTGGTCGAAATGTACAACAATTTTGCAGCGATTGACATTTACGCAGGCTGAACAAGTTCGCGTCGTAAAAGAATTCTACAGGTTAGGAATTGTTAACGATTGGAAAATCATCTTGGTTTAAAGCTGCGGTGATTACGACTGAAACTAAAACCTGATGACAGGATTTGACTGAAATTATGACATCTTGGTCATCGAATCCCCAACACTATATGGTTCTGCTAATCGATGAAAATCAGCACTTTGCCAGAATTACCAAGACTTTCCTCAAGCAGGCGGGAATCGTATCTGTCGTTCACTGCCTTGATGCGAGCGACGCTCTGGCTTTGCTCGCGCATATCACGCCCGGTGTTATTTTCGTCGATCTGCATGTGAAGCCGGATGGCGGAGCAGCCCTTCTCAAGAAGTTGCGCGACCCTAATTTTTCTCCCTATCCGCTGGTGCCGGTCATCATGATGGCCAATGGCGCCACAATCCAGGACGTCTGTGCGGCGCGCGATGCAGGATCCTCGGAATTCCTGACCAAGCCTCTGTCCCTCAAGGGTATTGAGCGGGTTCTGAAGTCGACCTTGGAGAAGGAGAGGGAATTTGTGATTACCACAAGCTTTCGCGGTCCTGACCGGCGGCGTCACAAAGACAGCAACGTCCTGCGTGAGCGTCGCGGCAAGGATAAGCCCGTGACCGAGTCGCGCCCGACTGATCGGTGTGAAACCACACCCGCAGCGGATCAGCTATCCTTAAAGGATAGCTGATTTTTCAGTTTTCTGATGTTTGGCTTTTAAAAGTGGTCGGGGAGACTGGATTCGAACCAGCGACCCCTACGTCCCGAACGTAGTGCGCTACCAGGCTGCGCTACTCCCCGACACCTGGAACAATCCTCAAGATTTTGTGGACTGCGTCAAACTTGGCGATCTTATAGCGTTATCAATAGGCACGTTCAATACAGAAATCGACGATCGCGATTAAAGATTTTTTCAGCTCGGTTTCCGGGAACAGCGCCAGGGCGTCGCGGGCCATGGTGCCATAGTAACGGGCCCGGTCTATGGTGTCGCTGAGGGCGTTATGCCGGGTCAGAAGCTCGATGGCATGTTCAAGGTCGCCGGGGGCCTGATCAAGTTCCTCAAGCGTCCGCCGCCAGAACACGCGTTCTTCCTCACTGCCGCGCCGGTAGGCGAGCACGATGGGGAGGGTGATCTTGCCTTCGCGGAAATCGTCGCCGACGGTCTTGCCAAGGGTCGCCTGCTTCGCCGAATAGTCCAGCAGATCGTCGATCAGCTGAAAAGCGATGCCCAGATTCTTGCCATAGCTCTCAAGCGCCTTTTCCTCGGCCACGGGGCGTTCGGCGACAATCGGGCCGATGCGGCAGGCGGCGGCGAACAGGGCCGCGGTCTTGGCGCTGATGACCTCAAGATACTGGTCTTCGGTGGTGCCGGTGTCATTGGCGGTCGACAGTTGCAACACCTCGCCTTCGGCAATGACGGCCGAGGCGCGGGACAGGATCTTAAGCACCTTGAGCGACCCATCCTCAACCATCAGCTCGAATGAACGACTAAATAGGAAGTCGCCGACCAGCACGCTCGCCTTGTTGCCCCAGATGGTGTTGGCGGTATCGGCGCCGCGACGGAGCGCGGATTCGTCGATCACGTCATCATGCAGCAGGGTGGCCGTATGAATGAACTCCACACAGGCCGCAAGCTGCACATGGCGGTCGCCGTCATAATTGCACAGCCGGGCGGCGGCGAGCGTCAGCATGGGCCGCAAGCGCTTGCCGCCCGAAGCGATCAAATGTCCGGCAAGCTGAGGTATCAGCGCCACCGGGCTTTCCATGCGACGGATAATGCAATCATTAACGCGGGCAAGATCGCCATCGACCAAAGCGGTCAGGCGCGCAAAGGCATCTTGTCCTTTGCTGCTATCTGGTTTTTTTTCTTCTTCAAATGGTAAAACGACACCCACGGTATTTGTCCTGATGGTCATAAAATTGCCGCCAGAATAGGGGTGTGGTTCATGATGGGTCAAGGATGGTAAATTTGAGGCTGGAGGAACAAACGTGAAGGAAGTGGTTCGAACCACGAATTGGGTGCTGATTTCCCGTCTCACGGCGCTTTTGGAGGGGGAGGGCATCGTGATTTTCCGCTTCGACAGTCATATGAGCGCGGTCGAAGGCATGATTGGTGTCTTCCCGCAACGCATTGTGGTGGCGGATGAAGATGAAGATCGGGCGCGTCGCCTGATTCGGAGCGCCGGATTCGGCGATGCACTCTATGAGGGCGAGGACAGCCCATGGTTCTGACCGACGATGAATTTCTCGGCGGGCGGCTGCGGCTTAATCAGCCCGATGATGGTTACCGCATCGGCGGGGACAGTGTGCTTCTGGCCGCCACGGTTCCGGCCCGGGCGGGCGACCGCATTCTTGACATTGGCTGCGGCAGCGGGGCCATCGCCCTCTGCCTGGCCGAGCGGCTCAAATCCGTCACCGTCACCGGCCTCGAACTCCAGCCCGAGCTTTTCGCCATCGCCAGCGAGAACGCCACCCGGAACGGTCTCGGCGACCGGGTGACGATCATCGAGGGCGACCTTGCGAAGGCCCCACGCGACCTGCCGCGCAACGCCTTCGATCATGTGGTGACGAACCCGCCCTATCTTGATGAGGCGCTCGCAAGCCCGCCGCCCAACGCCCAGAAGGCCAGGGCGCATATGGAAAGCCATCTCGGCTTGCGCGAATGGGTGGCGCTCAGCCTCAAGTTCCTCAAGCCGCTCGGCTGGCTCCATGTGATCCAGCGCGCTGACCGCCTGCCGGATCTTCTGGCCGGCCTCGACGGCCGCGCCGGTGACATCATTGTATATCCCCTCTGGCCCAAAACCGGCACAGCAGCCCGCCGCGTGATCGTCCGCGCCCGCAAAGGCGGCAAAGGCGCAATGACCCTCCACCCCGGCCTGGTGCTCCACGAAGACAACGGCCGCTACACCCCAGAAGCCGAAGCCGCCCTCCGCACCGGAGCGCCGCTGAACTTCTAACCGTAACCGCAAGTCTTAACCGTCATCGCGAGCGGCGCAAGCCGCGTGGCGATCCAGAGCTTTGCCTTCATCACGGCTTCAGACCAGAAAGTCACCCAGAACCCTTGACCGGCTGCGGGTCGGCGGGTACCTTCGCCGCGAAATTCCACGGCTATCAATAGGGTAATACCGAGGCATGGGACCAGCGCCATCTTTTCAGGACCTCATATTGCGGTTGCAAACCTATTGGTCTGAAAAGGGTTGTCTCCTGCTGCAACCCTATGACATGGAGGTCGGGGCAGGGACCTTCCATCCGGCGACCACGCTGCGCGCTCTTGGGCCGAAGCCCTGGAAAGCCGCTTATGTCCAGCCGTCGCGCCGTCCGAAGGATGGCCGCTATGGCGAAAACCCCAACCGGCTCCAGCATTATTACCAGTTCCAGGTCATCCTGAAGCCGTCACCGGCCGATATTCAGGATCTCTATCTCGGCAGCCTCAAGGCCATCGGCATTGATCTTGCGATGCATGACATCCGCTTTGTGGAGGATGACTGGGAAAGTCCGACCCTCGGCGCCTGGGGCCTTGGCTGGGAGGTCTGGTGCGACGGCATGGAAGTGACCCAGTTCACCTATTTCCAGCAGGTCGGCGGCATCGACTGCAACCCCGTCGCGGGCGAGATCACCTATGGTCTCGAACGCCTCGCCATGTATGTGCAGGGGGTCGAGAATGTCTATGACCTCAAATGGAACAATGATGGCGTCACCTACGGCGAGGTCTATCTCGAAAACGAGCGCGAATTCTCGGCCTATAATTTCGAGCATGCCAATACCGACATCCTGTTCCAGCATTTCCGCGATGCCGAGATGGAATGCGCGGCGTTGCTCGCCAAGAACCTGCCTTTGCCTGCCTACGATCAATGCATGAAAGCGAGCCACAGCTTCAACCTTCTGGACGCGCGCGGGGTAATCTCGGTCACCGAACGCGCCGCCTATATCGGCCGCGTCCGCACCCTCGCCAAAGGCTGCTGCGAAGCCTGGGTCGCCCGCGAAGCGGAGCTTGGAGCATGAGCCATGATCGCCAGACCTCATCATATTCTTCCCGCACCCTTTTATCGTCATCCTCGCCCCCTTTCTTGTCGTCCCAGCACCCCTTCTTGTCATTCCCGCGAAAGCGGGAATCCAGACCGGCGGTAACCATGGATTCCCGCTTTCGCGGGAATGACAAAAAACGGTATGGGCATGACAATAGTATGCGTGGGGCATCGTAATGGCTGAACTGCTTCTAGAACTGTTTTCCGAGGAAATCCCCGCCCGCATGCAGGCGCAGGCGGCGGATGATCTGAAGCGCCTCGTCACCGACAAGCTGAAGGCCGCCGGGCTCGCCTGGACCCGCGCGGACGCATTCGTCACCCCGCGCCGTCTCACCCTGGTGATCGATGGCCTGCCGACGACCCAGCCCGACGTCCGCGAAGAACGCAAAGGCCCCCGCGCCGACGCTCCCCCCGCCGCCATAGACGGTTTCCTGCGTTCAACCGGCCTCAGCCGCGAGCAGCTTGAAACCCGCGACACCGACAAGGGCCAGATCCTGTTCGCGGTGATCGAGAAAAAGGGCGGCGCAGTATCAGACGTGATTGCGGTTTTCGTGCCCGAGGTCATCCAGTCCTTCCCCTGGCCGAAATCGCAACGCTGGGGCGTGGGCTCGCTCCGTTGGGTGCGGCCGTTGAAAAGCATCCTCTGCCTGCTTGACGGCAAGATCGTCCCGGCCGCCATCGACGGCATAATGGCCAGCAATGAAACCCGTGGTCATCGTTTTCTGGCCGGTGAAGCCTTCACGGTCAGTAATTTCGCCGATTACGAAACCAAACTGCGCGCGCATCACGTCATCCTCGACAGTACCGAACGTCAGGCGAAGATTCACGCCGACGCCAGCAAGGCCGCAGTAGACGCCGGGGTTGAACTGATCGAAGACAAGGGCCTCCTCGCCGAAGTGGCCGGTCTCGTCGAATGGCCTGTGGTGCTGATGGGCGATTTCGATCCGGCTTTTCTTGAAGTGCCAGGTGAAGTCCTGACCGCAACCATGCGGATAAATCAGAAATATTTCTCACTGCGCAACCCGCAGACCGGCAAGCTCGCCCCGCATTTCATCACCGTCGCCAACATGGCCGCGTCCGATGGCGGCAAAGCCATCATCGCGGGCAACGAACGCGTGCTGCGCGCCCGTCTGGCCGACGCCAAATTCTTCTGGGATCACGATCTCAAGATCACCCTGGCCGAACGCCTGCCTGCCCTTGACGGCATTGTCTTCCATGCAAAGCTCGGCTCGGTCGGCGACAAGGTGAAACGCGTCGCCGCGCTGGCCCAGTTCATAGCCCCCATGGTCGGGGCGGACGTGGACGCGGCCGAACGTGCGGCGAAACTCGCGAAAGCCGATCTCGTCTCCGGCATCGTCGGCGAATTCCCCGAAGTGCAGGGCATCATGGGCCGCTACTTGGCGCTCCACGAAGGGCAAAGCGCCGCCATAGCCGAAGCCATCGCCGACCATTACGCCCCGCAGGGCCCGAACGACCGCTGCCCGACTGCACCGGTCTCAGTCGCCGTGGCCCTCGCCGACAAGATCGATATCCTTGTTGGGTTCTTCAGCATTGACGAAAAGCCCACCGGCTCCAAAGACCCGTTCGCGCTCCGTCGTGCGGCTTTGGGCGTGCTCCGGATCATCATTGAAAACGGCCTTCGCCTACCGCTCAACAAGCTTTTTGCCAAGGCCGCCGCGCTGCATGGCGCTCAGGCGTTCGCGGGCAATGAGCTGGTCGATTTCTTCACTGACCGCCTGAAAGCCTATCTCCGTGATCAGGGGATCCGCCATGACTATGTGTCGGCGGTCTTTGCCCTTGGCCATGAAGACGACATGCTGCGCCTGAAAACCCGTGCCGAGGCCTTGCAACAGATGCTCGGCACCGAAGACGGGGCCAATCTTCTGGCGGCTTATCGTCGCGGGTCCAATATCGTCAGGATCGAGGAAAAGAAGGACGGCAAGGCCTATGCTGGCGGCGTCGACGCTGCCCGTCTGGCGAAGCCCGAGGAACAGGCCCTGCATGACCGTCTCGTCATCGTCCGCAAGGATGTGGACGCCGCCGTCGCCGATGAACGCTGGATCGACGCCATGAGCGCGGTGGCCACCTTGCGCGGCCCCATTGACGCCTTCTTCGATCAAGTGACCGTTAACGATCCTGATGTAGGATTACGTGAAAACCGCCTGAATTTGCTTTCGGAATTCCGCGCGACCCTGAGTGCGGTCGCGGATTTTTCAAAGATTGAAGGCTGAGTATTGCTGTCATTCCCGCGAAAGCGGGAATCCATGGTTAATTCCGCACTGGATCCCCGCTTTCGCGGGAATGACAAGACTAAGAAACGTTCAGCGCAGACAAGGAAATGTCATGAGCAAGTGGGTCTACACGTTCGGAGATGGCAAGGCAGAAGGCCGGGCCGATATGCGCAATCTTCTTGGCGGCAAGGGTGCGAACCTCGCCGAGATGGCGAACCTTGGTTTGCCGGTGCCGCCCGGGCTTTCGATCACCACCGAAGTCTGCACCTATTTCTACCAGAACGGCTGCAAATACCCGGCCGAGCTGACGGCGCAGGTCGAGGCTGGCGTTCATCATGTGGAACAGATCGTCGGCGCCAAATTCGGCGACGCGTCCAATCCGCTGCTGGTGTCGGTGCGCTCCGGTGCTCGCGTCTCCATGCCCGGCATGATGGATACCGTGCTGAACCTCGGCCTCAATGACGTGACGGTGAAGGGGCTTGCGGCGCAAAGCGGCGATGACCGTTTCGCCTATGACAGCTATCGCCGCTTCATCCAGATGTATTCGGACGTGGTGCTCGGCGTCGATCACTATCTGTTCGAGGAAATCCTTGAAGAGCATAAAAACGAAAAAGGCGTCGTTCTCGACACCGAACTCGCGGCGGAAGATTGGAAGATCATTGCCGGTCTCTTCAAGCAGAAGGCCGAAGAAGAACTCGGCCGCCCGTTCCCGCAGGATGTGAACGAACAGCTTTGGGGCGCCATCGGCGCGGTGTTCAGCTCGTGGCAGGTGGACCGCGCCAAGGTCTATCGTCGGCTGCATAACATCCCCGAAGACTGGGGCACGGCCGTCAGCGTTCAGGCCATGGTGTTCGGCAACATGGGTGATGACAGCGCCACCGGTGTCGCCTTCACCCGTGATCCGTCCACCGGCGAGAACGCCTTTTACGGCGAATATCTTGTGAATGCGCAGGGCGAGGACGTGGTGGCGGGCATCCGCACGCCGCAGAACCTGACCACCGTCGCGCGCCTCGCCGCAGGCTCCGACAAGCCGTCCATGGAAGAGGTCATGCCGGAGGTGTTCGGCCAGCTCGCCGACGTCTTCCGTAAGCTCGAAGCCCATTACCGCGATATGCAGGATATCGAGTTCACGGTGCAAAAGAGCAAGCTCTGGGTGCTGCAGACCCGTTCGGGCAAGCGCACCGCCAAGGCCGCGCTCAAGATCGCCGTCGATATGGCCGCCGATGGCGTCATCACCCAGAATGAAGCGCTGCTGCGGGTTGATCCGGCGGCGCTCGATCAGTTGCTGCATCCGACGCTTGATCCGGACGCGCCGCGCGATGTGCTGACCAAGGGCCTTCCGGCCTCGCCGGGTGCCGCGTCGGGCATCGTCGTTTTTGACTCGGATGAAGCCGAAAAGCTCGCCCAAGAGGGCAAAGGCGTAATCCTCGTTCGTATCGAAACCAGCCCCGAAGATATTCACGGCATGCATGCGGCGCGCGGCATTCTGACCTCGCGCGGCGGCATGACCAGCCACGCCGCCGTGGTTGCACGCGGCATGGGTCGTCCTTGCGTCTCAGGTGCGGGAACGCTTTATATCAATATGAAAGAAGCCGAGATGTCCTGCGGTGGGCGCACCGTCAAAAAGGGCGAGGTCATCACCATTGATGGCTCCACTGGCGAAGTCATGATCGGCGCCGTGCCGACCGTGCAGCCGGAACTGGCCGGTGATTTCGCCATCCTGATGGCCTGGGCCGACGCCGCTCGCCGCCTCAAGGTGCGCGCGAACGCCGAAACGCCGCTGGATGCTCGCACAGCGCGGGAATTCGGGGCCGAAGGCATCGGCCTCTGCCGCACCGAACATATGTTCTTTGACACCGACCGCATCATCGCCGTACGCCAGATGATCCTGGCCGAAGACGAAGCCGGTCGCCGTGCCGCGCTCGCCAAGATCCTGCCGATGCAGCGCAAGGACTTTGTCGATCTGTTTGAAATCATGGATGGCCTGCCGGTGACGGTGCGTCTCCTCGATCCGCCGCTGCATGAATTCCTGCCGCGCGAAGACCATGAATTCGCCGAAGTCGCGAAGGACATCGGCGTCGACGTGGCGACGCTGCGGAAACGCGCTGGCGAGCTTCACGAATTCAATCCCATGCTCGGCCATCGCGGCTGCCGTCTCGGCATCTCGTACCCCGAGATATACGAGATGCAGGCCCGCGCCATTGCCGAAGCCGCGGTCGAGGTGTCCCAGAAATCAGGCGCAACGGTTGTGCCGGAAATCATGATCCCGCTGGTTGCGACCAAAAAGGAGCTGTCGATTCTGAAAGCCCGTGTGGTCGCCGAGGTCGAGGCCGTGTGCCAGGAAAAGGGCCATAAGCTCTCCTACCTCATCGGCACCATGATCGAACTGCCGCGCGCCGCGTTGCAGGCCGGTGACATCGCTGAAGAGGCCGAATTCTTCAGCTTCGGCACCAATGACCTGACCCAGACCACCTTCGGGCTGAGCCGCGACGACTCCGGCCGCTTCCTCGAAGACTATCTGCGCGCCGGGATTTTCGAACGCGATCCGTTCGTGTCGCTCGATCAGGCGGGCGTTGGCGAGTTGGTAGAGATCGGCACGACACGCGGCCGCAAGACCCGCCCCGATCTCAAGGTCGGCATCTGCGGCGAACATGGTGGCGATCCGGACTCGATCGACTTCTGCGAGCGCATCGACCTCGATTACGTCTCCTGCTCGCCGTATCGTGTGCCAATCGCCCGTCTTGCGGCGGCTCAGGCGGCGTTGCGCCGGTCCAATGTCGCGCAAGCCAAAGATACGGAGTAACCGACCGCATGGGGGCCGCGCTGGATCTTTCATCTATCGCGGTCGGTGCGGCTGACGGCAAGGCGGCGCTCGCCCGGGCGCTCGCCGCCATCGAAGGCCGGGGGGATGACGCCGATGTGGCGTCCCTCCTCGACAGCGCCTGGAAGGCCCCGCGCGGTCACGTGCTCGGCCTGACCGGTCCGCCGGGCGTCGGCAAATCCTCACTGACGAACGCGCTCATTTCCGCCTGGCGCAAGGCCGGGCGGACCGTGGCCATCATCGCCGTTGATCCAAGTTCCAGGCTGTCGGGCGGGGCGCTTCTCGGCGATCGCATCCGCCTGTCGACGGATCCTGAGGACAGGGGCGTCTTTGTGCGCTCCATGGCCGCCCGCGACCGCTTGGGTGGGCTGGCCGCCTTGACGGTGCCGGCTATGGTTCTGATGCGCGCCCTCTATGATCTGGTGGTGATCGAAACCGTGGGCGTCGGCCAGTCCGAGACCGATGTGGTCGAGGCGGCGGACAGCATTGTCTTCTGCGTGCAGCCCGGCTCCGGCGACAGCCTTCAGTTCATGAAGGCGGGGATCATGGAAATTCCCGACATCACGGTGGTCACCAAGGCCGACATGGGTTCGGTCGCAACGCGGGCCCGTGCCGACGTGCGCGGCGCGGTGAGCCTGGCCGACGACCGCGGCGACGGTTGGACGCCACCGGTCATCCTGCTATCCTCGGCAACCGGGCAGGGCATAGACCAGCTGATCGAAGCCATCGACGCCCACGCCGCGCATCTGGCCGAGGGCGGCCTCGCCACCCGCCGCGCCGCCCAAGGCCTGGCCTGGACCCGCGACAGCATCCGCAGCCGCTTCGGCAGTGAGGGCTTACGTCTGGCCGAGAAAGCCCTACCACAAGACCTCTCCCCCTTCGCCGCTACCCGCTGGGCGAGGGAGCATTTGCGGATAGGCTTATCCCCCCACATCCTAATGTCATTGCCGGGCTAGACCCGGCAATCCATCCCGCCACCACAGCGCCGGTTGAACCATGGATACGCGGGTCAAGCCCGCGTATGACAATGTAGGATGAACCCCACCGTTTGTCCTGAGCAGAGTGATAGGTCCCGGTCCGCCCTCACACCCATATGTCATTGCCGGGCTCGACCCGGCAATCCATCTTGCCGCTACAATGCCGGTTGAACCATAGATACGTGGGTCAAGCCCGCGTGACACTATGGAATAAACGGCACCGGTCATCCTGAGCAGCGCGACAGCCTCCCAGTTCGTCCCCACATTCATATGTCATTGCCGGGCTTGACCCGGCAATCCATCTCGCCGCCACAATGCCGGTTGAACTATGGATACGCGGGTCATGCCCGCGCATGACACGATAAGATAAAATCGTCATCCTGAGCGTAGCTACAGGATCCAGGCTTTCTTAGCTGCCATGTTCAGCCCTTGGCTTGGCCAAGCCGCACGATCCCTTCAGCGCATCAGCAGCAGGGCAATCAACACAATGACCACCCCCGCGATCAGTCCGATCAGGCGGTAATCGCGTGGTTTTTTGTCGTTTTGCGTTCCCTTGACTTTATAGGTCATGATCAAGCCCCTTCCTTGATCAAGTCTAGCGTGCGGTCCAGCCGCCGTCCATGGAGAGTGCGCTGCCGGTGATGGACGCGCCGCCCTCGCCACAGAGGAACAGGGCGAGATCGGCGATTTCCTCGACCTTGACGAAGCGTTTCGAGGGCTGGGCATCCAGGATGATGTCGTGGATGACCTGCTCGGGCGTCATGTTATGGACTTTGGCCTGATCGGCGACCTGGCCGTCCACCAGTGGTGTTTTCACATAGCCGGGGCAGATGGCATTGACGGTGATGTTCTGTTCGGCAACCTCAAGGGCAACCGTTTTGGTCAGGCCGACCACGCCATGCTTGGCCGCCACATAGGCGGATTTGAAGGGGGAGGCCACCAGGCCATGGGCCGAGGCGATATTGATGATCCGGCCCCAGTTGCGCTTCTTCATGCCCGCTAATACGGCATGGCAGGTGTAAAAGCTCGACGACAGATTGATGGCGATGATGCTTTCCCATTTTTCGGGGGGGAAATCCTCAATCGCGGCCACATATTGGATGCCGGCATTGTTGACGACGATGTCGACGGCGCCATAGGTCTGCTCCGCCTCGCGAATCATGGCGATGATCTCGTCGCCTTTCAGCATGTTGGCGGCGGAGTAGGTCACGTGCACACCATGTTCGGCGGCGAGCGAACTGCGGATTTTTTCGATGGCGTCGGCATCGCCAAATCCGTTGATGACGATATTGGCGCCAGCCTTGGCAAAGGCATGGGCGATACCAAGTCCAATGCCGCTGGTTGACCCGGTAATGATCGCTGTTTTGCCGTCAAGGAGGAGAGAGTCGGATGTCATGATCTGACCTTTCTGCACTGTTGCAAAAATATACTCAGATGAAAGCTTTAACTATTGGAAATAAGGGGGTTTTCGCACGTGCGGCAGAGATGTGAAGCTCTGATTCTGTTGATTTACTTGCATTTTGCGATAACTGCTGCATTATTCCAAGGATTGTTTTGTGCGCTGCATCAAAATACTGCACATGTTCGGTGGCTGCGTGCAAGGGTCACCTTTAAGGGTTTCTAGAATGCTCTATCATCTTTACGAGCTGCAACATTCCGCTGTTGCGCCGGTGCGCATCGCCGCCGATATGAGCCAGCGCTGGTTGAGCAATCCGTTTAACCCAATGTCCTATACCGCAGGCGCAAAGGCCATGGTTGCGGGCCTTGATATCTTTGAACAGGTGACAAGACGTTACGGGAAGCCAAAATTTGGCTTTGATACTGTGACGATCGGGGACAAGGACGTTGCCATTTCTGAAGAGATCGTTGTTCAGAAAACATTCGGCCAACTCAAGCACTTCAAACGCGAAGCTGAGGGGTTGAACGATCCCAAGCTTTTGATCGTAGCGCCGCTCTCGGGCCATTATGCAACGTTATTGCGAGGCACGGTGCGGGAAATGTTGCCGGATCATGAAGTTTATATCACCGACTGGCATGACGCCCGTAATATTCCGCTCTGGCAAGGGACATTCGACCTTGATGATTACATCAATTATATCATTGAGTTCATTGAATTTCTTGGGCCCAACACGCATGTGATGGGGGTCTGTCAGCCGGCGGTGCCGGTAATCGCCGCGACAGCCTTGATGGCGGCTGACAACAACCCGAACATCCCGGCGTCGGTGACGCTCATGGGTGGTCCCATCGATACCCGCTCCAATCCGACCGAGGTCAATAAATTCGCCGTATCCCATCATCTTGACTGGTATGTGCAGAATGTCATCACCCGAGTCCCGGCCCCGAATGCAGGCTGCATGCGCGAGGTTTATCCGGGCTTTTTGCAACTCGCGGGCTTCATGGCGATGAATTTCGACCGTCATATGGATGCTCATTACGGGATGTTTCAGCATCTCGTCGAGGGTGACGAAGAAAGCGCCGATGCGAGTCGGCGGTTTTACGAGGAATATCGCTCGGTGATGGACATGCCGGCCGAATTTTACCTGCAAACCATTCGTCAGGTGTTTCTTGAATATCATATCCCGCTCGGGATCATGACCTCACGCGGGCGCAAGGTCGACCTTGGCGCGATCACCAAAACCGCGCTTCTGACGGTGGAGGGGGAGCTTGATGACATCTCCGGCGCCGGTCAGACCAGGGCGGCCCTTGATCTGTGCGTCAACCTGCCGGCCAGCAAGAAAGAACATTATGAACAGCTCCAGGTTGGTCATTACGGCATTTTCAACGGCGGCAAATGGCGGAAATTCATCGCGCCCCATGTCAAGGCCTTCATCCGCGCCCATCCGACGGTCTAGCAGCCATCTCTAAAAGCAGGTTTGCGTGTTGGCGTGCCATCTGGCATAAGCTTCACCGCGTAGTCGTTTGTGTGGGGACGGAACGAGGCAGCCGATGTCATGCCGCATGCGGTAACAGAACATAAAAAATCAGGCATTATGCCGCTCACGCTTGGGGCAATTGGGGTCGTTTTCGGTGATATCGGAACGAGTCCGCTTTATGCCCTTAAGGAATGCTTTTCAGGCCATCATCCGCTGACCGCTGACAAGGATCATATCCTTGGCGTGATTTCGCTGATTTTCTGGCTGCTGATGGGCATTGTGTCCTACAAATATGTCACCATCATCATGCGGGCCGACAATCGCGGAGAGGGCGGCAGTCTGGCGCTGCTGGCGCTGGTGCAGCGCAGCACCCGCAACCCGATTCTGGTGACGCTGTTTGGCATTCTGGGGATTTTTGCTGCCGGGCTGTTTTACGGCGACAGCATGATCACCCCGGCCATTTCGGTCTTGAGTGCCGTCGAGGGGCTGGAGCTTGCGGCGCCGTCGCTCTCCAAATTCGTCATTCCGATCACCCTGTTCGTTCTGATCGGCCTGTTTATCCTGCAAAAGCACGGGACGGCCCTCATTGGGGCCTTGTTCGGTCCGGTGATGGCCATGTGGTTCACCAGCCTCGCGCTGCTTGGCATCCTGAACATCATCAAGGCGCCTGAGATTCTCTGGGCTTTGAATCCCTATCACGCCTTCCATTTCTTCGTGCTGGATAAATGGATGGCTTTCCTCGCGCTCGGGGCTGTCGTGCTGGCCGTGACGGGGGCTGAGGCGCTTTATTCCGATATGGGCCATTTTGGCCGCAGCCCTATTCGCCTCGCCTGGTTCTATCTCGTGCTGCCGGCCCTGATGTTGAATTACATGGGGCAGGGCTCGGTCTTGCTCACCAATCCGGAGGCGATCGAGAATCCGTTTTATTATTCGGTACCGGAATGGGGCCTGATGCCCATGGTCGTGTTGGCGACCCTGTCGGCGGTCATTGCGTCGCAGTCGGTGATCACCGGCGCCTATTCGCTGACCAAGCAGGCCATTCAGCTTGGCTTCCTGCCGCGTTTGACGGTTGTCCATACCTCCGGCAAGGAAATGGGGCAGATTTACATCCCCTTCGTCAACTGGCTGCTGCTGATCTCCATCGTCGGTCTGGTGCTCGGCTTCGGCACCTCAAGCAAGCTTGCGGCAGCCTATGGCATTGCCGTGACCGGCACCATGCTGGTCAGCACCTTGCTTATTCTGGCGCTGATGATGTTGCGCTGGCGTTGGGCCCCGTGGAAGATCGCCGCCTTCGGTGCTGTCTTCCTGACGGTCGATATCTCGTTGTTCAGCGCCAACGCCACCAAGATCACCCATGGCGGCTGGTTCCCGCTGGCCATCGGTCTGGTTGTCTTTGTCATGCTGACGACCTGGAAGCGCGGCCGCAGCCTGCTCAGTGCAAAGCTGCGGGATGAGGCCATGCCGCTTGAGGACTTCCTCGGCTCGCTCTCGACCCGTGTGAACCGCGTTTCGGGCACGGCGGCCTTCATGACCGGGCAGACGGCGGGGGTGCCGCACGCGCTTCTCCATAACATGAAGCACAACAAGATCCTGCATGAGCGCAATCTTCTGCTGACCGTCAAGGTCGAGGAAGTGGCCCATGTACCGGCCGAGCAGCGGCTTGACGTGACCGACCTTGGGAAAGGCTTCTATCGCGTGCTCATCCACTATGGTTTTATGGATGATCCGGATGTCCCGGCGGCCTTGTCGCTTGGGGAGAAGTGCGCCTTGCCCATCCGCTTGATGGATACGTCGTTCTTCCTCAGTCGGGAAACCATTATTCCGAAAGTCGGGCCCGGCATGATGATGTGGCGTGAGGCGCTGTTTGCCTGGATGTCACGCAACGCGGCGACGGCCATGGACTTCTTCAATCTTCCGACCAACCGCGTGGTCGAACTTGGCACTCAGATAGAAATTTAAATGACCATGACGAAACTAGAGGCCGAGATCGCCCAGCGGCGTACCTTTGCCATTATTGCTCATCCGGACGCAGGGAAAACCACCCTGACCGAAAAGCTTCTGCTGTTCGGAGGCGCCATTCAGTTGGCCGGTGCCGTCAAGGCCCGGGGCGACGCGCGGCGCGCCCGATCGGACTGGATGAAGGTGGAGCGGGAGCGCGGCATTTCGGTGACAGCTTCGGTCATGACCTTTGATTATGACGGGCATACCTTCAACCTGCTCGACACCCCGGGCCATGAGGACTTCAGCGAGGACACCTACCGCACGCTGACCGCCGTCGACAGCGCCGTCATGGTGATCGACGCCGCCAAGGGGATCGAGGCGCAGACCCGCAAGCTTTTTGAAGTCTGCCGCCTGCGCGACATGCCGATCTGCACCTTCGTCAACAAGCTTGACCGTGAAGGCCGCGATACCTTTGATCTGATCGACGAGGTCGAGCAGGCGCTGGCGCTTGATGTCACCCCGGCCAGTTGGCCCATTGGCATGGGCCGGAGTTTCAAGGGTGTCTATGACCTTATTCATGACCGTCTGGTGCTGGTCTCCCGTAATACCGGCGTGAGCGACAACGGCATCGTTTGTTCGGGGCTTGATGACCCCAAGCTCGACAGCTTGCTTGAACCCGAAGAAGTTCAGAAGCTTCGTTACGATGTCGAAATGGCCCGTGCGCTTTGCAAGCCGTTCGATATGCAGGCCTACCGCGAAGGCCATCTGACGCCGATTTTCTTCGGTAGCGCGGTCAATAATTTCGGTGTGCGGGAACTTTTGCGTGGCGTCTCCGAATATGCGCCGCCGCCGCGTGTGCAGAAATCGGTCGATCGTCTGGTCCTGCCGACGGAAAGCAAGGTGTCAGGCTTTGTGTTCAAGATTCAGGCCAACATGGACCCGAAGCACCGCGACCGCATCGCCTTTTTCCGCATCTGTTCGGGCCATTTCAAGCGCGGCATGAAATTGAATCATGTACGCACGGGCAAGCTCGTCAATCTGCATAACCCGCTGATGTTTCTGGCTCAGGACCGCGAGCTGGCCGAAGAAGCCTGGCCCGGCGATATCATCGGCATTCCGAACCATGGCAACCTCAGGATCGGCGACAGCCTGACCGAGGGCGAGGCCATCCGCTTCACCGGCATTCCATCTTTCGCGCCCGAGCATCTGCAATCGGTCCGCGCCGAAGATCCAATGAAATCCAAGCATTTATCCCGCGCTTTGGAGCAATTGGCTGAAGAAGGCGTGGCCCGAGTGTTCAAGGCCTATCTCGGCGGCGAATGGATCGTCGGCGTGGTCGGGGTGCTGCAGTTCGACGTTCTCGCCGACCGCATCCGCACCGAATATGAAGTCCCGGTCAGATTCGAAGCCTCGACGCTTTTTACCGCGCAATGGGTGGAATGCGACGATCACAACGAGCTGAAGAGATTCATCGACATCAACAAAGCCAATATGGCCGAGGACCACACCGGCTCCCCGGTCTTCCTCGCCCGCAATTCCTGGCGGCTGGACAAGGCCAAGGAAGATTTCCCGAAGGTCCGGTTCCTGAAGGTTAAGGAACAGGTGGTTTAAGGGCTGTGCGGCGGAACCATGGATGCGCGGGTCAAGCCCGCGTATGACAGTCATATAATTGTCATTGCCGGGCTTGACCCGGCAATCCATCTGTCCGCTATTCGAAACTCACGCCGGATTCTTCGGCGCCAGCAGCGGTTCCCCGCTCAGCTCCGTCGGGGCGCAGAAATCGGCGCCGTCGGCTAGTTTTTTGCAAAGCTTCTGGGCATCTTCGCGGCTGGCGAGCGGGCCGGCGATGAGGCGATAATATTTGCCGTCCTTGCCACCCATGACCAGTGCCGCCACCTGCGGCGTAAACAGCGGCAGCACCGTCGGGAATTTCTTTACCAGCGTGCGCCAGCCCTCGGCCGCCATTTCCGGCGAACGATAGGACGCGAGGTGAACCCCGAATTTGCCGTCGACTGCGGGTTTCACACCATTGTCCGGCACAGCTGTCTGTACGGGTTTTACCGGCAGAATCGATTTCGGCCCCGTGCTTGCCCCCGTACTGGCCGCGGCGGGCTTGGGAGCAGCTTCGGAAGGCGGGGCAGGCACGCTGTCCTGTGGTTGTTCGCTCTTCACCCGTCGCACGGCTTCAAGTTCGGCCCTGAGGCCACTCACTTCGCTGCGCAGGCTGATGATTTCAGCGTCCTTGGAGGTATCTTGCTGAGGCGTGGGGACCGTTTGGCATTGGGCTGCGACGGGCCCGGGCATTTCCGTCACGGGCAGGATTTCAGGCATGGGATTGGTCGCGCAGCCGCCAAGCATGACGGCGGCCAGAAATCCGCAGCAAACAGTCCTGGATCCGATAAGTCTCATGCTCATAAAGTCGGGGGCAAAGGTTACTAAACTGTTTCCTTTTGTAATAATTCTTCTTTGACATCAAGATTGTCGATAGGAAATTTGCAAAGGCTTTGGCTGCTGTTAGCCTGTGACACAGATACCACTCAGGAGCTTTGATGATGGACAGGATCGACGCGGACCCGGCAGCAGCCCCCATGGCCATAGACCGCGCAGCTTATCGCCCGCCTGCCTTTGCCATCGAGCATCTCGATTTGAATTTTTATCTCGATTCGTCGCGAACCCGGGTCCGGTCGGTCCTCAAGGTCACCCGGCGCGAGGCGGGTGCGCCGCTCCTGCTCAACGGCCATGGTCTTGAGCTTGAGAGCATCCGCATCGATGGGGCGCCGCTCGCACCCGCGCGTTATAAGGTGACGGCGGACAGTCTGATCATAATGGACGTGCCCGATCACTTCACGCTTGAGATCGGGACCCTGATCAACCCGGAGGCCAATACAGCGCTTGAGGGACTGTACCAGTCGCGCGGGCTGTTCTGCACGCAATGCGAGGCGGAGGGATTCCGCCGCATCACCTATTTCCCCGATCGTCCCGACGTCATGACCACCTATCGCGTGCGTCTGGAGGCGGACCGTGAAGCCTGTCCGGTTCTGCTTTCGAACGGCAACCTGATTGATGAGGGCGATCTGCCCGGTGGCCGCCATTTTGCCCTGTGGGAAGATCCGTTCCCGAAGCCAAGCTATCTGTTCGCGCTGGTGGCCGGGCATCTTGGCCATATCGAGGATTTCTTCACCACCGCCTCGGGCCGTCGCGTCACTTTGCGGATTTATGCCGCGCCGCGCGATCTTGATAAATGCGACCATGCGATGGTTTCGCTCAAATCCTCCATGCGCTGGGATGAGGAGCTTTATGGCCGCGAATATGACCTCGATATTTTCAATATCGTGGCCATTTCCGACTTCAATATGGGGGCGATGGAGAACAAAAGCCTCAATCTCTTCAACACAAAATGCGTGCTGGCCAAGGCGGAAACCGCGACCGACGCCGATTTCGCGGCGGTCGAGAGCATCATCGCCCATGAATATTTCCACAATTGGACCGGCAATCGGGTCACCTGCCGCGACTGGTTCCAGCTCAGCCTGAAGGAAGGCCTGACCGTATTCCGCGATCAGGAATTCTCGGCCGACATGGGCTCGCGCGCGGTCAAGCGCATTGAAGATGTGCGTCTGCTCAGAAGCCATCAGTTCCCCGAGGATAGCGGCCCGCTGGCCCATCCCGTGCGTCCGGACAGTTATATCGAGATCAATAATTTCTACACCGCGACCGTTTATGAAAAAGGCGCGGAAATCATCCGCATGATCCACAGCCTGCTTGGACCTGAGGGCTTCCGCAAAGGCATGGATCTGTATTTCGAACGCCATGATGGTCAGGCCGTCACCTGCGATGATTTTGTCGCTGCTATGGAGGATGCGACCGGCGTCGATCTCACCCAGTTCCGTCTGTGGTATTCGCAGGCCGGAACGCCCATGGTCGAAGTGGCGACGGACTATGATGCAGCGCGTCAGCTCTATCATCTGACGCTCCGTCAAGCGACTCCGGCAACGCCCGGTCAGCCGGGTAAAAAGCCACTTCACATGCCGATTGCCGTCGGGCTTCTTGGGGCGGATGGTCAGCCGCTTGACGTGACTATCGCGGGCAACGAAGGCATGCATGCGGATGCGCAGGGCACGGTCATGCTCAATCTGCGCGATGCCAGGGAAACCTTCACCTTCAGCAATGTGCGTGAACGGCCGGTGCCGTCGATCCTGCGCGGCTTTTCCGCCCCGGTGCGTGTGCTGGCCGAACTGTCGCGGGACGAGCTGCGCTTTTTGATGGCCCATGACAACGACGCCTTCAATCGCTGGGAGGCTGGGCAACGCCTGGCCACTTTGGTTTTGCTCGATCTTGTGGCCGCGGTTCAGGCCGGGCGGACGCTCGCGCTGGAGACTGCGGATATCGAAGCCTATCGCCGTGTCCTGTCCGACCATACCGCCGACAAGGCGCTGATCGCCGAAACCCTGACGCTGCCGTCTGAAGGTGATATTGCCGCTGAGATGCGGGTGATCGACACCGACGCCATTCACACCGCGCGGAGCTTCATGCGGGCGACGCTCGGTCGTGTGCTCGGCCCCGAATTCCACGAGCTTTATAAGGCCAACCAGACTTCGGACAGCTATCGGTTCACGGCCGGGGATGTGGCGGCGCGTCAGTTGAAAAACATGGCGCTCGGCTATCTGATGGCGGTGGGGAGCCTGGACGCGACCACGCTTGCCCTCCGGCAATTCGCCGTGGCGGACAATATGACCGATGAGGCAGCGGCCCTGCGCGTGCTGGTGCAGTCCGACCGGGTTGAACGCCACGCCGCACTCGCCGCCTTTTATGCCAAATGGCGCGACGAGGATCTGGTGATCGACAAATGGTTTTCCCTGCAGGCAACCGCGCCGCAGGAAGATACCATCGATCATGTGACGGCGCTGACCGCCCATGCGGACTTCACCCTGCGCAATCCAAACCGTGTGCGCTCCTTGATTGGTGCCTTCACCCAGATGAACCCGGTGCGTTTCCATGACTCTTCCGGCCGCGGATATCGTTTTTTGCGCGAACAGGTGTCCGCCCTCAACAGCATCAATCCACAAATCGCCGCCCGTTTGTTGCAGCCCCTCGGGCGCTGGCAAAAACATGATGCGAACCGTCAGGCCTTGATGAAAGCGGAACTTGAAGCTTTGTTGAAAGGCGATTTGTCCCGCGATGTCTATGAAGTGGCTGTAAAAAGTCTGGGGCGTGGATAGAGTTTATGTGAGTGGCCTTTTGTTAAAATGAACATTGGGAGACGATAAGCGATGATGAAGCAATGGACGCGGCGTGAGACACTTGGGACGTTTCTGGCCGGTGGGGCGCTGATTGCGACGGGGGGATCTTTCGCTTGGGCGGGGGAGGATCTGGCGACTGAGGAGCAGCTT
The DNA here is from genome assembly GCF_027920805.1 of Govania unica. GTDB lineage: Bacteria > Pseudomonadota > Alphaproteobacteria > Sphingomonadales > Govanellaceae > Govanella > Govanella unica. Next base: position 475,712 of record NZ_JANWOI010000003.1, read on the forward strand.
GCGTACTCCATGGGGCTTGGGGTGTCGCCGGAAAATCTGCGCCGGGCCAATGCTCTTCTCGCGCGGGTGCCGGGGACGGACTTACATTGTCATCCGGCCCATTTCTTCATGAACGGAATCGTGAACAGGGATCGCGCCCTGACGCCTGCCATGGCGCAACCGGGTGATATGAAAAAATCCGTAGATGACATGCTGGCGGGTCGTCTTGGTGTGGCGTTCTTTTCGGTGGTCGGCGATATGGTGACGCTCGGCATGAAGCCGAACGGCAGTCCCGGCGCGGTGCGGAGCTTCGCGAAGGGCGATGCCTGGGCCGATTATCAACGTCAGCTCGGGGCATTCCGTGCGGCGCTTGACGGGTCGCCGCAACTGGCCCTGATCCTCAAGCCGGAAGATGTCCCCGCGGCGCAGAAAGCGGGCAAGATCGGGGCTTTGCTCACGGCCGAAGGCGGCGATTTCCTCGAAGGCGATCTGTCCCGGGTCGAGAGTGTTTATAAGGATGGCCTGCGCAGTCTTCAGCTGGTGCATTATCGGGTCAATGAACTTGGCGATATCCAGACCGAGGCGCCGGTTCACAACGGCCTTACCCCGTTCGGGAAGGCTGTGGTTCAGGACATGAACCGCCTTGGGATCATGGTCGATGTGGCGCATGCGAGTTATGAAACCGCCAAGGCTGCCTGCGCCGTCTCGACCAAGCCGGTTATTCTGTCGCACAGTCATCTCGGCAAGCCGGAAGGGGGACTGACGCAACGGCTGCTGACCAATGATCACGCCCGGGCGATTGCCGAAACCGGTGGCATCATCGGCTGCTGGCCGGCCGGTGTGGTGCAGAAAACCTTTGCCGATTTCGTCACCGAGACCTTGCGTCTCGTGGAGGTGGTCGGTGTCGAGCATGTGGCGCTTGGGACCGATATGGATGGCAATTACAAACCGGTCTTCGACAATTACCGGCAGCTGCCCTTGCTGCCCGCCATGCTGCTTGAAAGCGGCCTGTCGGAGATGGAGGTGGAAAAGATCATGGGCCGCAATTTCGAGCGTGTCTTTGCCGAGGTGACCAAAGTCTAATACTGCAAAACAAATGTCAGCACGAAGCCGGAAGCATCTATGCTGCTTCCGGCGAGCTTCTGGCGATATTGGGCGAGAAGCTCTATGTTCAGATCGTTGCCATGATATTTGACGCTGACGCCCGGGCCGGTTTCGACAATGCTGATGGTGCGGTAATGGTCCTTTTGCAGCACCGCGGCGAGCATGGCATGGGGCGTTATGCTGGTCTGGCTGCCAAGGCGAAAACTCTCCCCGAACCGCGATTCCGAGGCGAGGAATAAATCCGGGTGTACCGGGTCGATGACGGCGGCATCGGCATAAAAGGTCACATAGCGCCAGTGTTGGCGTTGGCCGTCCAGGGCATAGCCGCGATCCCAGGAATAGCTCGCCCGCAGCATCCAGTCATTGCGGGCGTCAGAGCCGACGCGGATCAGGCGTTCGGCGCTCAGCATCAGATTGGTGGCGCGGAACGGTTTCATACGCAGACCGGCGCTCATTTGCGAGCTTGCGGAATCCATGCGGAAACTGTTGCCGTGATAGCCCCAGAAAACGCGGGCAAATGCCTGCAGCAATCGTCCGTCGCGATAGCCTATGTTCGGTGGCGTCCATACCGCCTCAAGGCCCGATTGCGATTGGGTGAGAGAGGGCCCGGCAACAGCCAGAAAGTTTTTGCTGAAGGCGGCGTCGCGATAGACAGAATAAAAAGCCAGATCAAAACTGTTTTCAAGCGTCTTGATCTCACGGGCATAGGCATTGTCGATGCCCGTCTCCCCAAGCTCCATGGCAGTTTGAAAGGAGCGGATGGCCTCCTTGTTGCGGCCAAGCGTTTTGAGCGCATAGGCCCGTTGTGCGGCCACAGTCCCGAGATCGGGCTTGAGCGCGAGGGCCGCGTCAAAGGCTGCAACAGAGGCGCTGTAATCGCCTGCGGCATAGGCTTTGAACCCGGCCTCGGCATGGTCATAGGCTGTGGGACCGGCAAGCCCCGAGAGCCCGGCAAAAACCAGAAGAGCTGCAATCATAATCGTGCCGCATCCGGAAAGCTGTGACGGGTTTTATCCCAACCGAGCGGTATGCCCGTTCTCAGGTGGCTGAGAAACAAGCGTATGGCGCGGCTGGCGGCGAGGAAGTTGATGACATTGCCCCAGACCTGTCGCGGGATCGAGATGAGTCCCTGACGCCAGCCATAAAGCCGCGTCACGCAGATCGCGCGTTGCAATGATCGATTGAACAGCAGCAAGCTGTTGATGCCGAGGAGAATGGCGAGAAATTGGCTTTGGCCCATGTCATCCGGGCCGAGGGGCGTGAATTTCACGAGCAGCCAAAGCGCTGCCAGCACATAACAGATAACCCCAAAGAAAGCGGTCAGAACGCCCTTGCGATCGCGATAGAGCGCATATTTGAGTCCAAGCGAACCGCGCCATCCGGTGGTGACGAAGCTTTGGAACACGATGCCGATCAGCCAGCGCGCTTTTTGTCGGCAGGCGGCGGTGATTTCATCGGGAAAATATTCCTGTGTGGCCACCAGTTCGCCACCGACACGGAAGCGCACGAAGATTTGTTTCAGACCGAGATAGTTGAGCGTGAGGGCAAAATCATAATCTTCGGTCAGGCTGCTGCTGTTGAACGGCTGGCCTCCGCGTGTGCTTGCCACAAGGGACATGGCGCGACGGCTGAAGCCGCAGCCGACCCCGGCCGATGGGACGCTACCGGTCAACCATTCCCGGATGAACATATCCTTGCCATGGGATTCGGCGAATTCATCCAGATAATGGCCGCTTGTGAAGTCATGCAAGGCACGGGCGAGAGGCACTACCGGAAGTTGCACCATATCCTTACGCGGGATGAGGTAATTCATCAGCCGCAGTTCAAGCGGATGAACCACATCCTCGGCATCATGGAGCAGGAAAATCTCGAATCGTTCGCCGCTTTCCTGTTCATGGGCGCAAATGCTGGCATAGATCGCGTTCAGGCAATCGGCCTTGCTGGTCGGTCCGGCATGTGGGACGGCGCACAGCGTCACACGCGGATCGCGGGCAGCGGCGATTTCCGCCACGGTCCGGGTAAGCGGGTCGTTTGGGTAGAGACCAATAAACAGACGGTACTGTTGATAGTCATAGCGTGACAGCGTCGCGGCGATCATGCGGTCGATGACCTCGCTTTCCGCCCAGGCGGGGATCATGACGGCGATCGGCTGTTCGGCCACGGCGCGGAGATCCGACGGATCAAGGCGACGATGACGGCGATAAACTACAAAGGCCCGGTAAAAACGCCGCCCATAGGCGAACAGATCAACGATCAGATCATCGATTCCGAACAGCAACAAAAGAATGGCAACCGCAACGGTTACATCATGCAAGAACCACATAGACTTACCCCGCGAAACAATCAGCGGTGGACAATAACGGCAGGAAACCCTGACGCCAGCGGCTGAGAGCTGCGGCAATACGTTCGGCGGCGCAGCCGTCGCCATAGGGACTACAGGCCATGGTGCTGTCCCTGCCTTGCTCAAGCAAACGGAGGGCGATGCTGACAATGTTATCCCGATCCGTACCGGCCATGACGGAACGCTTGCCATCAAGCGCTTCCGGACGGTCGCATTCGGCGCGCAGCAAAACGGTGGGCACGCCGAATGTCGGGGCTTCTTCCTGCACGCCACCGCTGTCAGTCATGACCAGATCGGATTCCGCCATGCGCGCGAGAAAGTCGGGATAGGGCATGGGCTCGGTGAGGGTGATGCCTTCGACCAGAGCGAGCCTTGATGTGATGCTCGCTCGGACATCCGGGGCAAGCGGCAGAATGAACAGAATATCAAGTCCCCGCATGGCCCCGCTGATCGTGGTGAGGGCGTCGCAAATTCTCTCGACGCCGTCGCCCCAACTTTCCCGGCGATGACAGGTCACCAGTATCTTGCGCCGGTTTTTCAGGTTGGTCGTGGGCCGGGATTTAGGTGCGAATTTCTGCAAGCTGTCGATCACCGTATTGCCGGTGACGACGATTCTGTCCGGGTCGATGCCCTCGGCCAAAAGATTGTCGCGGGCCCGTGCGGTGGGGGCGAAATGAATGTCGGCGGCGATGGCGATGATGCGGCGGTTGGCCTCTTCAGGATAGGGTGAGCCGGGATTGCCGCTGCGCAGCCCGGCTTCCACATGCGCGACCGGAATACGTCTTGTGGAGGCGGCGAGGGCCGCCATGACGGCGGTTTGCGTGTCGCCTTGAACAATCACAAGTCCAGGCTTGAGGCGGGCAAAATGCTCGTCCAGAGACTGCAACAGCGCGGCCGATAAGGCCCCGAGGCTTTGCCCCTGACGTTGCAGTCCAAGATTGATGTCTATGGGTAAATTCAGGGCCGTGGCAGTGACATCGAACGCGTCGCGATGTTGGCCCGTGGCGATGGTGGTGACGCAATAATCCAATGAATTTTTTCGTAGGATACTGACAACAGAACACAACTTCACAGCCTCGGGACGTGTCCCGAGCACAACGGCAACAGTAAGCATAAGTCCCCCTTACGCAAGCCCCGCAACATATACAGCTAGTTTCTTATATGTAGGATAGCCTATGTTTTTTTTCCTTTAAATAATAGGAAAAAAAGAAAATGGAAAAGAAATAGGAGTAAAGGCTTAAGGCGCTCAGTTCTATGAGGACTTAGTGATATGCTTCCGGGTGCCCTAACCCCAAAGCATAGATAAGCCAGAGATCAGAACACAGATGCCTAGGAATGACGTGGAACTTTTGGACCAGAATGACTGGGCGACCCTGATCGACAGCGCGGCTTCCGGAATGGCTGTCTATGATCACCGGGCGCTGCTGTATTGTTCGGATGTTTATGCAAGGCTTTTTGGCTACGAAACAGTGGCTGCCTTCGCGAAGGCTGTTGCAGAGGGCGACTGTGCTTTGCCGGAGCCTTCGTCGGCCAGTGGGGGGGCGGGGGAAGACGAAAAATTTGAACTGCGGATCTGCCGGGAGAATGGCGAGTTCAGCTGGCTCGAGTTTCATCGCCGGCCTCGGCTCTGGTGCGGACGTTCGGTCCAGATTGTGACCGCCTATGACATCACGGGTCATAGACTTTCCGAACAGTCGCATCAGAATAGTGAAAATTTGTTGCGCAATCTTTTGAATGCGAGCCCGGCCTTGATCGGCCTCGTCAATCGTCTTGGGGGCTTTGAATTTCTAAATAAGCCTCTGGCCGATATTCTTGGAATTTCGCCGGATCATTTGCCTCAAGTGTCGTTTGTTGGCGCTGCATCGGATCAAAGCGGTTTTCTTGATGCGGATGCGCTGGCGATGGCTTTGGGTGGCCAGCAGGTTACGTTGCAATCCGAGGTGAAAGACAAATTTGGCCGTTCGATGGTGTTTGAATGTCATTATCGGCCGCGTTTCTGTGAAGACGGAGCTTCAGGAGACTATAACGACGGTGCCTATCTCGTGGCCTTCGACGTCAGCGAACGGGTCGAGGCGGCCAATGCCTTGCGGGCCAGTGAGGAACGCTTCCGCAAGCTGATCGAGCTTATTCCCCTGGGCGTCGTCCGGGTCGATCTGGAGGGACGGGTGCGCCTGTCCAATATCGCCTATGACAGCATGCTCGGTTATGAGCCGGGGGAATTTCATGCCACCAGGATCTGGGAAATATTTCTTTCCGAAGACCAAGAGCAGAAACGGGAAGCGTTCCTGACGGCCTTGCGGGTTGCGCCCTATCTCACCTATGGACGCTGCAAGCGGAAAGATGGTCAGATCATTGATGTGACTATCAACTGGACTCAGGAATATGACGAACTTGGGGGTGTTCGCGGTCTGATCATCGTCTTGAATGACGCCACCACCGACCTTTTGGCGAGACGCGAGTTGCAGGCGGCCAAGGATGCTGCCGAACGGGCCACGCTTGAAAAGTCGCGGTTTCTGGCAGCGGCCAGTCATGATCTTCAACAACCGCTGCATTCGCTTTCAATCATGCTTGGCTTGTTGGCGGGACAGACCGATGAAACGCGCAGACAGGAAATCGTCAGGCTTATGGAGCGGGCGATTGAAGGCGCCCGGGCGCTTGTGCGCGGTGTGATCGACATCTCCAAGCTTGAGGCCGGTGTGGTCATGCCGCGCATGGAAACCTTGCCGCTGTCGGATATTTTCGATCAGATTGAAGCTGAACTTGCGCCCTTGACCGAAGGGCGTCCGGTTGATCTTCGCATTGTTCGCAGCACGGCCTGGGTTCGGAGCGACCGTTTGCTTCTGCGCAGCATTTTGCACAATCTGGTCTCAAATGCCATTCGCTACACGCCGCGCGGCAAGATTCTGGTCGGTGTACGGCGCTGCAAAAGCTTTATGCGGATTCAGGTCTGGGATAGCGGCAAAGGCATACCGAGCGAGCGCTTGAAGGATATTTTCAAGGAATTTACCCGTCTCGAACGTGGAGAGGGGGAGGATCAGTCGCCGGGGCTTGGTCTTGGGCTGTCGATTGTCGAGCGGTCCTGCACGCTGCTCGGTCACAAGCTTGATGTGAAGTCCGAGCCTGGCAAGGGATCTGTTTTTTCGGTCGATGTGCCCTTTGTCTATAGCTGCAACAGAAAGGCCGCTGAAACTGTCACGCATATCTCGGGCAATTATCAGCAATTGCATGGCTTCATTCTGCTGATCGAAGATAACCCCTTGACGGCGCAAGCTTGCCGTCAGTTGGTGGAGTCCTGGGGCAATCGCTGCATGGTGGCGCTATGCGAGGATGATGCCCTGCAAATTATCCGCTCAGCGGACAAGCAACCGGATCTTATCCTGGCCGATTATAATCTGGGGGAAATGGAGAATGGCATCAGGACGATCGATCGCATCCTGGCCATTCTCGGACATCATATTCCGTCCATTCTGATGACGGCGAATGACAGTCCTGAATGTCAGGAAGCCGCGCGGGTGCGCGGTATTCCCATTATTCATAAGCCCGCAAATCCTGCCCGCCTCAGGGCGCTTTTGTCATATTGCCTGATGTCGGGCTAGGATTTGAAGCTGATCGGAAATCTATTCGCTGTCCATGCCCGAGGCAATCAGAACTGCCTGGGTGCGGTTTGCTGCGTTCAATGCCTTGAGAATAGCAGCCACATGAACCTTGACCGTGCCTTCGGACAGGCCAAGTGCGTCGGCGATGCCTTTGTTTGACTCGCCCTTTGCCAAAAGACGCATGACATCCATCTGACGGGGAGTCAGCACTTTTTCGACGGCCTCGTAAAGATCCTCGGACGGACGTCGCGACTTGTCCGATTTCGGACCAGTGCTTGGTCTGTTCATCAGCGACGGCGGGACATAACTGCCGCCGGCGAGAATTAATTTGAGGGCGTTCGCGATGACCGACGGATTGGACGATTTGGGGATGAACCCAGCAGCGCCGCATTCCATGGTTTTCTGAGCATAATAGGGATCATCAAGCGCAGACAGAACCACCAGCGGGCTTGCAGGAGCAAGCTGCCGTATCCGACGTACTCCCTCGATCTCCCCAAGCCCCGGCATGCGGAGATCAAGCAGAATGAGGTCGAATATGTCCTTTCCGGCGAGGGCTGCCTGAGCTTCTTCAAAATCGCCGGATTCGGTAATTTCGACGTTCGTATCAATCTCTTGCAGAAGGAGCTTACAGCCTTGCCGGAAAAGGCTGTGATCATCGGCAATTAGTACACGCATTGCAAGTTTTGTTCCTTTTTCCGCTCTGGTCGTGCGCTCTGCTTCCGAGCACATCTGACGCCAGGCGGAATTGTTTCCCTGATGGCGCAAATTCTAGTGTTCTGAGTTCTTAGTTCATTCGTGCTCTGAATCGGTCCTCATGATTTTATGATCATCTTTGAGGGTTCATGGATCACGGGTTCATAGTGGTAAAGGTTTTTTGCGTATTTTTCCACGCTTTTTAACATTGCGGAGCATGAATTAGCGCATAGTCAGCAATTTCGCACAGGATTGTATTCATTCGAAAGTTTTTTATGTTGGGGAATCATAGTAAACAAAAGTAAAACATTTTAATGATATCATGTGATTATCTTTTTTATTTTTTTGGCGAACCATACAGCTGCTCGGGCGGGATTTTTATGGGTTGTGTTACCTGCAACCCATCGTTGTATACTGCCTGAAAGAAGCAGGTGCGGCGGCCGGTATGACAGGCAACGCCGTCCTGATCGACGCGCGCGAGAACCGTATCGCCATCGCAATCAATCAGAAATTCCACCAGCCGTTGTTGCTGGCCGGAGGTTTCCCCTTTTCGCCAGAGCTTGCCACGCGATCGCGACCAATAGCAGACCCGACCGGTGGTCAGGGTTTCGCGGACCGCATCGGCATTCATCCAGGCCATCATCAGTACTTCACCGCTGTCATGCTGCTGAGCAATGACGGGCACGAGGCCATCCGCTGTGAAGGTAATGGCGTTAAGCGCGGCGTCAACTGCAGCGGCCGTATGGGTCATGTCGATCCTCATTTTGCGGGTTTGCTCTTGACCCGTGGGACTATCTGTAATCACGCTCATCCCTCGGTGCCAAACTGGCCTTGAGGTTGGAATAGATATAATATAACACTTTCTAATATACTAAGATGGAAATGTCCGGGACATAATGAACGATAACGGTGAGACAAAAGAGAGTCAGCAGCATGATCACGGCCTCTGTGTGGCGGATGCCATTCATGCGGCCGAGCGTATCTGTGAGAAAAACGGGGCGCGGCTGACGGATATTCGTCGCCATGTGCTCGAACTGGTGTGGACTCGTCACAAGCCGATCACCGCTTATGAAGTCCTTGATCTCCTGAAGGCCGAGCGCCGGAATGCTGCGCCACCAACGGTCTATCGGGCGCTTGATTTCCTGCTTGAACAGCGGCTGATCCATCGCATTGAAAGTTTGAATGCCTTCATCGGCTGTGCCAGCCCCGATGCCGCGCATCGCGGCGGTTTTTTCATCTGCAGCAGCTGTCACGGGGTCGAGGAAATTCGCGACAGCGAGCTGTTGCGCAAAGCCATCCGTCATGAGGCTGACGAGGTCGATTTCACGGTGACCTCCACGATGATCGAGATCATGGGGCTTTGCGCGACCTGCCGGGGGCGGGCCTGAGATGACGGCGTCTTCGGCTCCGGAGAGCGTGCCACTTCTTGACCTCAAGGGGGTTCGCAAAAGCTTTCTTGGCCGCACCGTGCTTGAGCATGTGGATTTGCGAGTTATGCCGGGGCAGATCATCACCTTGATCGGCCCGAATGGCGGCGGCAAAAGCACGCTGGTGCGCATCGCGCTCGGGCTGATGAAGCCAGACCATGGAACGGTGCATCAGGCGCCGGATTTGACCATCGGCTATATGCCGCAAAAACTTGTGATCGATCCCCTGATGCCGTTGCCGGCGGAACGCTTCCTGCGGCTCCGCCCCGGCGTGCGGAAGGAGGAGGCGCGCGACGCGCTCGCCACCGTTGGCATCGAGAAAATTGCTGAAACGCCGGTGCAGGCCTTGTCGGGCGGGGAGTTTCAACGTCTGCTGCTGGCGCGGGCGCTGCTGCGGAACCCGCGCCTGCTGGTTCTGGATGAGCCAGTGCAAGGGGTGGATCTCAGCGGGCAGGTGGCGCTTTATCGCCTGATAGGCAATTTACGCAATCGACTTGGCTGTGGCGTTCTGATGATTTCCCATGACCTGCATCTGGTGATGTCGGCCACTGACGAAGTGGTCTGTCTCAATGGTCATGTCTGCTGTTCGGGCACGCCGCATACGGTGAAGCAGGACCCGGCCTATCTCCGGCTTTTTGGCAGCGAGGCCGACGCGCTCGCGCTTTATACCCATGACCACACGCATGATCACCACCATGATCATGACCACAAGGCTCATGCTCATGATGCTTGATGATTTCATGATCCGGGCGCTTTTGGCCGGGCTCGCCATTGCTGTTGTTGCCGGGCCCCTGGGATCGGTGCTGGTCTGGCGGCGCATGGCCTATTTTGGAGACGCGCTGTCGCATTCAGCCTTGCTTGGGGTGGCTATGGGTTTCGCCATCGGCGTCAATCCCCAAAGCACGATCATCCTCGTCTGTGTCGGGGTGGCTGTGGCTCTGTCCTTGCTTGAACGGCAACGCAGCATCGCGGTGGATACGCTGCTGGGCATCATGGCCCATAGCGCGCTCGCTTTCGGTCTGGTGGTTATGAGCTTTGTCCAGGGGCCGCGCTTTGATCTCATCGCTTTTCTGTTCGGCGATATCCTGTCGGTAAGCTGGGCGGATGTGGGCTGGATCGTGGCCGGTGTGACGGCGGTGGTGCTGCTGCTAATCCCGCTCTGGCCGCGTTTGCTCGCCATCACGGTGCATGAGGATCTGGCCCGCATCGAAGGCGTCCGCGTTCAGTGGGTGCGCTTTGGCTATATGCTGTTGATCGCCATTGTCATTGCCGCCGCCATGCGTGTGGTTGGCGTGCTGCTGATCACGGCGCTGCTGATCATTCCGGCAGCGGCGGCGCGGCGGCGCGCACGCACGCCTGAGGACATGGCCGCGGGTGCGAGCCTTGTTGGCATGCTCGCCGTGCTCGGTGGCCTCGGCGGGTCCTATTGGTTCGACACGCCCGCGGGCCCGTCGGTTGTGGCCTGCGCCAGCCTGTTGTTCTTTCTAAGCTTCCTGTTACCGCGCCGGGCCTGACTCAGACCGCGTGATAGCGTCCGAAGGCGGCTTCGAGATCGGCAATCAGATCCTGAGGCTCCTCAAGTCCGATATGAAGGCGGATGACCGTCGCGCCATCCCAGTGACTGGCCGTGCGGATTTTCGTCACCGCCCCATAAGCGAGCGCGAGACTTTCATACCCACCCCAGGAAAAGCCCATCTTGAAATAGGTCATGCCTTCCAGAAAGGCTTTGACCCGCGCCGGATTGCCGTCCTTGAGCACAAAGGAAAACAGCCCCGACGAGCCGCTGAAATCGCGTTTCCAGATGTCATGTCCGGGGCAGGACGGAAAGGCCGGATGGCGCAGATGGTCAACCTCGGGCCGGGCATCGAGCCAATGGGCAATCTCAAGCGCTGCCGCCTGATGCTGCTTCATACGCACGGCCAGAGTGCGCATGCCACGGAGCGCGAGATACACATCATCCGGTGCAGCATTGGTGCCAAGCAATCCGCCGCCCTTGCGCAGGCGATCAATGGTCGCCGCGTTGGCCGTGGCCGAGCCCAACAGGGCATCGGCATGACCGACCATATATTTGGTCAGCGACAGCACCGACACATCGACGCCATGGGCAAAGGCATCGAACAACAAAGGCGTCGCCCAGGTGTTGTCAAGAATGACCACGGCCCCGGCCTTATGCGCGGCGTCGGCAATGGCCGGAACATCCTGAACTTCCATGGTGATGGAGCCGGGCGATTCCACGAACACCACCTTGGTTTCCGGCCGGATCAGGGCAGCAATGCCACTGCCGATCAGCGGATCGTAATAGGTGACGGCGACGCCGAATTTGCTCAGGATTTCATCGGCGAATTGGCGGGTTGGTTCATAGACCGCATCCGGGATCAGTACATGATCGCCGGTGGCGACAAAGGCCAGAATGGCATGGGTGACGGCGGCAAGCCCCGACCCGTAAAGAACCGTGCCCGCACCATCCGATAATTCGGTCAGGGCTTCGCATAAGGCGAAACTCGTCGGTGTGCCGCGCCGCCCATAAGACATGATCTCATGCTGGGCCGCGCCCGCGCGCTTCATCTCGTCGAGCGTGTCGAACACTACGGTGGAAGCATGAAACACCGGCGGATTGACGATGCCGAATGTCCGGTTCTTACTGCGCCCTGCGTGCACAAGCGTAGAGTTTTTTGATTCTTTGGACATATGGCCTCACAGAGTTTGTGCTGTCGCCTCAGAAGGCTGGATCCCCGCGTTCGCGGGGATGACAAATTGGAGATGCCTTTATCCTGTCATCCCCGCGAACGCGGGGATCCAGCCTTTGCCGGACATGGGTGCTTCACCCAACCGCCTCGTTGGCCTCGACCGGAGTATCAGCCTGCGCCGCCCATTCGCTCCACGAGCCGTCATAAAGCGCCACGTCCCTGGCTTCGATCAGTTTGAGCGCCAGGAACAGATTGGCCGCAGTAATGCCCGAGCCGCAACTGGTGACAATCGGTTTCGCCAGATCCACACCGGCCGCCGCAAAAATCGCCCGCAAATCTTCGGGGCTTTTGAAGGCGTTGCTGTCGGCATCGAACAGGACTGAGTTCGGCACATTGACGCTGCCCGGCATATGTCCGCTGCGGAGACCTTGGCGTGGTTCGGCAGCCGTCCCGGAAAATCGCGCAGCCGAGCGGGCATCGATGATCTGTTCGTTTTTCTCGGGCACGATCTGCCGCATGTCATCGATGGAGCGGACAATCAGGCTGTTGACCCGCGCCGTGAAATGACGCTCACGCGGCATGGGGGCGATATCTTCGGTGCTGCGGCCTTCCTGCCGCCATTTCTGCATGCCGCCGTCAAGCACGACCACATCGCGATGCCCGAACAGCTTGAACATCCACCAGACGCGGGCGGCGCTTTTGCCCTGTCCACCGCCGTCATAGATCACAAGGCGGTTGCCGTCGCCAAGCCCGAGCCGCCGGGCCCGGCTTGCAAATTTCTCAGGCGCCGGGAGCATATGGGGGTAGGGGCTGTTGCTGTCGCAGATCTCGTCGATGTCGAAAAACACCGCGCCCGGAATATGCGCCGCCTTATATTCGGCGCGCGGGTCGCGCTCCTCCTGAGGCAGATACCAGGATCCATCGACCACGCGGACATCCGGCGCGTCCAGATGGTCGGCAAGCCAGGCGGTGGAAACCAGGGGAGAGCCTTTTATAAGCGGATCCGGCATGGCGAGCTCCTCAGGATGTAACGAGAACGGACGGGACAGTGGACGGCTGATCCTCCAGCCAGGAGGGAACCGGTAGATTTTTTTCGCGCAGGAATTCGGGATTGAAAAGCTTGCTTTGATAGCGGGTTCCGGAATCGCACAGCAAGGTGACAATGGTATGACCCGGCCCCATGTCCCGGGCCAGACGGATCGCGCCCGCCACATTGATGCCGGTCGAACCGCCAAGGCAGAGGCCTTCGTGCTTCAACAGATCAAAGACGATCTCCACCGCCTCCGCATCCGGAATTTGATAAGCACTGTCGACCACCACATCTTCAAGGTTTTTGGTGATGCGGCCCTGACCGATGCCTTCGGTGATCGACGACCCTTCGGCCTTCAATTCTCCGCTGGTGTAATAGCTGTAAAGCGCCGCGCCGAACGGGTCGGCGAGGGCGACGCGGATGTCCTTGTTCTTGGATTTGAGGAACATGGAGACGCCGCCAAGCGTGCCGCCCGAACCAACGGCGCTCACAAAGCCATCGACCTTGCCGTCAAGCTGGGCCCAGATTTCAGGGCCGGTGGTTTCAAAATGGGCGCGGCGGTTCGCCACATTATCGAACTGATTGGCCCAGACCGCCCCGTTCGGCTCGGTTTTCGCAAGCGTTTCAGCTAGGCGGCCCGAATATTTGACGTAATTGTTCGGATCTTTATAAGGCACCGCAGGCACCAGGATCAGTTCGCACCCGCAAAGCCGCAGCATGTCCTTTTTTTCCTGCGACTGGGTTTCCGGCATGACGATGACGCTGCGATAGCCGCGCGCATTGGCCACAAGCCCGATGCCGATGCCGGTATTTCCGGCCGTACCCTCGACAATGACGCCGCCGGGTTTCAAAAGTCCGCGCTCTTCGGCGTCCTTGATGATATAGAGGGCGGCACGGTCCTTGACCGATCCGCCGGGATTGAGAAATTCGGCTTTGCCGTATATCTCGCAGCCCGTGATCTCGGACGCATGATTGAGACGGATAAGCGGCGTGTTGCCGATGGTTTCAATGAAGCCTGTCTTGACGTCCATGGCGGGATGTTCGACTTTGCGTTTTGAATGATGGATGCGACGACGTTCGTATTCTATTTTGTTAACCCGGTCAGCGCGTCTGTGCAAGAACTAGAGGCACGTGATGGCCAGAGGATGTTACGATGACGACGGAAATTTATGAGGGTTTAACGCAACTTGGCGCCAACACGGCGCTGCCCTCGAACCCCGAGACGGCCGACCTTGAAACCGTGCCGAACCCGCATCCGGGGACAAGTTATCTGGTGCGGTTTGTCTGCCCCGAGTTTACGAGTCTCTGCCCGATCACCGGCCAGCCCGATTTTGCCCATCTCGTGATCGATTATGTGCCACGCGACCGTCTGGTCGAAAGCAAATCGCTGAAGCTGTATCTGCACGCCTTCCGCAACCACGGCGGCTTTCACGAAGCCTGCACGGTCGACATCGGCAAGCGCCTGGTCGCGGCCATGGACCCGACCTGGCTCAGGATCGGCGGCTACTGGTACCCACGCGGCGGCATCCCCATCGACGTCTTCTACGCCACCGGCCCGGCCCCCGAGGGCTTATGGCTGCCGGATCAAGGCGTGCCACCCTATCGCGGTCGCGGCTAAGATGGATGCCCGGGTCAAGCCCGGGCATGACATAAAATTGAATTGTCATTGCCGGGCTTGACCCGGCAATCCATGCTGCAACCCTTACGGAATCCCCAGAATCTTATGGGTTTGCAAGCTGAGCTTCCATTGCGGATGCTCCAGGCAATATTGCACTGCGGCTTCGGTATTGCGTAGCCGTTCGCTACTCGCCTCGGCCCCAAGCCCATCCATGGGCTGTAAATAGAAATTCTCGAAATTGAACCCCGCGAACCGTTCCGGCAGGGCTTTGGCCTGCGGGTAGACGAGTTTCAATTCATGCCCGTGCGTCTGCACCACCTCCGCGTCGGCCTTGGGGCTCACGCAGATCCAGTCGATGCCGTCGGGGGCGGGCAGGGTGCCGTTGGTTTCGACTGCGATTTCAAAGCCCTCGGCATGAAAGGCATCGATTAGCAGTACATCCAGTTGCAACAAAGGCTCGCCGCCGGTGCAGACCACATAAGGTTTTCCACCAGATGTGCCGTTATTGGGCCAAAGCGCACGGGCCGCAGCGGCCAGCGCTTTAGGTGTTTTGAATTTGCCGCCGCCTTCACCATCGATGCCGACAAAATCGGTGTCGCAGAAGGTGCAGACGGCCTTGGCCCGGTCTTCTTCGCGGCCGGTCCAGAGATTGCATCCGGCAAAACGGCAGAACACCGCCGGGCGTCCAGCTTGTGCGCCTTCGCCTTGCAGGGTGTAGAACATTTCCTTGACGCTGTATGTCATGGGTCTCACCGATACCGCGTCGGGTCCGGCAGTCCGGCTTCCTGAAAGCCCTTCCGCCGCAACAGGCAACTGTCACAGGTGCCGCAGGCCGCGCCGCTTTCATCTGCATCATAGCAACTGATGGTCTGCCCGTAATCAAGGCCAAGCGCGTGGCCGGTCTGGATGATCTCGGCCTTGGTCATGCTGATCAGCGGGGTGTGGAAGCGGTAAGGCGCTTCACCCTCGACCCCGGCCTTGGTGGCGAGTGTAGCCATGCGGGCGAAGGCTTCGATGAATTCCGGACGGCAATCGGGATAGCCGCTGTAATCGAGCGCATTGACACCAATGAAAATATCCCGCGCCTGCCGCACTTCGGCATAGGCGAGGGCAAAAGACAGAAAAATCGTATTGCGCGCCGGCACATAGGTGACCGGAATATTGCTTTCGGGCTGGCTGAGGTCGCGATCTTTCGGCACCGCGATATCGTCCGTCAGCGCCGAGCCACCAAAAGCACGGAGATCAATCTCAATGGTTTTATGCTCTACAGCGCCCAAAAGTTTGGCCAGCCGGTCGGCGGCATCAAGTTCCGCCGCATGACGCTGACCATACTGGAAACTGAGAGCATGACAGGTAAAGCCCTGCGATTTCGCAATGGCCAGACAGGTTGCGGAATCAAGCCCGCCGCTCAGGAGAATAATGGCATTTGACATGGGTTCGGCATATCCCGTTCGGGCGTCATGTGCAAGCTCTGCATGGGGAGCGGTCTCGGATGCATGGGAGCTATGCGGAAAATGGGTAAATCAAACGAATGTTTTACTGGCGTTTGAGCCCGAAATACAGCTATGACTCTGAGGGTAATTGTTAAGGATAAAGATATGCCATTGTCAGTCCCCGCCGTTGCGCGTGAGAAATTTCATACCCGCCGCATCACCTGTGAGGGCTATGCCCGCGCGGATGGCCTGTGGGATATCGAAGCTCATATGACGGATGTCAAAAGCTATGCGTTCATGAATACCTGGCGCGGCGATGTGCTGCCTGGTACGCCTATTCATGAAATGTGGCTGCGGCTGACCATCGATGATGGGTTCAAAATCATCGATGTGGAAGCCCAGACGGACAACAGCCCTTATGAGGTCTGCCCGGCCATCACCATCAATTTCAAGCGCCTGATCGGGCTGACCATCGGTGCTGGATGGAATCGCAAGGCCAAGGGCCTGGTGGGCGGGGTCGAGGGCTGCACCCATCTGGTCGAATTGCTTGGCCCCATGGCCACGGTGGCGTTCCAGACCATTCTTGGCAGCGCCAAACAGCGCCGCGACGAAAAATTCGGCCTTGAAAGCCCGGAAAATCCGGAAACGGACGAGAGCCGGGCAAAAATGATCGTCAATACCTGCCATGCGATGTCGAGCAGGGGAGAGATCGTGCGCGGCATTGCCCCTGAGTTATATACGGGTGATGAGCCTGAACCTGCAGGACCAAGGCTGCCTTTGCCATCCTGAGGGATCATTCTTCAAGCTTATGGCCATCCAGTTTTTTGGCGTTGAGGCTTTCTTCAGCCTCACGCTTTGTGCGGTCCGCTTTGCTGCGGCCGAATGTCAGGCGGTTGGCGTCCGCTTTTGCGGCTTGCTCCGTCCGTTTTTTGCTTTTGCGCGCAAGGCGCAGATTGATGATCTCGGCCATGGCTGATGTATATCAGCCTTCCTGTCCGGAAGTCATTAGTTACGAAAGCTGATTGACGGGTAGCTTATGCAAGCTCATGGTGCGGGCGCATTTCTGCCGAAGGGAAAAATAGTGTCTTTGCCGTCTTTGCCGTCACACAGTCGCCGTGTGGAGCTTGCCTTCATTCTCGGTGCGCTGACGGCTTTTGCTCCGTTGTCGATCGATATGTATCTGCCGTCCTTGCCGACGCTTGAGCGGATTTTTGCGACCGATGCCGCAGCAGTACAGCGTACTTTGTCGACTTTTTTCGTCGGCTTTGCCATTGGACAGGCCTTTTATGGCCCGCTTATCGACCGTTTTGGACGCAAATTACCGCTTTATGGCAGTCTTGGGCTGTATATTCTGGCCTCTATCGGTTGTGTGGTGGCTCCAAGCATCGAATTTCTGGCTGGAATGCGGTTATTTCAGGCTCTTGGTGCCTGTGCTGGCGTAGTGATCGCCCGTGCTGTGGTGCGGGATCTGTTCACCGACAAGGAATCCATCGGATTTTATGCGTCCTTGATGCTGGTCTCTGGCCTCGCGCCCATGCTGGCGCCGATCCTAGGCGGGTTTGTGCTGAAATATTTCAGCTGGGAAGCCAATTTCGTCATTCTGGCCATTATCGGCGTGATGATTTTGCTGCTGATCCATTTCCGTCTGCCGGAAACCCTGCGCCCCGAACATATGCAGCCGTTGCATTTTTGGAGCATTCTCAGGAACTATGGCCGTCTGCTGACGGATCGCGAATATATCGGCTATGGGCTTGGCTGCGGCTTTGCCATGGCGGGGCTGTTTTCCTATATCGCTGCGGTGCCGTTCATTCTGATCAGCCTTTATAAGATCGCGCCGGAGCATTTCGGGTTTATTTTTGCCTTGAATGCCTTCGGATTTATCAGCATGGCGCAGGTCAATGGGCGTTTATTGCAGGGCGCCAATCCGAAAAAGGTCGTGATGATGGCCAGCATTTTTCAGGTTTGCGTTGCTGCTGTTCTGTTGGTGACGTCAGCGACAGGCTTTGGCGGGCTTTATGGCATTCTTGTGCCGCTGTTCTTCTTTGTCGCGCCGCTTGGGTTCATCATGCCGAATTCGACTGTGCTTGCCATGGCTCCTCAGGCGAGGAATGCAGGGGTGGCTTCGGCTTTGTTGGGCTTGTTGCAGAATGGGCTTGCAGCGGTTTCAACCGTGCTCGCGGGGATTTTCTCGGTGACGACGCCGCTGACCATGGCTGTCATTATGGGGGTCTGTGCGGTCGGCACCTTTGTCATGCTGCGCGTGGTCGGCGGCGTGCGGCACTGAGGTCAGGCCTGGCGTTTGCGGTCGAATATGGTTTTCAGAACCAGCGTGAGCACGGCGATCAGGGTCAGGGTCGAGGCGGCGGCAAAGGCCCCGACCGCGTTATAGTCGTTATATAAAAGCTCGATCTGCAAGGGCAGGGTGTTGGTTTCGCCGCGAATACTGCCGGAGACGACGGACACCGCCCCGAACTCCCCCATGACGCGGGCGTTGCAGAGGATCGTCCCATACAAAAGCGCCCAGCGGATATTGGGGAGCGTCACCTTGAGGAAGGTTATGAAGCCGCCCGCGCCCAAACTGATGGCGGCTTCTTCCTCGTCCGAGCCTTGCGTCTGCATGAGCGGGATCAGTTCGCGGGCGACGAAGGGGCAGGTCACAAACAGGCTGACCAGGAAAATCGCCGGCAAGCTGAACATGATCTGCATATCATGCTCACGCAGCCATGGACCCAGTAATCCCTGATCGCCATAGAGAAACAGATAAATCACCCCGGCGATCACCGGCGATATGGAAAATGGCAGCTCGATCAGGGTGATCAGCAGTTTTTTGCCGGGAAAGCTATATTTGGTCAGAAGCCAGGCCGCGCAAATGCCAAACAGCACATTGATCGGCACAACGACAACAGCCACCAGCACCGTGAGCCGGATCGCATGCAGCGTGTCCGCATGGAGAATATTGTCACGGTAAGTGTCAAATCCAGCACTGAAAGCCTGCATGAAAATGAGCGCGACAGGGGCCACCAGAAAAATTCCGGTCAGCAGCAGCCCGATGCCGATCAACAGACGGCGCACCAGCGGCGTATCGCCAACTTTCCGAACCGAGCTCGCGTGAGCCATCAGCCGCGATCCGTGTAGCGAAGGTGCCAGGCCTGAATGCTGTTGGTCACCAGCAACAACAGAAACGCCGCGAGCAGCATCACGGTGGCGATGGCGGCGACGGCCGGATAATCGAATTCCTCAAGCCGGATGAAGGCAAGCAGCGTCGTTACCTCGGTTTTCATGGGTAGATTTCCGGCGATAAAAATCACAGCCCCGAATTCACCCAGACTGCGGGCAAAAGCCAGCGAAGACCCGGCAAGGAAAGCCGGAAACAACAGCGGGAAAATGATGCGGCGGAAAATGGTGGCGTCGCTCGCGCCAAGGGACTGGGCGGCCTGTTCCATCTCATGGCCCATGTCTTCCAGAACCGGCTGTACGCTCCGCACCACAAAGGGAATGCTGGTGAAGGCCATGGCCAGGCTGATGCCAAGCGGCGTATAGGCCACCTTGATGCCAAGCGGGGTGAGCAGTTGCCCAAACCAGCCGTTCGACGCAAAAAGCGCCGTCAAGGCAATACCTGCGACCGCGGTTGGCAAGGCAAAGGGCAGATCCATCAAGGCATCGACAAGGCGGCGGCCGGGGAAGTCATAGCGCACCAGAATCCAGGCCATCAACAGCCCAAAGATGGCATTGAATATGGTGGCGTAAAAAGCCGCCATCACCGTCACGCGGTAGGAGGCGACGGCGCGTGGTCCGCTGACCATGGCCCAGAACTGATTGAGATCGATGCTGGCAGCCTTCATCACCAGCGCGGCCAAAGGCAACAACACGATGCAGGCGAGATAAAGCAAGCTGCATCCCATGGTCAGTGTAAATCCGGGAAGCACCCGTTTTGCCATTATTCAACGCCCATTCTCACGGAAACACCCGGCAAGCCGTGACAGCCTGCCGGGTGCCGATTACCCTGTTTTTAGCGGTTCACAAAGACCTGATCAAGGATGCCGCCTTCCGCGAAGTGATCCTGAGTGGCCTTTTTCCAGCCGCCGAAAATCTTGTCCACGGTCACCAGCCGCACCGGCGGGAATTGTTTGGCAAAGCGCTGGGCGACGGCGGGGTTGTTCACGCGGTTGTAATTTTCGGCCAGAATGGTCTGAGCCTTGTCGCTATAGAGGAAAGTGAGATAGGCGGTGGCCACAGCGCGCGAACCGCGGCGATCGACCACCTTGTCGACGACTGCCACCGGGAATTCGGCCTGAAGGCTGACGGACGGCACTACGACTTCGAATTTACGGTCGGGGAATTCTCGACGGATGCTTTGCACTTCGGCTTCGAAGGTTATGAGCACGTCGCCGATGGCACGATCCACAAAGGTCGTGGTGGCGGCGCGTCCGCCGGTATCGAACACCGGCACATTGCCGAGGAAGGATTTCATGAAGGTGCGGGATTTTTCGTTATCGCCACCGAATTTCTCATAGGCATAAGCGGTCGCGGCCAGATAGGTATAGCGCGCGTTGCCCGAGGTTTTGGGATTTGGGAAAATCACCTGCACGCCCTTGCCGGTCAGATCTCCCCAATCCTTGATTTTCTTGGGGTTGCCGGCGCGAACCAGAAACACCGGCAAGGAATAATAAGGCGAGCTGTTGTTGGGGAATTTCTGCTGCCAGTCGGCGGCCACCAGATTGCCTCTGTCATGCAGAACCTGAATATCGGTGACCTGATTGAAGGTCACCACATCGGCCGGTAGTCCTTCGAGCACAGCCCGCGCCTGCTTGGACGATCCGCCATGGGATTGTTTGACATCAATGGTTTTCCCGGTTTTCGCCTTCCACTCGGCGGCAAACACCGGATTGAGTTTAGCAAACAGTTCCCGTGAAACATCATAGGAGACGTTGAGGATACTGGTCGGTTCCTTGGCAGCATCCGCGGCGGCCATGGCCTGGCCTATGGGCGATGCGGTCAGAACAGCGGCGGCCACAAGGCCAAGCAGTATTTTCTTCATAGCGGTCATCCTGATGAGCGGGCTGATCGGCAGTCTATTCTACAGTACGGGCGGCAGCATAGTGTAAAATACAATCCCTATCAAATTTGTAGTGTAAAATAACTGTGATCGGCGGTGAGCGTCATTGCGAGGCAAAGCCGAAGCAATCCAGATTCTACCGCCGTCCGAGGCTTGGCCCAAGCTCTGGATCGCCACGCCGCTTTCGCGGCTCGCGATGACGACTGCGAATTGTCGTTGCGGACAATTATCTGTCATTTATCTGTCATTGCCGGGCTTGACCCGGCAATCCATGGTTCAACCGGCAGAGCGGAGGCCAGATGGATTGCCGGGTCAAGCCCGGCAATGACAGTAAAGAAACTCGATGGATTGCTGGGTCATGCCCGGCAATGACTATGCCCAACCACAAGCATATGGGCTTTTACCGCGAGGGACAGTATATAGATCCCCATGAGCCAATTTGAGGACTACCCGATGACGACCCCGCTGGTTGTTGCCGCCCTTTATAAATTCACGCGCTTCACGGATGTGGCGGCTTTGCGCGCTCCCTTGCAGGCCGTCTGTGACTCAGCCGGGGTCAAGGGGACATTATTGCTCGCCGGCGAAGGCATCAACGGCACCATCGCCGGAACCCGCGACGGCATCGACAGCGTGCTGGCGGCGATCCGGGCGTTGCCGGGCTGTGCGGATCTGGAGCATAAGGAATCTACGGCGGCGGAGATGCCTTTTTACCGCATGAAGGTGCGGCTCAAAAAAGAGATTGTCACCATGGGCGTGCCGGATATCGACCCGGTGTATCATGTGGGCACTTATATTGATCCGGCCGACTGGAACGCGCTCATCAGCGACCCCGGTGTGATCGTTATCGACACCCGCAATGATTACGAGGTTGGGATCGGCAGCTTCAAGGGCGCGGTCAACCCGGAAACCAAAAGCTTCGGCGAGTTTCCGGATTGGTTCCGGGATTTTCGCGCCAAACTGCCGGATCCGTCGGCACCGCCCAAAATTGCGATGTTCTGCACCGGGGGCATTCGCTGTGAAAAATCGACGGCTTTCCTGCGTTCCGAAGGGCTGGGCGAGGTGTTTCATCTGCGTGGCGGCATTCTCAAATATCTGGAAGCCGTCCCAGCCGAAGACAGCCTGTGGGAAGGCGAATGTTTCGTGTTCGATCAACGGGTGTCGGTGGGCCATGGCCTGACGCTCGGCAGTTATGACATCTGCCATGCCTGCCGCCTGCCTCTGAGCGCGGAAGACAAACAGGCCCCGCAATATGTGGAGGGCATCAGCTGCCGCCATTGCCATGCCGAGCGCGATGATGACCAGCGTGCCCGCTATGCCGAACGTCAACGTCAGGTGGAGGCGGCAGACAAACGCGGCGAGGCTCATGTGGGCGCACGCTATGCGGCCGATGATGCGGGCCATGACTGACCTGCCGATCCTTTATAGCTTCCGGCGTTGCCCCTATGCCATGCGGGCGCGTCTGGCGCTGGCCGTGAGCGCCACAAGCTGCCGCCTGCGTGAGGTGGCGCTGAAAAATAAACCGGCCGAGATGCTGGCGGTATCTCCGAAAGGTACCGTGCCGGTGCTGGTGACCGCCGACGGGCAGGTGATTGATGAAAGCCTCGCCATTATGACATGGGCGCTTGGGCGACAGGATCCGGAAGACTGGCTTGCGCCAAGTGATGGCGGCTTGATTGCCGAGAACGATGGTCCGTTCAAGGCCAGTCTTGATCGTTATAAATATCCGTCCCGCTATGACCTTGCCGACCCTCTGCCTTACCGGGCGGAGGGGATCGGGTTTCTCACGCGCCTGAACGGGCTGCTTGAACAGCATCCCTTTCTTGCCGGGGAGCAGAGATCGCTGGCTGATATGGCCATCTTCCCCTTCGTCCGCCAATTCGCCGAAGTGGACCGGGTCTGGTTTGATGAATTGCCCATGAAACCCCTGCAAACCTGGCTCGCCACGCAGTTGGCCGCGCCTTTGTTTCAGGCCGTCATGGGCAAATATGCCCCTTGGAAGTCGGGCCAAGACGAGCCGTTTTTCCCCTGATCAGAGCCAATCAGGGCGTGCAAAGCATGGTCGGCGCAGATGATAACGGTTTGATTATTCAGGTAAAACTGGCTGGGGAACGTGGATTCGAACCACGGCTGCCGGAGTCAGAATCCGGAGTTCTACCACTAAACTATTCCCCAATCCGGTATGCCGTTCCGATGTGGTAAGGACCGAAAGGCAGCGCCAGTGCGGCGCAACGCGGCCTTTATGCGAAATCGTCCGAATGAAGTCAAGAGGCTGATTTGCGTGTTCATAGCAGGCGGTTCCGGGGGGCTTTGGCAAAGAGGTTTCCATCGGGCAGGTCATCGGATAGGATGGCCACAAGATACAGATTCTTTCGAGTTCCTGTTTGAGACGATGAAGCCTCACAGATTAGCAGAGAAGCCGTCCGGCTCCTCAACGATGTCCGCGCGCCCTGAGAATGAGCGCGGTCCGGGCCGGGGGGGCGGGGCTGCTAGAAGAGACAAAATGCCACCTCAATCCGGTCAACCGGTTCTGAGCGCGTTGGACCTTGGCACGAATAATTGCCGTCTCCTGGTCGCGCGCCCACAGGGTAAAAGCTTTCGGGTCATTGATGCCTTTTCCCGCATCGTCCGCCTTGGCGAAGGGGTGGCTGCCAGTGGCCGCCTGTCCGAGGAAGCCATTGATCGCACTGTGGAGGCGCTCAGGATCTGCGCCCGCAAAATGCGCGAGCGCGGCGTCACTCATATGCGCAATGTGGCGACTCAGGCTTGCCGTCAGGCCATGAATTGCGATGATTTTGTTGAGCGCGTCGTGCGTGAAACCGGCATCGAACTTGATATCATTCCCCCCGCCGAAGAAGCGCGGCTTGCGGTCATGGGCTGTCAGGCGCTGCTGGATCGCGGGGTACGGCGGGCCATTGTGTTCGATATCGGCGGCGGCTCTACCGAGCTGATCTGGACCACCATCATGCCGAAGGGCCAGCCGAAAATTCTCGGTTGGATGTCCATGCCGCTTGGCGTCGTCAATATGTCCGAGATTTTCATGGGCAATAACGATGTCACGCCGGAAAGCTACCGGGCCATGGTCGATGCCGTGCGCGAGCGTCTGATCCCGTTCGACAAGCGCTATAATCTGAGCTTCGCCATCAAAAAGGGCGGGGTGCAGATGATCGGCACCTCCGGCACCATCACCACGCTGACCAGTGTTCATCTTGATCTGCCGCGCTATGATCGCACGCAGGTGGACGGTGCATCGGTTGACAGCGAGGCGCTTGCGGCGCTCTGTCAGAAGCTTGCCGGGCAGGATTATCAAACACGGGCCGCCAATAAATGCGTGGGTACGGATCGTGCCGAACTTATCGTGGCGGGCTGCGCTATTCTCGATGCGATCCTCAGTATATGGGCGGTGCCGCGGATCAGTGTGGCCGATCGCGGTATCCGCGAAGGCATGCTGATCGAGCTGATGCAGGCGGCTCAGCATGATTTGCGAACAGGCAAGCCATTCGGGCGCACTGATCTCAGGGCGTCCAATCAGGAGCAGGTAAATGTCGAATAGTGGCGCTGGCGGCGGTGACAAAGGCGGGCGCGTCGACCCCCGCAGCATCGGACGCGGGCCGAAGGTGCGTGTCAAAACGGCGCGGCGGCGTTCGACCTCCTCGGCGCGCTGGCTGCAACGTCAGTTGAACGATCCCTATGTGGCGGCGGCTCAGCGCGAGGGCTATCGCTCGCGTGCGGCCTATAAGCTGATTGAGATGAACGAGAAATTTGGTTTTCTCAAAGGCGCGCAACGGGTCGTCGATCTTGGCGCGGCGCCGGGGGGGTGGGCACAGGTCGTGGCCGAAGTCTGTCCCAATGCGCGGGTTGTGGGCATCGATCTTCTGGAGGTGACGCCGATCAATGGTGCCGAATTCATCCAGCTCGATTTTCTGGCACCCGACGCCGAAGACCGGTTGATCGCGCTTTTGAATGGTCCGGCTGATATTGTGCTGTCGGATATGGCGGCGGCGACCACCGGGCATAAACAGACCGACCATATCCGCACCATGGCGCTGGTTGAGGCGGGGTATTATTTTGCCTGCCGGGTTCTTGCGCCGGGCGGCACTTATCTTGCCAAGGTATTGCGTGGTGGCACCGAAGGCGATCTTCTGACTGCCATGAAACGTCATTTCCGCACTGTAAAACATATCAAGCCACCGGCCAGTCGTCAGGGCTCGACGGAAATGTATGTGATCGCTCAGGGATTTCGCGGGGCTGACTTGGATAATCCCGAGTAACGGCGCAGCCATTCAAACAATACTGTCATTACCGGGCTTGACCCGGTAATCCACGGGGCAGCCGCTTGAGCGGCGAAAAGCTGGATTGCCGGGTCAAGCCCGGCAATGACAAGTTTTTGGGGGGGATAAGCGACGAATTCACTTGAAAGGCTACAAGCGGATTAACGGCTTCCGTCTTTTTGTCATTACCGGGCTTGACCCGGTAATCCACGGGGCAGCCGCTTGAGCGGCGAAAAGCTGGATTGCCGGGTCAAGCCCGGCAATGACAAATTTGAGCCACCCAGCCCGAAATCTTTCCAAAGTCTTCTTTGCCCATACGGGCGGAAGTCTGCTATGAGAGTCGCTTATGAAAAGCTTATGTTAAGCGGTAGCTTTATCGATACAAGCGTGGCATAGTCCGCGCCAATTTTCAGCTCCCCCGCTTCTCTTTTTGACGTAAGGTGGTGTCATGGCCATTCGCGAAGCCTTCACCTTTGATGATGTTCTCCTCGTTCCTGGCGCGTCGAGCGTAATGCCTGCTCAGGTCGACGTGCGGACTCGGATCACAAAGGATCTCGAACTCAATATTCCGCTGATTTCCGCCGCCATGGACACAGTGACCGAATCCCGACTGGCGATCGCCATGGCTCAGGCCGGTGGGATCGGCGTCGTGCATCGCAATATGTCGCCCGAACAGCAGGCCGAGGAAGTCACCCGGGTCAAAAAGTTCGAATCCGGCATGGTGGTCAATCCGGTGACCATTCACCCGGATCAGCCGCTCCGCGATGCTTTTGATCTTATGTCGCGTTACAGCATTTCCGGTATTCCGGTGGTGGAAACCGGCAGCGGCAAGCTTGCCGGGATCCTGACCAACCGCGATGTGCGCTTTGCCGCCAACATGGATCAGCCTGTGCGTGAGCTGATGACCAGCGAAAATCTGGTCACCGTCAAGGACGGCGTCAGCCATGATGAGGCGCGGCGGTTGCTCCATAAGCACCGTATCGAAAAGCTGCTGGTGGTTGATGACAATTACAGCTGCACCGGGCTGATCACGGTCAAGGACATGGAAAAGGCCCGTCTGAACCCGAACGCCTGCAAGGATGAAACCGGACGCTTGCGTGTGGCGGCGGCGACCACGGTTGGCGATGACGGCTATATCCGCTCGGAACTGCTGCTGGCGGCCGGGGTTGATCTGTTGGTGCTTGATACCGCGCATGGCCATCAGGCCCGGGTTCTGGAACAAGTGAGACGCATCAAGGCCATTTCCAACAATGTGCGCCTGATTGCCGGCAATGTGGCAACGGCCTCGGGCGCTCAGGCGCTTATGGATGCGGGCGTTGATGGGGTGAAGGTCGGTATCGGCCCCGGGTCCATCTGCACCACGCGCATTGTCGCCGGTGTGGGCGTGCCGCAGTTGACGGCTGTCATGGACGCTGTTGCAGTCTGCGCCAAGGAAGGCATTCCGGTCATCGCCGACGGCGGTCTCCGCACTTCGGGCGATATCGCCAAAGCCATTGCTGCCGGGGCTTCGGCCGTCATGGTCGGCTCGCTGCTCGCCGGGACCGAAGAAGCTCCAGGCGAAGTATTCCTCTATCAGGGGCGGTCTTACAAATCCTATCGCGGCATGGGCTCGGTCGGTGCGATGGCACGCGGTTCGGCGGATCGCTATTTCCAGGCCGAGGTCAAGGACACCCTGAAGCTGGTCCCCGAGGGGGTCGAAGGCCAGGTGCCGTTCAAGGGCGCGGTCGGGACGGTCATTCATCAGCTGGTGGGCGGGCTTCGCGCATCCATGGGTTATGTTGGCGCAGCCACCATCACGGAAATGGCGGAAAAGGCCGATTTCGTGCGGATTACCAACGCGGGTCTGCGTGAAAGCCATGTCCATGACGTGACGATCACCCGCGAATCACCAAATTATCCCGGTCAATGATCCCGGCGGCCCGCACTCAAGCGGTTATTGAGATCATCAGCGATATCGAGGCCGCCCTTCGTGACAACGGAGCCGCGGCCGATGTCATCCTGCGTCAGGCTTTTGCCGCGCGCCGGTATGCCGGATCGAAAGACCGCGCCGCCATCAGTGACGGCGTTTATGCGATTCTGCGGTCGCGGGGCGCGCTTGTCTGGTTGCTTGAGGCGGCTCAGGCTGTGGTCACCGGGCGGCATCTGATGATTGCTCATCTTGCCCGCACGGCCGACACGGATTTTGCCGCGATTTTCACCGGGCAAGGCCATGCGCCGCTGCCCCTCGATGATGAAGAAACGGCTCTGGCCGCGCAAATTCCGGCTTTGGGCCCGATTCCCGAGGCGATCGCGCTCGAATGCCCGGCCTGGCTTGAAGAGCCCTTGCGGCAGCGATTCGGCGAGTCCTTTGCCGCCGAGCTTACGGCTTTGCAGGGGCGGGCGCCTTTGACGCTGCGGGTCAACAGCCTCCGCACTAATGTTGAGGCCACCTTGAAGGCCCTTGCGGCCGAAAACATCACAGCAACGCGCGGTCGCTATCTGCCTGATTCTATCCTGGTAGAGGGCGCGCCGCGACTCGATACCCTGTCGCTTATTCGTGACGGCTGGGTCGAGGTGCAGGACGAAGCCTCGCAAATCGGTGTGCGTCTTGTGGATGCGCGGCCGAAACTACAGGTGGCGGACCTTTGCGCGGGCGCGGGCGGCAAGACTCTGGCGCTTGCGGCGGCCATGAAAAATACCGGGCAGGTCCATGCTTTTGATACCGACAGCCGCCGTCTTGGCAATCTGCGCGATCGTATGAGGCGGGCTGATGCCCGCAATATTCAGGCGCACCAGTTGCCCATGGGCGGAGAGGGCCGGGCGACTCAGCTCAAGCCGTTGCTTGGGGGCATGGATCGTGTGGTGCTGGATGTGCCCTGTTCCGGGTCCGGAACCTGGCGGCGCAGCCCTGAGTTGCGCTGGCGGCTGACGCCTGAGCGGCTGGATGAGCTGACCCGGGTTCAGGATGCCCTGCTTGATGAAGGGGCCTCGCTGGTCAAGCCGGGCGGTCATCTTGTCTATATGACCTGTTCCCTTTTGGCAGCAGAAAACGATGACAGGATTGCGGCTTTTCTATCACGGCGTCCCGATTTTCTTTTGCTCGACTATCGGTCGATCTGGGGAGAGGGTTTGGAGCAAAAAGATAACGCATTGAAAACGCTTAGTCTTTCTCCGGGGCAAAATGGCACGGATGGGTTTTTTGTTGCCGTTCTCGCTGTCCTTGCAAAGTGACTGGTTTATCCGATATAAATTAAACTGGTTTTGCAGTCGTTCGGCGTATTCTGAACTCTGGACGTGGAACTTTCCGGACTGGATAAGTTGCTCCTGGCATTGTGAACCGTAGGCGGCCGCACGCCTTAAATTTGGGTGTGCGGGTTTTTTTTGATCAAAGGTTATGAATATGGCTACTGGAACTGTGAAATGGTTCAACTCCACCAAGGGGTATGGATTCATTCAGCCGGACGACGGGTCTCAAGATGCTTTCGTTCACATTTCGGCCGTTGAGCGCGCCGGTCTGCGCGGCCTCAACGACGGTCAAAAGGTTTCTTATGACCTCGTGACCGGCCGCAATGGCAAGCAGTCTGCCGAAAATCTCGTCATCCTCTAGGGCTCTGCCTTAACGGTTTGACCGATTTCCGAAACGCCCCTGCCATCTTTGATGGTGGGGGCGTTTTGCTTTCAGGCGACTCTGCCGGGGTGACAACGGCGGGGAATCGGACATACTGAGGGCTCTGGTTCAAGGAGATATCGTCATGCGCGTCATGCTCATTGCTGCAAGCCTTTGTCTCATTGGTCTGACGGCCTGCAAGTCGACGGACAGTCATCACAGCAAGCCTCTGCCCCTGCAGGATACGATCTGGATGGCCGAGGATATCGGCGGGCAGGGAATCGTTGATCATTCCCAGGCCACGCTGCAATTCATGGCCGACGGCCGTTTGGCTGGGCAGGCGAGCTGCAACAGATATTTCGGCGGCTATACGCGCGACGGCTTCACCCTGAGCTTCAGTCATATGGGGATGACCAAAATGGCCTGTCCGCCAGCGGTCATGGATCAGGAAGACCGCTTCCTTGCCATTCTCAATCAGGTCACGGCCTATGAACAGACCAGTGACGGCGCATTGGTGCTTAAGACCGGGACGGGACAGGCAATCCGCTTCCGCGCTGAAGCGAAGTAAATGTGAACAGGCATAAGAGGCTTCTGGACATGGGATTTTGCTGGCGGTAATGTCCCGCCCATGACAGATCGCATCCTTATTATTGACTTTGGTTCCCAAGTCACCCAGTTGATCGCCCGCCGCGTTCGCGAAGCGGGGGTCTATTCCGAAATCGTGCCTTTCAACAAGGCCGCTGACGTTCTCGACAGCTTCAAGCCCGCCGGGATCATCCTGTCGGGGGGACCGGCGTCGGTTACGCAGATGGATACGCCCCGCGCGCCGGAGGCGGTGTTCAGCTACGGCGTCCCGATTCTTGGGATTTGTTACGGCCAGCAGACCATCTGCGCCCAGATGGGCGGCGCGGTCGAAGGCTCTGACGAACGCGAATTCGGCCGGGCGGAAGTTGACATCAAGGAACCCTGCGCGCTGTTCGACGGCGTCTGGGCCAAGGGTGACAAGGCCCAGGTGTGGATGAGCCATGGCGACCGCGTGCTGCGGTTGCCGGACGGTTTCAAGGTCGTCGGCGTCAGCGAAAATGCGCCCTATGCCGCCATCGCCAACGATGACAAGCGCATCTATGGCGTGCAGTTCCATCCGGAGGTCGTGCATACCCCGGACGGGGCCAGGCTTCTGGCCAATTTCGTGCTGAATATCTGTGGCGCCAAGGGCGATTGGACCATGGCCGCTTTCCGCGAGACGGCCATTGCCGCCGTTCGCAAGCAGGTGGGCACGGGCCGGGTGATCTGTGGGCTGTCGGGCGGGGTTGATTCTTCGGTCGTGGCGGTTCTGCTGCATGAGGCCATCGGCGATCAGCTGACCTGCGTGTTCGTCGATCACGGTCTGATGCGTCATGGAGAGGCCGACGAGGTGGTCTCGCTGTTCCGCAATCATTACAAGATCAATCTCATCCATAAGGATGTGAGCGATATGTTCCTCGGCCGTCTCGACGGCGTCTCGGACCCCGAGAAGAAGCGCAAGATCATCGGCGCAAGCTTTATCGAAGTGTTCGAAGAAGAAGCCAAGAGCATCGGCGGCGCCGATTTCCTGGCTCAGGGCACGCTCTATCCGGATGTAATCGAATCGGTGTCCTTTGTCGGCGGGCCGTCGGTCACCATCAAGTCGCATCATAACGTGGGCGGCTTGCCCGAGCGCATGAACATGAAGCTCGTCGAGCCGCTGCGGGAGCTGTTCAAGGACGAAGTCCGGCTGCTTGGCCGCGAACTCGGCCTGCCGCAACATTTCATCGGCCGCCATCCGTTCCCGGGCCCAGGCCTTGCCATCCGCATTCCGGGCGAGATCACCCGCGAAAAACTGGATATCCTGAGGAAGGCCGACGCCATTTACCTTGAGGAAATCCGCGCCGCTGGTCTGTACGATCAGATCTGGCAGGCCTTCGCGGTGCTGCTGCCAGTGCGCACGGTCGGCGTCATGGGCGACGCCCGCACTTATGAATATGTCTGCGCGCTCCGTGCGGTCACCTCAACCGACGGCATGACCGCCGAATCCTACCCCTACGAGCACGCCTTCATCGCCCGCGTGGCCACCCGCATCATCAACAACGTGCGTGGCATCAACCGTGTCGTGTATGACGTGACGTCAAAGCCGCCGGGAACAATCGAGTGGGAATGATTTAACCCCATTTGGTTGAATAAATTTTTAAAGCACCGTCACGGCCATTGAGGCTCGTGACGGTGCTTTTTTATTTAGGCTGTGACGATCACGTGCACTCCCGCGTGCCGCCCCCTCACTGATCCCGTTGAGTGGGGCCCATCTTCCTTACGCCGCCCCCACTGGCTCAAGGCCGCCCTGCAATCTCGCAATCACAATCTGCAAGACACAGCCGTCAGGGTGATCAGTTGGCCGCCTCGATGTCTGATTGTCAGCAAGTCTGATGGTCGGCCGCATGCGGTTTGGGCGTTGGAGAGAGTTCCTGCGTCCTGGCGATAAGAGCGTCGCGATCTCAGCTTGTACTGGCTGCGATGTCGTGAATGCGCAGATGACAAAAGGGACAAGGAATGACCACGTTGAGAGAAAAGAACAATCTGGACACGCATTCGCGGAGAATTTCGACCGCCGTTCCAGTGCCCGGTGACAGCGTCTCCCTACCGCGACGTTCTGGCACTACCCTTTATCTAACCACGGCGCTCGTGAGCGTCCTTGCAACCCTGTGTGTCGGGCCTCAGGCCTTGGCGCAAGCCTATATGGGTAACCAGGAAACGAATGGTCCATTTCCGAGCGGCGTGCAGGATTTCTTTGGTTTCAGCAAGCTCAATGCTTCGGTAGAGAACGCGGTCAGCGGCGGCTACCAGAATTTTTACGACAGCAGCGAGCTCAATGCTTCGGCAAATAACACTGTTAGCGGAGGTGAGCAGAAGTTCTATAACTTTAGCAAGCTCAATGCTTCGGCAGAGAACGCCATCAGCGGCGGCTGGCAGGATTTCTGGGACAGCAGCGTGCTCAATGCTTCGGCAAAGAACGCTGTCAGCAACGGAAAGCAGGGTTTCCACGATGCCAGCAACTTGAATGCTTTGGTAGAGAACGCCGTGAGCGGAGGCTTCCAGAGTTTCTGGGATTCCAGCGCGATCAATGCTTCGGTAGAAAATGCCATCAGCGGCGGCACGCAAGATTTCTATGGCAACAACGTACTCAATGCTTCAGCAAAGAACGCTGTCAGCGGTGGTTCCCAGAGGTTCCTTAACAATGGCGTGCTCAATGCTTCGACGGGAAACGCTGTCAGCGGCGGCACGCAGGGTTTCTGGACCCACAGCACGCTTAATGCATCGGCAGAGAACTCCGTCAGCGGCGGTGCGCAGGATTTCAAAAACTCCAGTATGCTAAATGCTACAGCAAAGGATGCCGTCAGCGGCGGCAACCAGACATTCAATGATGCGAGCGTGCTCAGTGTCTATGCCGCCAATGCCGTCAGCGGCGGCGACCAGACATTCAATGACGCGAGCGCGCTCAATGCCTATGTCGCCAACGCCATCAGCGACGGCATCCAGGCTTTTTGGAGCACCAGCGTGCTCAATGCTTCGGCAGAGAACGCCATCAGCGGCGGCATGCAGTATTTTTTTGACAATAGCCAACTCAATGCTTCGGCAGAAAACGCCGTCAGCGGCGGCATGCAGTATTTCCACCAGAACAGCATGCTGCTCGTGACGGCCGATGACGCTCTGACGACGAATACGGCGCTGTCTTTTGATAAGAGTTCTGGAGGAGTAGGCGGCAGTTTAGTGCTCTTCGGTCATAATACCGCTGTTGGCCGCATCACGAGCGTTGTGACCGGCAGCGGGGGCATCTTCAATAGTGGGAATGTTGATGCTGTCCTGACGGTGGACAGCTCGTTGCGGGGCGATTCCAACTTCTCAGGCATCATCGCCGATGTAGAAGGAACCGGACCAGGCCGGTTGGGTCTGACCAAGGCAGGTTGGGGTACATTGATCCTGTCGGGCGAGAACAGCTATTCGCTCGTCACGACGATTCTGGACGGTACGCTGCAACTTGGTGATGGCGGCACGTCGGGATCGATCGACAGCGATGTCGTCAACTATGGCGTTCTGGCCTTCGATCGCAGCAACGAGCTGAACTTTGCCCGTGTCATCTCCGGCAGCGGCTCAGTTCACCAGATCGGTAGCGGCATAATCACTCTGACGGGTGACAACAGCTATACGGGCGGCACGCGGATTGACGCAGGCGTGCTGCGGGTGTCGAGGGATGAGAATCTCGGAGATGCCTCGGGCGGGCTGAGCTTGGATGAGGGCACGCTTGAGACAACCGATTCGTTTGATACGAGCCGCGCCGTTACGCTTACGCGGGCCGGAACGTTCTATGTGGCCAGCGGCACGGAGCTTGGACTGACGGGCGTTGTGTCGGGTGATGGCGATCTGGTGAAGACGGGCGATGGCACACTGCGGCTGGTCAACTTTGGCAACAGCTATGGCGACAGCCTCGTTCAGGCCGGAGTGCTGATCGGCGATGTGGCTTCGATCTCGGGCAGGATCGGCAATGCCGCAACAGTGGTATTCGATCAGGCGGTCGATGCGAGCTACTCCCGTGAGATCGTAGGCTTTGGCGGCACAAACGGGGTCATGATCAAGCGCGGCGCGGGCAATCTGACCCTTGGCGGAAATTCCGCTCTCAACTGGACGATTGAGAGCGGCGGGCTGAAGACTGCGGCCGAACGCTTTGTCGGGAATGCGGCGATTGCCTCGGGCGCGTCCTTCACCTTCGACCAGAGTGCCAATGCTTCCTATAGCGGGGTGATTTCCGGATCAGGCGATTTCGTCAAGGCGGGCAGGAGCAAGCTTGCCCTCACCGGGGACAGCTCGGCTTTCGCTGGCTTCACACATGTCAGTGCCGGTCTGTTGTCGGTCAATGGTAAGATCGGCGGCTCGATGAGCGTCGATAACGGCGGGATCATCGGTGGATCGGGCACTGTGGGGGCGGGCCCGAACTCGCGGATCACCATTGCTTCCGGTGGCACGCTTGCGCCGGGCAACTCCATCGGCACGCTGACCATTGATGGCGATCTCATCTTTAATAGGGGTGCACTCTATGCCGTCGAAGTCGATCCACAGGGCAGCGCTTCCGATTTGATCAAGGTGACGGGCAAGGCCATCCTCAACGGCGGCTCGGTCGTCCATGTGGGGGCGGGCGGACCTTACAATCTGCGCTCGACCTATCGCATCCTTGCGGCTGGTGGTGGGCTTTCGGGCAGGTTCGACGACGTTACCTCCAACTTTGCCTTTCTGACGCCAGAGCTGATCTATGACTATGCGGGGCGCACCATCGACCTCGCGCTCGTCCGCAACAATGTGAGTATTGCCAGCAAGGCCGCAACCGTAAACCAGATCGCTACGGCAAACGCCATCGACAGCAGCGGCATTTCCGCCGCTCATCCTGTCTTCGACGCAGTCATACAGTTGCCGGATGACAAGGACCTGGTCCGCACTGGATTGGATCAGCTTTCCGGCGAGATCCATGCCTCGACCAAGACAGTGCTGATCGAGGATAGCCGGTTCGTGCGCGATGCAGCCACTGACCGCATCCGTGCTGCTTTGGGTGGGGTCGCCGCGTCCTCCCAATCGGTCATGGCCCATGACGATAGTGGCTGGCAGCCTGTTGCTGCCACCAGCGAGCGCTTCACAATGTGGGGCCAAGGCTTCGGTGCGTGGGGGCATGCCAACAGCGACGGCAACGCCGCGCGTCTCGATCGGTCGACCGGCGGTTTTCTTCTTGGCGGCGATACGCCCGTCTTGGATAACTGGCGGCTTGGCATGATCGTGGGGATCAGCCGCACGAGCTTCAATGTGCAGGATCGCAGATCGTCCGGCACCAGCGACAATTATTATCTCGGCCTCTATGGCGGCAGGCAATGGGGCAGCCTTGGCTTCAGGACCGGCCTTGCCTATAGCTGGAATGGTATCAAGACCAATCGCACTGTCTCGTTTCCCGGCTTCAGCGACAGCCTGAAGGGCAAATACGCCGCTGGCACGGTTCAGGCCTTCGGTGAACTCGGTTCCCGGATCGACCTGAGTGACGTTGCGTTCGAGCCGTTCGTCAACCTCGCCTATATCAGTCTTCACACCGATGGCTTTGCCGAACAGGGTGGAGCAGCTGCTCTTCATTCCAACCAGCAGGGCATTGAGAAAACCTTCAGCACGCTTGGTCTGCGTGCCTCCACCAACGTCGATCTCGGAGATACGAATCTCATCGCACGCGGCACACTCGGCTGGCGGCATAGCTTTGGTGACAGCACGCCGCTTGCCACTCATGCTTTCTCGACCAATGACAGCTTTACCGTCGCCGGAGCACCCATCACGAGGAACGCGGCGGTGGTCGAAGCCGGGCTTGATCTGAACCTCTCATCGACGGTGACGCTCGGGCTGTCTTATCAAGGCCAGATCGCTTCCGATGCTGAGCAGCACGGCTTCAAGGTCAATTTCAGCGTCAAATATTAATTAAGTTAAGCTTTGATGATCAGGATATTCCCCGGCGCGCGAGCCCGGGGAATATGGGACTTGCGAGTAGGAACATCCATGTGACGAGCACGAAGGGGAGGGTCAGCGCGGGCACGCCAAGAGGTTCCAATGCGGCGGACACGCTTGCGAACACAACGGCCGCAGCAATCGTCGCGAGCAACGTGTAGGCGATCGACAGTCTGTCCACCACGAAGAACACGGCACCAAACGCAATTGCGACGAGCACGCTGTTGAAACCAAATGCGCCGGAGCGGATCGCGGGTTCAGCAGCGCCCATGCCCCAAGCGACCAGAAGCCCGGTCAGGGAACCGGCGAGCGCAGTCACACAGGCAAGCCGTGACCCGATGACCAACCCGACCGCGAAGATAACGCCGGTGATGACATTGCCCTGAAAAAACACCTGGGCGATACCATTGAACAGCCCCTCCACAACCGTTGATGCGGTGACCAGACCTTCGACGGTCACAGCCTTGGGAAGCCCCGCCGTCGGCAGAAGATGCGTGGATTCGAGCCGGCCAAAGCGCGCGGTGGCAAGAAAGAAGCACAGGGACGTGAAGACAAACGGGGCCGTGAGCGCCGGAATGTTCCAGACCTTCAGAAGATTGAGCAAGGCGGCCATGAAAATCGTCGAGCAGGCGGCGGCGAAGACAACGCAGGCCCAGGTCAGCAGATCAGGTTGCAGAAAATAAAGCAGGGCGATGGCGACCAGCCCGCCGTTGAAGCCAAAGAGCCCCGCCCGCACAAGGGCGCGATCGACCCCAAGCAGCATGGCAGTGGCCGTGCTCACAACGGTCCCGAGCACAACCGCCGCCCCGAACAGCGGCGAATTATAGAAAATCCCGATCAGGAACAGCAGCCCGGTATAGCTGTTGTTCTGCAACATCACTTGTCCGACTCCGCGCAGCACGCAGTCGAAAAAACTCAGTGGAAAATGCAAAGAATTCTTGTCGTCGACCATGAGGCCAGTCGAAGAAAAGCGCAGAGCCATTATTGTAAATTCCCCCAATGGTGATGTATCGCCGACGGCCATGGCAGGCAGACAGCACGCTTAGCCCGGATAATGGCAAATGGGCGCGCTTTGCGATAGCAAGAACCACGGATTGCGGGAATTAGGGGGATGTTATTTATCTGATCCCGGTGATGCCGGCTTACACTGTGGCGAAACCACCGGGTGCATGGAGCCAGATTGTTCCCTCGGCCGAACTGGCGATCAGGCTTTCGTTCGGCTTACTTAGATCAGCGCATATGCTGTTCCGTTGCGGGATAGTCCGCCTTGAATTTAATCGCGGCATGGGTGCCGTCGCAAAACGGCTTGTTGCTGGATTCCCCACAGCGACAGAGGGTCACGCGGTTGCGCAGCTCATAGGCAAAGCCATCGGCTGCGATCACGGCGATGTTGCCTTGCAACGCAAGCGGCCCGCTGCACCCCTCGGCGGGGTCTTCCACCAGACCTATGGAAATCGGCAGCGTGGGTTCCACCGGCGCACCGGCTGCCTTGTCCCAGGCCACCAGTCGACCGGCCGGGCAATTGCCCACTTGCCGCAGAAACATGGCCCTCACTTGCGGGTCGTCGGTCTCTGCTGCCTGATTCCAGACCCGTCCGTTGGGATCGCAGAAGCGCGCGAAGGCGCAGAGCTTTTCCGCATCCAGCAAGGCCAGCACCGGGCCATCAAAGACCTGGGCCTGCTCCAGATAAGGCGCGCGGCTGGCGGTCTCTGTACCGTCGAAGTCGATCTTGGCGTGGGTGCCG
Organism: Govania unica; assembly: GCF_027920805.1. Taxonomy (GTDB): domain Bacteria; phylum Pseudomonadota; class Alphaproteobacteria; order Sphingomonadales; family Govanellaceae; genus Govanella; species Govanella unica. Next base: position 512,808 of record NZ_JANWOI010000003.1, read on the forward strand.
TCACAAAAAGGTTTGTGCGCCGAGTGGCCGCAGCGGCAGAGCGCATATTTCGCTTTTGTCGGCAAAGCTTCGCCGCGCGCCCACTCCTCGGACCCGCCATGGGCATCGATGATGATCGTGAGGAGTGCGAGCGAGACATGGCCGGTGACGATATAGGGTCCATTGGCCGTCACGATCACTTGGGCTGCGTCGGTGCGGGGTATCGTCATGATTGCCTGTCCTTATTCTCGCGCCTGGTGCTGTTTGCGCGGTACGGCGCATTTACCGCAGAAAGTTCGACTCGATCATGTCCACAACATCATGGGCGCGGCCGTCCAGCACGGCCTTGGCCCCATAAAGCATCGTCCCGAAGACCATCCCGGACTCGATATTGGGCGACATCACCAGTTCATTGCGATTGACCCGTACGTCGAGCAAGGCCGGGCCGGGATGGGCGAGGAAGTCGATCAATGCCTGTTCCAGATCTTCGTTACGCGTGATCGTCCAGCCGCGAAAGCCGATGACCTCGGCGAGCTTGCCGAAATCGGGATTGAGCAGGTCGGTATAGGCGTTGAGCAGGCCTTCGACCTTCATTTCGATCTCGACGAAGCCGAGGGTACCGTTGTTGAACACCACGATCTTGATCGCGATCGTTTCCTGGATCGCCGTCAAAAGGTCACCGAGCAACATGCTGAGACCGCCGTCACCGCAGAGCGCGATCACCTGCCGCTCGGGCAGTGCCTTTTTGATGCCGAGCGCCTGGGGCATGGCATTGGCCATGGTCCCGTGCAGCAGGCTCGTGAGGGTGCGGCGGCGTCCGTTGGTGCGGATATGACGCAACAGCCAGACCATGGCGCTGCCGCCATCGGCGGTGAAGATCGCATCGTCTGCCGCATGGGCGTCGAGCAGGGCCGCGACCTGCTGTGGATGGATCAGCCCCTCGCGCCCGGGTTGCGCCTGTTTGTCGAGGTCGTCCAGCGCCGCCTTGTAGAGCTTCAGGCAGTCATCCAGAAATCCGCGCTCCGTCACCGGCTTCAAGTGGGGCTGGAGCATGTTGAGTGTTGCAGCGATATGGCCGACCACGCCGATCTCAACCGGATGTCGCCGCCCAAGATGAGTGGGATCAATATCGATCTGAATGACCCGCGCAGTTTTCGGATAATATTGCCGCCAGGCAAAATCGCAGCCGAGCAGCACCAGCGTCTCGCATTCCATAATGGCGTGGAACCCGGCCTTCGACCCGAACACGCCTGTCATGCCGACATTGAAAGGATTATCTGTCTCAAGGAAATCCTTGGCCCGTGAGGTATGGGCCATCGGCGCGCTCAGGGTCTCGCAGAAGCGTACGACTTCGGCCCGTGCGTTCTCGCAGCCTGCACCGGCATAGACGGCGATGCGGCCGCCCTGATTGAGCAGCGCCGCGATACTATCGAGTTCAGCATCGGACGGGCGGGTGACAGGCGCGGGCACATGAACGCTATAGGCCGGGCCATCCTCCACCTCCATGGCGGAGATGTCGCCCGGCACCACCAGCACCGCGACTCCGCGCCGGGTGAGCGCCGCCTGAGCCGCAAGCGTAGCCAGGCGGCGCGCCTCGGATGGGTTGATGATGGTTTCGCAGAAAACGCTGCAATGCTGATAAATCGGCCGGAATTCAACTTCCTGGGGAAAATCGATGCCCAGTTCGCTGGTCGCCACCTGACTTGCGATCAGGATCATCGGGGCGCGATTGCGGTGTGATTCATAGATGCCGTTGATGAAATGCAGGCTACTTGGCCCGCAACTGCCCGCGCAGGCGGTCAGTTCGCCGGTCATATAGGCTTCTGCCCCGGCCGCGAACGCGACGCGAGGGACATTACCTGAACCTGCCTGATCGTAAGGCAATCAAGAATAAAAAGAAATCATGATGGTCTGGACCGCTAGCGAAAAGCTCGGCTGTGACGCTATCGAAAAAGTGGAAAAATATTTTTACCAAGAAAATCAATGGCCTGTGTACAACAATTTCAGTGCGGTTTCTTGTCGTTCGATGAGTCTGTTTCCGCGCGTCCCTGCGCGGACAGATGCGCGGACGGCAAATGCCAGCCGTGTCTGATCGCCATATAGCGAAGGCCGAAACACAATGCCCCTCCGGTCAGAGCCGAGACTCCGTAAGAAACACCTAGCACATCGCCGATGACGACGATGGACGCACCGGCCAGTGCTGCAACGGCATAGAGATCGGACCTCAGCACCTGCGGGATCTCCGTGAGGAGAATGTCGCGGGTCATGCCGCCGCCTATGCCGGTCAACATGCCCAGAAGCGCTGACATGACCGGACTCAATCCGAACCCGATCGCCTTTTGCGCCCCGGCGACGGCAAAGAACGCAAGTCCCGCCGCGTCGAACAGAAGCACGGGAGTGCGCAGCCTGTCGACGCCGGAATACAAGAAATAGGTGATGAGCCCGGCCAGGACCGAAACCAGCAGATATCGACCATCGGTCAGGGCGGCTGGCGGCACCGCGCCGATCAGCAAATCGCGGGCAATCCCGCCAAAATTTCCGGCCACGAAAGACAGGACGAGGATACCGAAAATGTCGAGTCGGCGATTGACAGCAGCCAGCGCCCCGCTGATTGCGAAAACAAAGGTGCCCCCCAAGTCAAGAATGCGCACGAAAGTTTCAATGGTGATCATGATGCGTGTTTCCACAAAACGCACTTCCACGGGAGCCTGCGACCCGAAACATCAGCTTGTACCAAGCCAGGCCAGCGCGCCGACGACCAGTGCCTCGACACCAGTCTCCATGGTGGGATGCAGAACCGGCGCGAAGAGTGGACTGTGATTGACCGGCAACTCATTCAGCTTGCCCGCGGCCTTGGCTTCGGCATAAGTCTTGGGGTCATTGCCGCCCACGAACCAGAATACCGAAGGCACCTGCCATGCGGTACCGAAGCAACCGAAATCCTCGCTGGCCGGCGCGGGGCCCGTGTGCTTCACCCGATCGGCGGAAAAATAGGCGCGAAACGCCTCGGCGATGCGGTTGCTCGCGGTTTCGTCATTCACATTGAGCGGATAGCGGTCGAGCGGCGTAATCTCCGGCTTCTGCGGGGCGCCAGAGGCTTCGGCCTCGGCATTGACGATGCGCTCGATCGCTTCAAGGACATGCTTGCGCACCCCGGCATCGAATGTCCGCACATTGAGCTTGATGATGGCATCGTCCGGAATGACATTCTCCTTCGTGCCCGCCTGCAACACGCCGACCGTGAGCACCGCCGCGTCCGTTGCGGCAACCTCGCGGGATACGATGGTTTGGAGCCGGAGGACGACGGATGCCGCCATGACGACGGGATCGATGCTGGCCTGGGGCATTGACCCATGGGCACCGCGCCCGAACAGACGGATTTGCAGGCTGTCCGCCGCGGAGGTGATCGGCCCGGCGCTCCCCGCGACGGTGCCGGACGGACCGACCATGACATGCTGGCCAAGCACTATATCGGGTGTGGGAAAGCGTTTGAGCAGACCGTCATCGATCATGGCCTGGGCGCCCTGCGCGGTTTCCTCACCAGGCTGGAAGACAACCATCAATGTACCCTTCCAGGTATCGCGCGCCTGCGACAGCAAACTGGCCGCCCCGACCAGCCAGGCCACATGCATGTCGTGGCCGCACATATGCCCCACGGGCACGTTGACCCCTTCGGCGTTGGTGGCCGTGACTTTGCTGGCATAGGCAAGGCCGGTGTTCTCGGCGATCGGCAGGGCATCCATGTCCGCACGCAGCATCACCGTCGGCCCTTCGCCGTTGCGGAGCAGTCCGACCACACCCGTCTTGCCCACCTCCGTTGTCACCTCGTAACCAGCTTTCCGGAGCTGGTCGGCGGCGATGCCCGCCGTGCGCGTCTCGTGCATCGACAATTCCGGATGGGCGTGAATGTCCTTATACAGCGCTTCAAGTTCGGGGAGCAGCTTGCCCAGATTTGTCAGGACAGCGGATGCGTTGTCGGGAGATGTGGTCTCGGTCATGATGATCTCCTCCTGATACCTGCCGGTGGCTGGGATTCAAGCAGCAGTTTGCCCGGCGCGACCGTGTAACTGCCTGTTCTTTCTACAGAGAGAAGTCTTTTGACGCCTGCGGTCTTTGCCGCAGCGACTGAGGAGTCTGTATTCGGGATCACGAACCGCAAGGCGCAAATGAGTGCGGATCCACCGCTACGAGCCTAGAGGAGCGTAATGCTGGCACAGATGCCGGTCAAGACATGCAGCGCGATTTCGTAAAAGACAGAAGTCCAGTCGCCAGCCTTGATCCCGCGCGTCCAGTGACGCCGATGACGGTTTGATGGTCATGATGTCGGAGTTCTCGCATGGCCGGAATAAACATGTTGGAGATTTCAATGCGCTATAGGTTGTTTCAGCAATCGGGCGCGAAGAAATCTGCAAGCTGAACCGATGCCCGATCACTCTTGCAGAAACCGGGCCGGGATAGCGTCCTTGAAGGGGAAAAATTCGAAATAGGGCCGCGCTTCTGACAGCGTTCGGGCGACCGAAGGGCGCGCCAGAAGCCGCTCGAAATATGCCGCAAGATTTGGGTGATCCTGAGGAAAGGGGGCGAGGATCGAGGCATAGAAAAGCGCGGGTGCGGCCGCGCAATCGGCGATCGAAAACCTGTCCCCCGCCGCCCAGATACGTCCATCGAGCTGTGTCTCGATCATGTCATAGGCCATCCCGAGCGTCGCAAGGGCACTATCCACTATGCTTTGGTCCCGCTTGTCCTCGGGCTTCAGCTTGTTGCCGACGAGCGCCTGCATGGGTTGCGACACATAAAGGTCAAACAACCGGTCCCACAGCCGGGCGTCGAGCTGCGCGCCGGGATGAGCGGGAAGCATCGGATCGCCCGTGCGGCCAAACGGGTCCAGATATTCGATCATGATCGAGGTCTCGGGCACCACCTGGTTTCGATCCTCGTCCTGAAGCAACGGGATTTTGGCGGTTGGCCAAAGTTTCATGAAAGCGGCTTTGGCCACGGGATCGCCGAGATTAATCATCTGCCCTTCGAACGCCACGCCACGCTCATAAAGCGCGATCAATACTTTATGGCAGAAGGACGACAGCGGGTGATAATAGAGTTTAAGCGCCAAGGGTCAGTTCCTTGTGGAGTGAGACGTAACTATATGGCCACAGAAGCTTAACTCAAATATCTGGTTTCGCGCGCAGCCCGATGGGTGCCGGATCTCCAACGCAGTTACTTGTACCGGCGGTCTTTTGGCCATAGTATAAACATCTGAATTGCAGGGATATCCGCAGTTTCGCAATCATCATGTGTAATGCTTAGGCTCCGCTCCCAAATCATATAAGGGCGCTCGTCAACCTGTCTGCTGGTCTGTTGGCTCAATAGGTACCAGAGGATGATCACGGCGAAGAAAATTGGCGGTTGCGGGCTGAGTATCTTTGTGGTGCTTGCAGCTTTGGGAGGGGGCATGGGGGCGGCAGACGCCGCAAATGCGATCACCCTCCTGCCATCCGATATGACGCGCATCACGACGGTCGATGATCGCTATCAATCTTATAATGTCGAAATGGCCGAAGTCATCGGAGGCACCTTCTGGAAGCCCTATAACCGGATCAAAACAGGAGCGGCAGACGCGAAGCATATTTCGGACACAGCGCCACAGGGCATCGCCTTTCAACTTGAGGAGGACGATCTGTTTGAAGCGCGGCCACCCATTGATCTTGCCAACCCGCGCTTGCGCAAACTTGCGGTGGCTTTGGGGCCAGCCTATGTGCGGGTGAGTGGGACCTGGGCCAATTCCGTTTATTTTCAGGACACCAACAGTCCGAAAGCTCATCCCCCGCCCAAGGGTTTTACCGGGACTCTGACCCGGCGCGAGTGGGCGGGAGTGATCAATTTCGCCAAAGCGAGTGAGGCGAAAATCGTCACCTCCTTTACGATCAGTGCGGGCGTTCGCGACAAGGAGGGCGGCTGGACCCCGGTGGAGGCGGCGAAGCTTCTGGCTTATACGAAATCGCTCAGAGCCGAGATCGCAGCGGCGGAACTTTTCAACGAGCCAAACATCGCCATCATGGGCGGAGCGCCCCTCGGTTACGATGCGGAGACATTCGGGAAGGACATTGCCGCGTTCCGTGCCTTCGTGAAATCGGCAGCGCCCGGAATGCTGATCGCCGGGCCGGGATCGGTCGGAGAGGGCGGCGCGCTGATGACGCCGAAAATACCGGTTCTCAAATCGTCCGATTTGCTTGGGGCCACTCCGGCCGGCGCTTTCGATGTGTTTTCCTATCATTTTTACGGCGCCGCTTCGGAACGCTGCGCCACCTCGGGAAGCGGCATGGCAGGCACCACGAAACAGGCCGCCCTGTCGGAGGCCTGGCTTGCGCAGACCGATCAGGCTTTTCGGTTTTATGAACCGCTCCGCAACAGATATGCGCGCGGCAAACCGATCTGGGTTACCGAGACGGCTGATGCGGCCTGCGGTGGCAATCCCTGGGCGGCGACGTTCCTCGACAGTTTTCGCTATCTCGATCAGCTTGGGCGCTTGGCCAGACTTGGGGTCAAGGTGGTGTTCCACAATACGCTCGTTTCAAGTGACTATGGTCTGATCGATCAGACCACGCTGACGCCGCGCCCGAATTATTGGGCGGCGCTCCTTTGGCACAGACTCATGGGCAAAACGGTTCTTGAGGCCGGGCCGACGCTGCCCAGTCTTCACCTTTACGCCCATTGTTTGCGGGGCACTGCCGGAGGTGTTGCGTTGCTCGCGATCAACACCAATCAGACGGCTGGCTTGTCCGTTGATCTGCGTCAGTCTTCGAAACGCTATGCGCTTACGGCGCAACGATTGGATGATGCCGTGGTCCGGCTGAATGGGCATGATCTCAAAACAAAGGCGGCAGGCGATCTTCCGGCCATAAAGGGGGAGGCCATGGAGCCCGGTCCAATTGCTTTGGCGCCGGCCAGCATTACCTTTCTGGCCGTTTCAGACGCTAAAAATCGTGCCTGTCTCTGAGGACGTCTGAGAACCGATTTGGAAAACATAAGGAGATACCCTGATGAAGACGCATAAGGTTGGCTATCTGATCGGAAGTCTCGCCAAGGAATCGATCAATCGCAAGCTTGCTAAAGCGCTGGTCCGGCTCGCGCCGCCCGAACTGGAAATGGCGGAAATTTCTTTCAAGGATCTGCCGCTTTACAGTTATGATTATGACGCTGACTTTCCTCAGGTTGCGAAAGATTACAAGGCAGCCCTTGCGGCTGTCGAAGCCGTTCTTTTCGTAACGCCGGAATATAATCGCTCCATACCCGGCGGGCTCAAGAATGCCATCGACTGGGCGAGCCGGCCCTATGGTAAAAACTCATTCACACATAAACCCTCAGCGGTGATCGGCACCACGCCGGGCGCGATCGGCACGGCCATTGCGCAACAAAGTCTGCGCAGCGTGCTTGGTTTCTGTAATTCGCCGCAAATGAATGCGCCCGAAGCTTATATTCAATTCAAGCCCGGTCTTATTACCGATGACGGAGAGGTCACCGTAGAGGCTACGAGGGACTTCTTGCAGAAATACATGTCAGAATTTCAGATATTTATCGCCCGCGTGCTGCAGGTTTTGCCGCCGGATGCCTGACGGTGTGTTTCTGCGGCCGATTCGATCCGGCGGGGCATCGTGGTGCGTCTGGTGTGTGTATGGTTTGGCGGGCACAAAGATCACGGAAAATGCCTTCAAGCCAAAGCTTAAGGGGAAGGGGATAGTCGGACGCGACCTTTAATTGACCGGGCCCGGCATCCAAAAGCACATGGGCGGCAAAAATGCGATATGATGATGGCCCGGCCGGGCGGTCGGTGGCGTGTTCGCATGTGTGAGGCCTATTATCCGGCCTGTGGGTTTGGTCGCGAAATCATCCCGTCCGCATTGCTATTTATGACGATGTGAGTGTCGTGGGCGGCCGTGGGTTTTTTGCCGGCCGAGGTGGCGGTTCGTTTGTTGATCGCAAGGGACATCGGGTCTCATCGTGGATGCGTGGCCATGACCCTCTCTCATCCTGGAAACAATAGGAGACAAGCATGCCTACATCGTCAGCAACAGCAAGCACGACCGCAGAGACCGCGTTTCATATTACGCGCACCATTGATGCTCCGCGCGATCTGGTCTGGCAGACCTTTACCGAGCTTGACCATCTCTTGCGCTGGTGGGGACCAAAGGGCAGCGCGCTGATGAGCGATAGTTTCGATCTTCGGCCGGGCGGGCGCTTTCATTATCGCATGCGCCTCCCGGACGGCACGATCATGTGGGGGCTTTTTTCCTATCACGAACTTCAAGAGCCGGACCGCATCGCCTTTACCAGTTCCTTCGCCGATGAGGAGGGTAATGTTGTCCGTGCGCCCTTCAGCGATAAATGGCCGCTGACTGTCCTCAATGTCTGGACCTTCAGCGAGCAAGACGGGCACACTCGACTTGAAATGGTCGGGCGCCCTCACAAAGCCACTGCCGAGGAACAGGACCAGTTCCGGTCGATGCATGACAGCATGCGGCTTGGCTTTGGCGGCACGTTCGACCAATGGGATGCCTATTTGAAGGGCATGACAAATTGACAGATGCGGCAGGTCCTGCTGCTTTCGCATAAACCGAGAGGAGATGACAATGAACAGCATTCCCTATCTGTCTTTCAATGGCGACTGCAAGGATGCCATGACCTTTTATGCAGATGTGTTGGAGGGCAAGGTCGCGGCCATGATCAGCCATCGCGGCACCCCGGCTGAAAGCCAAACGCCGCCCGAATGGCTCGATAAAATCATTCATGCGCGGATCGAATATGGCGACAGCGTCCTGATGGCAGGCGATGTGCCGTCCGGCATGTATCGGCAGCCGCAGGGGTTTGGCCTCAATCTCATGGTCGACAGCGAAGCCGACGCAGATCGCATTTTCACCGCGCTCAAGGAAGGTGGGACGGTGACCATGCCTTTGGCGGAAACATTCTGGGCCAAGAAATTCGGCATGCTGACCGACCGCTATGGCATCCCCTGGATGGTTAATTTTGAAGGGGCCAGGTAGTAGAGCCGGCGGCCCGATCAGGTGACGCCGTTCCCCCGTTGAAATCGGTTGCCAAGTCTCTGGGCAGAAAGAAACTTTATGCTGAAACTGATCGCAATTGCTGCCGGCCTCGTCATCGTCGCCGTGCTTGGGTTCGCGGCGTCCCGTCCCGATGCTTTCCATGTGGAGCGCAGCCTGGCCATGAAGGCTCCGCCCGCAGAGGTGTTTATGCTCATTGATGATTTCCAGAACTGGAGCCAATGGTCACCCTATGAAAAGCTCGATCCGTCCATGAATCGCCAGTATTCCGGCGCCGCGCGCGGCAAGGGGGCGGTCTATCAATGGGAGGGCAACAGCAAGGTCGGGGAGGGGCGCATGGAGATCATGGAAGCGGACAAGCCATCGAAAGTCCTGATTCTGCTCGATCTCAGGAGGCCGTTGAAAAGCCGGAATATGTCCAAATTCGTCATCGAGCCGCAGGGCGACATGACGATGGTCACCTGGTCCATGCAGGGGTCACAGCCCTTTATGGCGAAGGTTATGGGGCTTTTATTCGATATGGACGGAAGGATCGGCCAGGACTTTGAATCTGGTCTCGTCAATCTGAAGATTGTGGCGGAGCAGTCTTCATGACAAAAGAATTATCAAATTGCGTATGATGCGCTACATCTTACCCCCGAGTGGGCACCACCCGAGGAGTTGTCGCCATGTCGAAGCACACTGAAATCAGACGTATCACCGCCCCGGACATCGCCGCCCGCAAGGGGAAGGAGCCGGTGGTCTGCCTCACAGCCTATACGGCCCCGATGGCAACCCTTCTCGATCCGCATTGCGATCTGCTGCTGGTCGGCGACAGCCTTGGCAATGTGGTTTATGGCTTTGACACCACCTTGCCGGTCACGCTCGATATGATGATCGCTCATGGGGCTGCGGTTGTGCGCGCTTCGGATCGTGCCTGTGTGATTGTCGATATGCCGTTTGGCTCGGTCGAGGAAGGCCCGGCGCAGGCGTTCCGCAATGCCGCCCGGGTCATGGCCGAGACCGGCGCGAGCGGCGTCAAGCTTGAGGGCGGGGTCCATATGGCCGAAACCATCGCCTATCTCGTCCGGCACAGCATTCCGGTGATGGCCCATATCGGGCTTCGTCCTCAATCGGTGCATGTGATGGGCGGATTCAAGACCCAGGGCCGCGAGAAAAGCCAGTGGGAGGCGTTGGAGGCCGACGCCCGCGCGGTGGCCGAAGCCGGCGCATTTTCCGTGGTAGTTGAAGGCGTTGCCGAGCCGCTGGCGGTCAAGCTGACCGAAGAAGTGCCCATCGTCACCATCGGCATAGGTGCCTCGGCCGCCTGCGACGGGCAGGTGCTGGTGGTCGACGATATGCTTGGGATGTTCCCGTCAAATCCCAAATTCGTGCGCCGGTTTGCTGAAATCGGCAAGGAAATCGAGACAGCGGCGGCGACTTATGCGAAAGATGTCCGCACCCGCCAGTTTCCGGCCCCGGAACATACCTATACGATGAAAAAATAGGTTGCCTGGACAGAAGTTGCAAAAATGACAGCGGGTGTTTGCCTTGCGACACTTGGCGCGTTATCTTGAGCGCCCGGAAGCGATCTGCCCGCAAGACGCTGCGATACCGTTAAAGGGAGAGGGCCCGCGTGGCTGATATTTTCGATGAAGTAAGCGAGGACATGCGTCACCATCAGCTCATGGGGCTGTGGAAGAAGTATGGTCCCGGTATGATTGCGGCCCTGGTGCTGCTCGTGGTTGCCATTGGCGCCTATCAGTTTTGGCAATATCGCGTCGAAGTCGGCTCGGCCAGGGACAGCGAAGCCTTTGGCAAAGCTGTCGCTCTGATCGAGGCCGGCAAGCAGGACGAAGCGCTGAAAAGCCTGACCGAGATTCAAAAAGACGGCAGCAAGGGCTACAGCTTCCTCGCCGGGATGCGCGAAGCGGACATTCTGTTCGCCCGTGGCGACCGGGACGGGGCGGTCAAGACCTATGAGCGTCTCGCGGCTGATGGCGGCGCAGATAAGTCCTTGCGCCAATATGCCAAATTGCAGGTCATCGCGCTTCAGATCGACAATCCCAAGGCGGGCGATCTCAAGGGGCAGCTTGAGGAACTGGCGGCCCCGGGCGCTGCCTGGGCTCCCATGGCGGAAGAATTCTTGGCCCTTCTCGAAATCCGCAGCGGTGAAGTCAAGGCCGCGCGGGAGCGTCTCGACCGTCTCGCAGCCAACGCGGATGTCGGACAATCCATGCGCAACCGGGCTAAGGAGCTGGCCGATACGTTACCGGCCCCAGCCCCGGCTCCCGCGCCTACCGCTTCCAAGCCGCAGTAAAAAGTCAGGAGACCCGCTGCCGTGCGTTCTTATCCCCGCGTATCTCTCACTCTGGTGACCCTTCTCGTCGGCGCAAGCGTTGCGCTGTCGGGCTGCGGCAGCACGTCGAAAAAAGATAAGGAACGTTTGCAAGGCGAGCGTATTCCGATCCTGAGCTATGAAGAGGCGCTTGAGCCCGATACGGCGCTGCAAGATGTGGAAGTCGCCCTGCCGGACCCGATCCAGAACAAGGATTGGCCGCAAGGCGGTGGTTATCCGAACCATGCCATGCAGCACCTGGCTCTGGCCGACGCCCCGAAAAAGATCTGGAGCGTCAGCATCGGCAACGGCTCAAGCGATCGCAAGCAATTGACCGAAACGCCGGTGGTGGCTGACGGCACCCTGTTTGCCATCGACAGCAATGCCAAGGTCTCAGCCTTTGACGCCGCAACCGGCCAAAAGCGCTGGAGCTATGACATCAAGGTCCCCAAGCAGTCGAAAGGCATCTCGTTCGGCGGCGGCGTGGGCTATGACAAGGGCAAGCTTTACGCCTCGACCGGCTATGGCGTGGTGGTGGCGTTTGACGCCACTTCTGGCAAGGAACTCTGGCGCGTCTCGCTTGGCATGCCGCTCCGTGGGGCTCCGGCCATTGCCGATGGCCGCGTCTTCGTCAACAGCTTCGACAATCAGTTGTTCGCGTTGAACGCGGAAAACGGGGAAACCATCTGGGATCATCCGGGCATCGTCGAATCCGCCGGAATTCTTGGCGCAGCCACCCCTGCGGTTGGCAGTGGCGTGGTTATCGCCGGGTTCTCCTCGGGCGAACTCTTTGCGCTCGCCGTTGAAAATGGTCGTCCGGCCTGGTCGGACATGCTGACCCGCACTGGTCGTCTGACCCCCTTGTCGACCCTGGCCGATATCGACGCGAGCCCGATCATCGATCGTGGCATCGTCTATGGCATCAGCCAGGCAGGCCGCATGGTGGCCATCGACCTTCGCACCGGTGAACGGGTGTGGGAACGCAACGTCGGCAGCGCCCATACGCCTGCCGTCGCGGGCGAATATATCTATGTGGTGACCAACGACAATGAAATCGTCTGCCTCAGCCGTCAGAGCGGCGCAGTGCGCTGGGTCACTCCGTTGCAGAAATTCAAAAAACCCGAAGATCGTAAGGGCCGCGTTTTCTGGGGCGGACCGGTGTTGGCGGGCGATCGCCTGATCATCACCTCGTCCCATGGCTGGGCGCTGTCGGTATCGCCCTATAACGGCAAGATCCTGAGCGGCACCAAACTTGAAGACAAAACCTATCTTTCGCCCATCGTCGCCAATTCCACGCTTTATTTTCTGACCGACGACGGTGAAATTACGGCTTATCGCTAAGCCTTTGCAATTCCGTCATTCTGAGCGTCAAGGAAGGGGTTCCCTTCGTTGACGCTCAATGACCTTTTAGACAAGACGTTAGACTGAATATGTCCTTGACCATCGCTATCATCGGCCGCCCCAATGTGGGTAAGTCGACCTTGTTCAACCGCCTTGTCGGCAAGCGTCTCGCGCTTGTGGACGACACGCCGGGCGTCACCCGTGACCGCCGCGCGGGCACCGGACGGATCGGACCGCTCGAATTCCAGATCATCGATACGGCGGGTCTTGAAGAAGGCGGCGATGACAGCCTGTCGTCGCGCATGCGTCAGCAGACAGACGCGGCCATTGATGCCGCCGATATCATTCTGTTCATGATCGACGCCCGCGCCGGGATCACGCCGCTCGACAGTTATTTCGCCGATGTGGTGCGCAAACGCTCGAAACCGACCATCTGCGTTGCTAATAAATGCGAAGGCAAGGCCGCGACCAGCGGTCTGTACGAGGCTTATACGCTCGGTCTCGGCGATCCCATTCCGCTGTCGTCCGAACATGGCGATGGCTTTGTCGATCTCCATGACGCCATTGTCGCCGCCGCTGCCGAAAATGGCTTTGAGCTCGACGAGGAAATCTCCGACGAGCATGAAGTCGCACCGTTGCAAATGGCCATTATCGGCCGTCCGAACGTGGGCAAATCGACGCTGGTGAACCGCCTTCTCGGGGAGGATCGTCAGGTCACCGGCCCTGAGGCCGGGATCACCCGGGATTCCATCGGGCTCGACTGGCATTGGGGCGAGCGCGAGATCAAATTGTTCGATACCGCCGGCCTCCGCCGCCGGGCGCGAGTACAGGAAAAGCTCGAAAAACTGTCGGTCGCCGACACCTTGCGCGCGATCCAGTATGCCGAGGTGGTGGTGCTGGTGATCGACGGCACGATCGGGTTTGAGAAACAGGATCACACCATTGCCGACCTTGTGGCCGAGGAAGGCCGCGCGCTCGTCATCGCGGTCAACAAAACCGACGCCATCACCGATATGCCAGCGGCCATCAAAAGCGTCCGCGACAGCCTGGAGCGCTCGCTCCATCAGGTGCGCGGCGTGCCGGTGGTTCCGTTGTCGGCGTTGTCGGGACGCGGCATTGACAAACTGATGCCCGCCGTTCTCAAGGTTCATGAGACCTGGAACAAGCGCGTTTCGACCGCGGCGATCAACCGTTGGCTCGAAGACGTTATCGCCCGCAATCCGCCGCCCAGCGACAAGGGCCGCCGGGTCAAGATCCGCTTCGGGTCACAGGTCAAGACACGCCCGCCGACCTTCATCTTTTTCGTCAACCGCCCGGACGCCATCCCGCAAAGCTATCTCCGCTACCTGTCAAACGACCTGCGGGAATCCTTTGACATGATGGCTGTCCCTCTGCGCCTCCTAATGCGCAAAAGCGACAACCCCTTCGCAGAAAAGAAGTAAGGAGACCCACAGCAATCCAGCCGGTTCCCACCGCCCTGGATTGCGTCGGCTCCGCCTCGCAATGACGAAAATACCCTACCGTCATCGCGAGGTGCGTAGCACCGTGGCGATCCAGTGGGGACTTCCGATCCCTAATCTCAGAAATTGATTAAACCGTCGCCCATTCGCGGTATTTGACGATCTCGCCATGCCGTGTGCAGTTGGCGTCGGCGAGTTCGAGGAACAGCGGTGCCACGGCGTCCGACGGAGGCAGGGTGGTTGGGTCTTCGCCCGGCATGGATTTGGCGCGCATGGCCGTGCGGATGGCCCCCGGGCTTACGAGATTGACGCGGAGCGGGCTTTTGGCGCATTCGGCGGCAAAGGTCAGCACCAGCGACTCAAGGGCTGCCTTGGTCATGGCATAGCCGCCCCAATAGGGCGTATGGCGCTGCGCCGCACCCGAGGTCACGAAAATGGCCCGTCCGGCATCAGACGCCCGCAGCAGCGGTTCGAACGAGCGGATAAGCCGCCAGTTCGCGGTCACATTGACGGCCAGCAGATCATCCAAAGCGGTCGGTTTGATATGCCCGACCGGGGTGATGGGGCCGAGAATCCCTGCGTTGCCGACCAGGATATCAAGCTTGCCCCAGCGCTCATGAATGGCGCCGCCTAGCCGGTCGATGCCAGCCCCGTCCTTCACATCAAGCGGCACGAGCGTGGCCGAGCCACCGTCCCTGCGGATGAGATCGTCCACCGCCTCAAGCCCGCCCTGTGTCCGTGCAACCAGGATGACATGAGCGCCTTCACGCGCATAAGCCCGCGCCACAGCCGCACCGATGCCACGGGAGGCGCCGGTGACCAGCGCCACTTTGTCTTGCAGACGTTTGGACAAGAGGACGTTCCTTTTACTTGTTAGCGACCGGCAATCCGTTCGGACAGCAGCGACAGCTGGTTCGGGGTATCGCCGCCGTTATGATCCGTCAGCTGGATCGGGTAGTCACCGGTAAAGCAGGCATCGCAGAATTGCGGGGAGGCGGCATTGCGGCCTTGTTCGCCAACAGCCCGGTACAGACCGTCGAGGGAGACAAAGGCCAGACTGTCGGCGCCGATGAATTTGGTCATGGCGGCCACATCCATGCGGGCTGCCAGCAGCTTGTCGCGCTCCGGCGTATCGACGCCGTAGAAGCAGGAATTGTTGGTCGGCGGGCTGGCGATGCGCATATGCACCTCGGCTGCCCCGGCGCTACGCACCATATCGACGATCTTGATGGAGGTGGTGCCGCGCACGATCGAGTCATCCACAAGAACGACTTTTTTGCCAGCCAGCTCCCAACGATTGGCGTTGTGCTTGAGCTTGACGCCGAGGTTGCGGATCTGGTCCGAGGGCTCGATGAAGGTGCGGCCCACATAATGATTGCGGATGATGCCGAGTTCGAACGGAATCCCTGATTCCTGCGCGAAACCAATAGCCGCCGGCGTGCCTGAATCCGGCACCGGGATCACCAGATCAGCATCGACCGGGAATTCCCGCGCGAGTTCAACGCCGATGCGCTTGCGCACCTGATAGACGCTGGAGCCGCCAAGATAGGAATCCGGACGCGAGAAATAGATATGTTCGAAAATGCAGGGCCGGGCCTTTTCCTTGGGGAAGGGATGCAGGCTTTCGGTGCCGTCGGCGCGGATGACCAGAATTTCGCCGGGCTCCACCTGCCGGGCAAAAGAGGCGGCGATGATATCGAGCGCGCAGGTTTCCGACGCCACCACATGCGACCCGTCCGGCATGCGCCCAAGCACAAGCGGCCGGATGCCCATGGGGTCGCGAATGGCGATCAGGCTGTCCTTGGTCAGTACGGCCAGCGAGTAAGCGCCTTCGACCTGCTTCAGGGCATCGATCAGACGGTCGATCAGGCTGCGCTGCTTGCTCATGGCCACGAGATGGATGATCACCTCGGTGTCGCTGGTCGACTGGAAGATGGCGCCTTCGCGGATGAGGCGCTTCCGCAACGTCCAGGCGTTGGTCAGATTGCCGTTATGGGCAATGGCAAAGCCGCCACTGTCGATTTCGGCGAACAGCGGCTGCACGTTCCGCATGATGGTTTCGCCGGTGGTCGAATAGCGCACATGGCCGACAGCACTGATGCCAGGCAGGGATTCGATGATTTTCTGCGAATTGAAGTTATCGGCCACCTGGCCCATGGCCTTGTGGGTATGGAACCGTGCGCCGTCATAGGTCACGATCCCGGCCGCTTCCTGGCCGCGATGCTGAAGGGCGTGAAGCCCGAGAACCGAGTGGGCAGCTGCGTCAGTATGGTTGAAAATACCGAACACGCCGCATTCTTCCCGTAGCTTGTCGTCATCGAACGGATTGGTCCGCATGAAAGCTTCGGGAGCGAAAATCTCTGGATCGTTGCGCATGATCACCACTTAAGGCTGTCGCCTATCAGAGTAGCCCGGTCGGGGATAACCGGACATATGTTACTTAGTCGTATCGATCAGCCGATCAAGGTCCTCGCGATCGGAATCACGATATCCTTTGTCGGTTTTGTCGGTTTTGGTCGAATTTTTTGTCTCCGACCGCTCCGGCAAGTGATCCTTTACAGTGTTGATCGCGTCTCTGTCCAGTGCGTCGGTATCAAGTTTGAGATCCAGAGCCCGGATTTTCTCCACAAGCTCGGCCGGAGTGACGCTTGAAATGATGGTCGCGCCATATTCGACGATGGGTCGGGTTTTGGCCAGAATGATCCAGTCCGGCAGTGATTTGCGCGGGATAATCCAGAGCGCCATCATAAACATCAGAGTAACGACCAAAACCCCGCGCAACAAGCCGAACAGCGCCCCGAGCACCCGGTCAAGGGGCCCAAGCATGCCGCTTTTGATGGCGTCGCCGATTCTGTTGGCGATCAGCTTGAAAATGAACAGGCTGCCGAAGCCGATGGTGATGATGATAATGATATCGGCAATGGTCGGGGTCTCGATCCACTGTCCGGCCATGGGGCGGAGGATGGGCAGCGCATAAAGCGTCAGCACCGTGGCCGCGATCCAGGCTGCAAAGCTCAGCACCGCCGCCGTAAAGCCGCGACTCAGGCCGAACAGCATCGACAAGCCGACGATGACGATGAACAGGATATCAAAGGATGTCAGGCCGAAATCTTGCATAAACGCCTCAATCTTTGGTCATGATCCGGTCGGCCAGATCCTGAATATGCTCAACTGTGCTGCGGTCGACATCACTGGTCACGCCCTTCAGATTGGCGGGCAGGATAGCACGGGAAAACCCAAGCTTTTCAGCCTCCTTCAGCCGCTGCGCCGCATGAGTCACGGCGCGGATTTCGCCGGACAGGCTGATTTCGCCGAAGACCACAGTATCGCTCGACAAGGGCTTGCCCGACAAGGAGGATAAAAGCGCCGCCGCCACCGCAAGATCGGCCGCAGGCTCCGTGACCTTGAGCCCGCCCGCCACATTGAGATAGACGTCATGGCCGCCAAGGCCAAGCCCGCAGCGGGCATCAAGCACCGCCATGATCATGGCCAGCCGCCCACTGTCCCAGCCAACCACGGCCCGGCGCGGGGTGCCCAGCATGCTCGGGGCCACAAGGGCCTGAATTTCCATCAGAACTGGGCGGGTGCCCTCCATCCCGGCGAACACCGCAGCGCCGCTCACATCGGATTTGCGGCTGCCGAGGAACATGGCCGACGGGTTCGGCACTTCCTGAAGCCCAAGATCGGTCATTTCGAACACGCCGATTTCATCGGTGCCGCCAAAGCGATTCTTGACCGCGCGCAGGATGCGGAACTGATGGCCGCGCTCGCCTTCGAAATAGAGCACGGTATCGACCATATGTTCCAGAACGCGGGGTCCGGCGATCTGGCCGTCCTTGGTCACATGGCCGACGATGATGACCACCACGCCGCTGCGTTTGGCAAAACGGATCAGCTCCTGCGAACAGGCGCGCACCTGAGCCACCGTGCCGGGCGCGGATTCAAGGCTGTCAGCATAGACGGTCTGGATCGAGTCAATGACCGCCACGGCCAGGTTGGGGATGGCCTCAAGCGTCGCCAGAATATCCCGCAGATTGGTTTCCGCCCCGAGATGCACCGGCGAGGTCTCAAGCCCAAGACGGCGCGCCCGCATCTGCACCTGTGCGGTTGCTTCTTCGCCTGAAATATACAGCGTCGGCACCTTCTTGGCCGCGAGCTTGCTGACCGCCTGCAACAGGATGGTCGATTTGCCAATGCCGGGATCGCCGCCTACCAGCACGGCGGAGCCGGGCACCAGCCCGCCGCCGGTCGCACGGTCGAATTCCCCGATGCCGGAAATATAGCGCGGCAG
Organism: Govania unica; assembly: GCF_027920805.1. GTDB lineage: Bacteria > Pseudomonadota > Alphaproteobacteria > Sphingomonadales > Govanellaceae > Govanella > Govanella unica. The sequence continues at coordinate 531,249 of NZ_JANWOI010000003.1, forward strand.
CTCGGTACTTTCGCCCTGCAGATCCGTCAGGTGAATGGCGCGCCCCTTATGGGTTCCGCCCTTGGCAAGCCCGCCCGGTGTGGGGGCTTGCGGCACTTCCTCGACGATGCTGTTCCATTCTCCACAGGCATCGCACTGTCCGGCCCATTTTCCATAAACGGTGCCACAGGACTGGCAGACAAACTGTTTCGTTAGCTTGGCCAAGGAGAACTCACTTTTTCTTTTTGTCGCTCCCATGCAAGCGGGAATGACGCTATACGACTAGGCCTTCAAGACTTCCATCCGGATCGGACCCTCGGCCCGGCCATGGATGAACTGATCCACATAGGCATTGCCGCTATGGTCAAGGTCGGCCTTGTCGCCGGTCCAGATCAGCTTGCCCTTGTACAGCATGGTCACGCGGTCGGCGATCTTGCGCACGCTGGACATGTCATGGGTGATGGTGATGGTGGTGGCGCCAAGCTCGCGGGTGCGTTCGGCGATCAGGTCATTGATGACATCGGCCATGATCGGATCGAGGCCGGTGGTCGGTTCGTCAAAAAAGATGATTTCGGGATTGGCGGCGATGGCGCGGGCGAGGCCCACACGCTTCTGCATGCCACCCGAAAGCTCCGCCGGGTTCAGATCGGCCACATCGGCCGCAAGTCCTACACGCGACAGAATCTCGACCGCCCGGTCGCGGGCTTCGCGACGCGGAATCATCTTGGCCGCAAGCAGGCCGAAGGTGACATTTTCCCACACCGGCAAACTGTCAAACAGCGCCGCGCCCTGAAACAGCATGCCGAACCGGCCCATGAAGGCCTGGCGTTCGCTGCGGCTCAAGGTGCTAAGATCAGTGCCATCGATCTCCATCAGGCCGTGATCCGGACGGAGAATGCCGAGAATGCATTTGAGCAGCACCGACTTGCCCGAGCCCGAGCCGCCGATGACCACAAGCGACTGCCCCTTCGCCACCTCAAGGTCGACACCATCGAGGACGATTTTGCGGCCGAAGCGCTTGGCGACGCCCTGAAGTTTGATTTTTGGGTTCTCTGTCATGATGTCGAGAAAAACAGTTCAGTGACAATGTAATTGAACGTCAGAATCAGGATCGAGGCCGAAACCACGGCGTCGGTGGTGGATTTGCCCACACCCTGCGCGCCACCCCGGCTGGTAAAGCCATGATAGCAGCCCATGAGCGCGATGATGAAGCCGAACACGCAGGCTTTGACAAGCCCCGAAATCACGTCGTCCTGATGCAGGAAATCGACCGTGGTCTTGAGATAGGTGCCGGGGTTGAAGCCAAGTTTGTTGGTGGCAAGCACATAGCCGCCAGCGACCCCGATCACATCGGCGACCAGCACGAGGAGCGGCATCATCAGCGTGGCGGCGATGATCCGTGGCGCGATCAGATATTTATAGGGATCGGTGGATAAGGTCGACAGCGCGTCGATCTGTTCCGTCACCCGCATGGTGCCAAGCTCGGCGGCCATGGCGGCGCTGACCCGTCCGGCGACCATAAGGCCGCCAAGCACCGGACCAAGTTCGCGCACAAAGCCGATGACCACGATTCCCGCCACAGCGCTTTCAGCGTTGAAGCGCGACCCGCCTTCGTAAATCTGCAAGGCCAGAACCGCGCCGGTGAAGACGGCGGTCAGCCCCACCACAGGCAGAGAGTAATAGCCGATATTCAGCATCTGCGCGCCGATATGGCGCAGATAATAGGGCGGTCGAAAGGCATGGGCGATGGCGGTTCCGGCAAAAATGCCTAACCGTCCCGCCGAAGCCAGGAACTCGATCACAGTCCGCCCGATGACGCTCAGAAAATTCATGCGCCTAACCGTTTGTTTCAACATAACTACGCTTATACCGGTGCCCGAGGAGCGTTAGCAACTCATATGCGCTGAGACCGGTGGCCAAAGCCGCACGATCGATGCCGTCGACGCCATCAATCAGGGGCACGGCCATGCCGGGGGCCACCAGTTCAGGCGGCGCCGCGCTCACATCAATGATGGTCATGTCCATGGAGATGCGTCCGACGATAGGGGCCTTATGTCCGCCGATCTCAGGCACCCAGCGGCCCTCGCCAAAGGCCCTGAGGAAGCCGTCGGCATAGCCCACATCCAGCGTCGCAAGCTGCGTCGGGCCGCTCACCCGATAGACCGCGCCATAGCCCACAGCGGCGGGCGGCCGGACCTCGCGGGTTTGCAGGACGCGAGCCTGCAGGCTGATCACGGGCTCCAGGGGATTGTCGCCCTCGGTCAGAGGATTGCCGCCATAAAGCCCGATTCCCGGCCGCAGCATATCAAAATGATAGTTGGCACCAAGCAACACCCCGGCCGAATTGGCGAGGCTGAGCGGGATCGCCTCCTTGCGGGAATCGCGCAAGGCTTCCCCAAGCACACTGAAGCGCGCCTGTTGCAGGGCGTTCATTTCATGACCCGGCTCATCGCCGCAAGCGAGATGGCTCATGATCAGGGCGACGGGGAAGGGCGCCCGGTCCGGATTGTCAATCAGCTCGGCCACCTCATCGGTTCCAAGCCCAAGCCGGTTCATGCCGGTGTCCACATGGATCACTGCCGGATGGTTGCCGCCGGTCGCGGTCCAGATATCAATCTGGGGCAGGGAATTCAGCACCGGGATCAGATCATGGGCCAGATAGGCCGCGCTTTCGCCCTCTGCCGGACCATGCAGCACATAGATGCGCGCCTTCGGCAGATGCGGACGAAGGGCGACGGCTTCCTCAAGATGGGCCACAAAGAAATCCCGGCAGCCCGCCCGCCAAAGCGCAGGTCCGGCGCGATCGGCACCAATGCCATAAGCATCGGCCTTCACCGCAGCGGCGCAGAGAGCCCCCGGAGCCATCCCGGCAAGCTTCAGGTAATTGCGTTTCAGAGCATCGAGATTGATCAGCAGATCCGCCACTAGAACGGCTCCGGCCCGTAATTGTCCTCGGCGAGATCGGAGAACCGCGTGGTCTCCCGCTCGAAAAACAGCCGGATAGTGCCGGTTGGGCCGTGGCGCTGTTTGCCGATGATGAACTCGGCCAGACCATGCAGGGATTCGCCCTTGGCCTGCCATTCGGCATGTTCGGGGGTGCCGAGGGCCGGTTCCTTCATGGCGTGATAATATTCCTCACGGAACACAAAGGTCACCATATCGGCGTCCTGCTCGATCGAGCCCGATTCTCGCAAGTCCGACAGCTGGGGCCGTTTGTCCTCGCGCTGTTCGACGCCGCGCGACAACTGCGACAGGGCGATCACCGGAAGCGACAGTTCTTTAGCCAGGCCCTTGAGACCACGGGTGATTTCCGATACTTCCTGCACCCGGTTTTCAGGTGCCCGTCCGCCGGTGCCGCTGCCACGCAGCAATTGCAGATAGTCGACGATGACCAGCCCCAGATTATGCTGACGCTTCAATCGCCGGGCCCGGGTCCGCAGGGCCGAGATGGTCAGCTGCGGCGTGTCATCGATATAAAACGGCAACCGTTCGAGGTCCTGCGCCGCCTGCGTCAGATCGCGGAACTGTTCCTTGGTCAACTGCCCGCGCCGCAGATTTTCCGACGGAATGCGCGAGCGTTCGGCGAGAATACGGGTGGCGAGCTGATCGGCCGACATTTCAAGCGAAAAGAACCCGACCACGGCCCCCTCGGAATCCTTCGGCGCGATGCCCTCTTCCATGTTGCGGGCGTAGGCGAGGGCGGCGTTGAAGCCGATGTTGGTGGCGAGCGCGGTTTTGCCCATGGCCGGACGTCCGGCGAGAATGATCAGATCTGACGGATGCAGGCCGCCGATTTTTTCGTTGATGGCCCGGAAGCCGGTGGTGGTGCCGGACAGCTTGCCGTCCCGCTTGTACGCCGCCTCGATAACCTGAATGGCATCGGTCATGCTGCGCGAGAAGGTTTTGAAGCCGCCGTCTTTCTGGCCGCGTTCGGCGAGTTCGAACAGCTTTTGTTCAGACACCTCGATCTGGGTCGTGGCCGGGGATTCGACCGGCGAGTCATAGGCGGTGATCACCATGTCCTCGCCAATGGTGATCAGCTCCCGGCGAAGCGCGAGGTCATAAACAAGCCGCCCGTAATCCTCGGCATTCAAAATGGTCACAGCGGCCCCGGCCAGCCGTGCCAGATACTGCGCGCCGCCCACATCGGCAAGCGCCGGGTCACGTTCGAAAAATGGTTTCATGGTGACGGGGGTCGCAAGCTGCCCGCGATCAATCAGGCGCAGCGCCGCTTCGTAAATCCGGCCATGCACCGGCTCAAAATAATGGTCGGCCAGCAGGAAGTCCTGAACCTTCCCTGCCGCCTCATTATTCACCAGGATAGCACCAAGCAACGCCTGCTCCGCCTCAAGGTTATGAGGCAAAGTGCGATATTCCTCCGGTCCATCCGGGGTCAGGGTCTGCACTATAGGACGGGCATTATCGGACATACGCGGGATCGAACCTTATACTCTCGACGGACAGGGCTTCTTGTAACATGCGGCTAGAAGCTTTCCCATATTGATTGTCATTGCTGTTAGCCAAGGACTAGGCGGGCAGATGGATACCCGGGTCAAGCCCGGGTATGACAGTAGGGGGCGTAAGACGGTGACCTGAAGCTTACACCCCATATCAATTGTCATTGCCGGGCTTGACCCGGCAATCCATCTCTCCGCTATACTGCCGCTTGACGGATGGATACCGGGTCAAGCCCGGGTATGACAGTGAGAGGGCGCAAGACGGCGACCCGTCGGCCCGAAGCCCCCACCACTAAGTGTCATTGCCGGGCTCGACCCGGCAATCCATCTCTCCGTCACACCGTCCTTGCCATCACCACAAAAACAAAAAGGGCGACCCGAAGGCCGCCCTTTTTCACCGGACAAACCGGATTTTCTTAAAGTTCGACGCCGTCTTCGAAGTTCGAGGGCGCGAGGCCTTCGTTTTCGAAGAAGTTGCCGACTTCTTCCTTGACCGGGGCTTCGACGCCCGCAGCCTGGTTTACGGCTTCAGCTTCCGAACGCGCCACGTTGACGCTCACGGCCACGCTCACTTCGGGATGAAGCTGAACGGTGACGCCGTGAATGCCGACGGACTTGATCGGACGGCTGAGCACAACCTGATGATAGTCGACCTTGAAGCCGGAAGCGGTCAGAGCAGCCGCGATATCGCGGGCCGAAACCGAACCGAACAACTGACCGACTTCGCCAGCCTGACGGATCAAGGTGACCGAAGCCCCTTCGATCTTCTCAGCCGCGGCCTGAGCGTCGCTGCGACGTTCGAGGTTGTGGGCTTCGATGTCCTGACGCTGGGATTCGAAGCGCTTCAGATTGGCTACGGTAGCGCGAAGGGCTTTTTTGCGCGGCAGCAGGAAGTTACGGGCAAACCCGTCCTTCACCGTGACCACATCGCCCATCTGGCCGAGCTTTTCGACGCGTTCCAAGAGAATGATTTGCATGGGACGTCTCCTACGAAATGACGAAGGGCAGGAGGCCCAGGATACGCGACCGCTTGATCGCGCGTGCAAGTTCACGCTGCTTGGTGGCCGAAACCGCGGTGATGCGGCTCGGCACGATCTTGCCGCGTTCGGAAATGAAGCGCGACAGCAGCTTCACGTCCTTATAGTCGATCTTCGGCGCGCCCTGACCCGAGAACGGGCAGGTTTTACGGCGACGGAAGAACGGACGACGGGTTTGACCACCAGCACCGCCAGCGGCACCGGCGCCAGCGCCGCCACCCTTACGATCTTCTCTCTGCTCACTCATTACCGGTTTCCTCGCTTACTGCGTCAGCTGGACGGTCACGACGGGGACCACGATCGCCATCACGGCGGGGGCGGTCACCGCGATCACCGCGGTCGCTACGTTCACCACGCTCGCCACGGAAACCGCCTTCACGGTCGCCACGCTCGCTACGGTCGAACTTGGCCTGAAGAACGGCCGATGGGCCTTCTTCAACGGCTTCGACGCGGATCGTCAGGTAACGGATGATGTCTTCGTTCAGGCGCACGTTACGCTCAAGCTCGGCCACGGCGCTACCAGGAGCGTCGAGAACCAGCATGATGTAATGGCCTTTGCGATTCTTGTTGATCTTGTAGGCGATGTTGCGAAGACCCCATTGTTCGGCCTTCACAACCTTGCCACCATTGTCTTCGACAATTTTGGTAAGATCAGCAGCGATACCTTCCGCCTGTTGGGCGGAAAGATCCTGTCGTGCGATCACGACATGTTCATAGAACGACATTTTGCAGTGACTCCTTATGGATTTTTATGGATCGTCACGCTGCCCGACCGGTCAATTCGCACATTTAACTGACCATGATCTAACGGGTCGCTGGCGTTCACCATAAAAACCGCCCAGGTCTGCTTACCAGGGCGGAAGAAAAAGCACTGTGCGAGGGCCGCAGTTATACATGAATCCGCCCCGGAGACAAGATGATAGACAAGACCCAGGGCAAGGGCCGCTTGACAGGCTGTATTCAGGCGGTATTTGATGGCCAGAATCTGGGCCTCAATCCGGGCCTTTATCTGGCAGGGCTGCCACGACCTTACTCTTTCACGATAACGGGGACTTGATATGACACGGGCTTTCACCTTTCCGGGGCAGGGCAGCCAATTCGTCGGCATGGGCAAGGAGCTTGCCGAAAGTCTCGCCGCCGCCCGCGAGGTTTTCGAGGAGGTCAATGACGCCCTCGGCCAGAATCTGACCCAGCTCATGTTCGAAGGCCCCGAATCCGATCTGGTGCTGACCGAAAACGCCCAGCCCGCGTTGATGGCGGTGAGCCTTGCGGTTGCCCGCTCGCTGGAAAAGGAATTCGGCGTTTCGCTCGCCGCGACGGCAAACTACGTGGCCGGTCATTCGCTTGGCGAGTATTCGGCACTGGCCGCCGCCGGGGCCTTGACGGTGTCCGATACCGCCCGGTTGCTGAAACTGCGCGGGCAGGCCATGCAGAAAGCCGTTCCGGTGGGCGTGGGCGCCATGGCGGCGCTTCTCGGTCTTGATCTTGATGTGGCGCGTGAAGTCGCGGCCGAGGCGGCTCAGGGTGAAGTCTGCGCCGCCGCCAATGATAATGCGCCGGGTCAGGTGGTCGTCAGCGGCCATAAAGCCGCCGTCGAACGCGCGGTCGAAATCGCCAAGGGCCGGGGCGCCAAGCGCGCCATGCTGCTGGCGGTGAGCGCACCGTTCCATTGCGCGCTGATGCAACCGGCCGCCGAGGCCATGGCCGAAGCCCTCGCCAGCGTGAAAATCCTGTCGCCGGTGGTGCCGCTCATCGCCAATGTCACCGCCGCGCCCGAACGCGATGCCGCCCGCATCCGTCAGCTTCTGGTGGAGCAGGTGACCGGTGTCGTGCGCTGGCGTGAAAGCGTCATTGCGCTGGCCGATCTTGGCGTTACCACGGCGGTTGAACTTGGCGCGGGTAAAGTCCTGACTGGCCTTGCAAAACGCATTGACGGCCGGGTTCAGGGCCTGTCGCTGCAAACGGCGGCCGACATCGAAGCTTTCGCGAAATCGCTGTAAAAATCATTATAATTGTCATCCCCGCGAACGCGGGGATCCAGGACTTAAACTTTCAAGAAGCTGGATTCCCGCATGCGCGGGAATGACGGTTACTAAAACAGAGGACACATCATGTTCGATCTCACCGGCAAAGGGGCGCTCGTTACCGGAGCGTCCGGCGGCATTGGCCAGGCGATCGCCAAAGCGCTCCATGCCAGGGGCGCGAAGGTCGCCATCTCCGGCACCCGCCGCGAGGCGCTCGAAGCTCTGGCTCAGGAAATGGGTGAGGGTGTTTTTGTAACCCCCTGCAATCTTGGCGATCCGGAGCAAGTCGCGAACCTGATTGGGGAGGCGGAAGCGGCCCTCGGTTCGCTCGATATTCTGGTCAACAACGCCGGGATCACCCGCGACAATCTGGCTCTCCGGCTGAAAGATGACGATTGGGATCAGGTTCTGTCGGTCAATCTCAAGTCGACCTTTAAACTGTCCCAGGGGGCCATGCGCGGCATGATGAAACGGCGCTTTGGCCGCATCATCAATATCACCTCGATCGTCGGCGTGACCGGCAATCCGGGGCAGGCCAATTATGCTGCCGCCAAGGCTGGCATCATCGGCATGTCAAAGTCGCTGGCCCAGGAAGTGGCGTCGCGCGGGATCACGGTGAATTGCGTTGCGCCTGGCTTCATCGAAACCCCCATGACCGACGTTCTGACCGCCGATCAGAAAGCCCGGCTGCTGACCGGTATTCCGCTTGATCGGCTCGGGTCGCCCGAGGATATCGCGGCGGGCGTGCTCTATCTCGCAAGCTCCGAGGCCGGATATGTCACCGGCCAGACCCTTCATATCAATGGCGGAATGGTCATGATCTGAGGTCAGCTGAATATGGTTGTGCAGAAGAGTATCTCTGACATTGCCGATTGCTGGTCAAAAGGATAAAACTGTGCTACCAACCCGCTGCCTATATAGAGAGACGGGGCTGATACTGAAAGACTAACGCTTTCAAAAGTCTCAGGAAATTTACCGATAAGGCCGATGATAGAAGCTTTGTCGGGACGTCAACAACGAACACTTTAAGGACAACATCATGTCGGATATCGCTGCACGCGTGAAAAAGATCGTCATCGACCACCTCGGTGTGGACGAAGCGAAGGTGACCGATGAAGCCCGTTTCGTCGATGATCTCGGCGCCGACAGCCTCGACACTGTCGAGCTCGTGATGGCGTTCGAAGAAGAATTCGGCATCGAAATTCCGGATGACGCGGCCGAAAAGATCAACACCGTCAAAGACGCGATTGATCACATTTCCAAAAGCGCTTGATTTTAAGCTTTGGTATTGATGCCTGACCCATTGCGGTCAGGCATTCGCTTCCTACTTGTTATATAGTTAAGACGGGAAAACAGGATGAGACGAGTAGTCGTCACCGGATTGGGACTTGTCACGCCACTCGCGTGCGGTGTTGAAGAGACCTGGAAGCGGCTGATTGCCGGTCAGTCAGGGGCTGGAAACATCACCAAATTCGATGCCACGAACTACAGCTCTCGTGTTGCCTGCGAAGTCAAATACGGCGACGGCACGAACGGCACCTTCAATCCGGATCTCTGGATGGAACCGAAGGAGCAACGCCGCGTCGATGAATTCATCATTTTCGGTGTCGCTGCCGCCATGCAGGCCGTGCAGGATTCCGGCTGGACCCCGACCGACGAAGAATCGCAGGAACGCACCGGCGTTCTGATCGGTTCGGGCATCGGTGGTTTGCCGGGAATCGAAAAAGAAGCCGTCAATCTGTACCTGAACGGTCCGCGCCGGGTCAGCCCGCATTTCATTCCGGGCCGTCTGATCAATCTCGTTTCGGGCCATGTGTCCATCCGCTATGGCTTCAAGGGTCCGAACCATTCGGTTGTGACCGCTTGCGCCACCGGCGCCCACGCCATTGGCGATGCGGCGCGTCTGATCGCGCTTGATGACGCCGATGTCATGGTCGCAGGCGGGACGGAAGCGGCGATCTGCCCCGTGGGCGTTGCGGGCTTTGCCCAGGCCAAGGCGCTCAGCACCAGTTACAACGACAACCCGACCGCAGCCTCCCGTCCGTGGGACAAAGGCCGTGACGGTTTCGTCATCGGCGAAGGCGCCGGGATTGTCGTGCTTGAAGAATATGAACATGCGAAGCGTCGCGGGGCCAAGATTTATGCCGAAATCATCGGCTATGGCCTGTCGGGCGATGCCTATCACGTGACCGCCCCGGAATCGAGCGGCAGCGGCGGCTTCCGCGCCATGCGCGCCGCCCTGAAGCGGGCTGGCATCGACGTGTCGGATGTGGACTATATCAACGCCCATGGCACCTCGACGCCGCTCGGCGACGAAATCGAAGCCGGCGCGGTGAAGCGTCTCTTTGGCAATGCCATGGACAAGATTTCCATGTCCTCGACCAAATCGGCCATCGGCCATCTTTTGGGTGCGGCCGGATCGACCGAATCCATTTTCTGCATGCTGGCCATGCGTGACGGCATTGTGCCGCCGACCCTCAATCTCAATGAGCCTGAGGATGTCTGCGCCGATCTCGATCTCGTGCCGTTGGTGGCCAAGAAACGCGAGGTCAAGATCGCCATGTCGAACTCGTTCGGCTTTGGCGGCACCAATGCATCCCTGATCATGGCCAAGGTCTGATCATAATGAATGGCAACGCCGCCCCGGACCCGGAAACAGCGCCGGAGCCGGGGCGGCGTTCTTATTTGTCACAGATATTTTCGATGTTGCGTATTCCCTGGTATGTCGTGGTTGCTCTGGTTCTGCTCGGCTTGTTGGCCGGGGCGGGGACTTATGTTTATCGCGGCGTGACCATGCCGGGGCCGCTCAGCACTGAACGCGTGGTGATCATTCCAAAGGGCGCGGGCTTGCGGGCGACGTCCACCGCCCTCCGCGATGCGGGCGTGAGCCGCAACGCCTGGATGTTCATGGTTCTGAGCCGCGCCAAGGGCAACGGAGCCGGATTGAAATTCGGCGAATATCTGATCCCGCCCCATACGAGCCTGACCGATGTTCTGCGCATTCTCGAATCCGGCAAGGTCATCCAGCACCGCCTGACGTTCCCCGAAGGCCTGTCGAGCCGCGAGATCGTCGCCCTGCTGAATGCTGCACCACTTCTCGACGGTCAGGTGACGACCATTCCGGCCGACGGCACGTTGTTGCCTGAAACCTATTTCTACACCTATGGCGAAAACCGGGAGGCCGTTGTTGGCCGCATGAAAGCTGCCATGACCCGTGCGCTTGACGGGGCCTGGGGCGCAAGGCCGTTGGATTTCCCGCTCAAAAGCCCGGCCGAACTTGTGGTGCTCGCCTCCATCGTCGAAAAGGAAACCGGCATCGCCGGAGAACGGCCGCGCGTTGCCGCCGTGTTCCTCAATCGCCTGAAGCTCGGCATGCGGCTGCAATCCGACCCGACAGTGATTTATGGCATCACTGGCGGCGGCCCGCTCGCCCGCCCCCTGACCCGCGCCGATCTCGATACGCCGACGCCCTACAACACCTATGCCGTAAACGGCCTGCCGCCGGGCCCTATCGCCAACCCCGGCCGCGACGCGCTCCGCGCCGTGGTGACGCCGGCCTCCGGTCAGGACCTCTTTTTCGTCGCCGACGGCACCGGCGGCCACCTGTTCGCCGAAACCCTCGACCAGCACAACCGCAACGTGGTCCGCTGGCGCAAAATCGAACGCGGCGAAGACCCCGACGCACCACCGCCACCGGTGGTCAAAAAAACCGAGCCAAAAAAGAAAAAATCCCGTCGCTGATTAGGCTTATCAAATTGTCATTACCGGTAATGACAATAGTTACGCACTACTCTGTCATACGCGGGCCTGACCCGCGTACCCAAGCCGCCCCCATCCAACCCCGCTCGTGCTGAGGAAGCCCCTGCCAAGGGGCTGTCTCCGAAGCACCTGGCTCGCGTGACCCCGCCCTTCGAGACGCCCTTACGGGCTCCTCAGGGCGAACGGTGTGTGGGTATTTATCCAGACAGCCGCGGGTCAAGCCAGGCCATGACACTCACTACAGAAAACCCTGTCATACGCGGGCTTGACCCGCGTATCCATCTCGCCACCCGCCAAGCCCTCACGACGATCGATCCTTCGCCGGAAGCTGCGAGAACAGGAAATCAACCCAAGCTGCCGGCAGCAGTTGCGCCAGCCGCACGGCGGCCAGCATGGGCAGCGGAAAGGCGATCCGTGCTTTGTTTTTCGCCAGCCCGGCGACCATGATCCCGGCGGCTTTGCTGTCGCTCATGAGGAACGGCATGGGAAACGGATTGCGCGCCGTCATCGGACTGATGATAAAGCCCGGGCAGATGACTGAAACCTCGATCCCATAGGGCCGCAGAAAGCCGCGCATGGCCTCCCCATAAGCTTTGACGGTTGCCTTGCTGGTCGAATAGGCGGGCGAACTCGGTAGCCCGGTAAAGCCCGCAAGCGACGCCATGATGGCGATCTGTCCGGCACCGCGCGACCGCATGACGTCGATGGCCGGATGGATGGTGTGAAACACCCCATCCACATTGACGGCAAAGGTGCGCTCAACATGCTCAGCCAGATCGTCACCAGTTTTGAGGCCATAAGACACCCCGGCATTGGCAATCACCAGATCAAGCGGAGCAATGGCGTCACTCGCCCGAATCCAGTCGCTCATGGCCGCTTTGTCGGTCACATCCAGGCAGGTCTGATGCACATAGGCCCCGAGCGCCCGCACCTCCGCCGCCACAGTTGCAAGCCGCTCGGCATCGCGCCCGCCGAGAAACAGGGTCACGTCCGGCCGCGCATAGGTCCGGGCCAGCGCCGCGCCGATGCCGCTTGAGGCGCCTGTGATCAATATGGCTCGCGGATTGCGCATGCTTTATCCCTTATCCCGGCTTGTTATCTGACTGTCGCATTTGCAGATCGAAGCTGATCCTATATAACAACCGGATCAATCGGCAAGCAGAGTGGGAACCCGATGACCATTTCCAGCATGACGGGCTTCGCCCGCACAGACGGCCAGTTCGCGGCCAGCGCCGGCGGCATTTCCTGGACCTGGGAAATCAAAAGCGTCAATGGCAAGAATTTCGAGCTGCGTTGCCGTCTGCCCGCAGGCTTTGACGCCCTTGAAATCGAGCTGCGCCGTCGCCTGTCCGCCCGCATCAGCCGGGGCAGTGTGACCATCAGCCTGCAAACCCGCGCCCTTGGCTCGGCGGCGGGGATCAGCGTCAATGAACCCGCGCTCAAGGTCCTGATGGAAGTGGCGAGCCGGGTGGCCGAGGATGGCATCGCTCCCGCAAGTCTCGACGGCCTCATGGCCATTCCGGGCGTGGTTGAAAATCTCGGCGCGCTCTTGGATGAGGATGAGCGTCAGGCCCGTGACGCCGCCTTGTTGAAAAGTTTCGAAGCAGCGGTCTCCGCCCTCCAGAAGCACCGGCTTGAAGAAGGCGCGGCCCTGACCCCCGTGATCACCGCGCAGGTGAACGGGATCGAGGCCCTGACGGCCGAAGCCGCCGCCTCAGCCGCCCTGCAACCCGCCGCCCTCAAGGAGCGCTTCTTTCTCCGCGTGGCCGATTTTGTCGCCGACGTGCAGGGCATCGCCCCTGAGCGTCTCGCGCAGGAAGTGGCGCTGCTCGCATCAAAAGCCGATGTGCGCGAGGAACTGGACCGTCTGCGCGGTCATGTGGCGGCTGCGCGTCTGCTGCTGGCGGAAAAGGAGCCGGTCGGCCGCAAGCTCGATTTCCTGGCCCAGGAATTCAACCGCGAGGCCAACACCCTCTGTTCGAAATCGGCTGATCTTGAACTGACCCGCATCGGGCTTGAGCTGAAAAACGTCATCGGCCAGTTCCGCGAGCAAATCCAGAATATCGAGTAGTCGTGATGCCCCATGCCAATGTTGCTGCCGCCCGTCGTGGTTTGATGTTCGTCCTGTCTTCGCCGTCGGGCGCGGGCAAATCCACGCTGTCGCGGCTTCTGCTCGACGAGGAAACGGGCAGCCTCAACATGTCGATTTCAACCACCACGCGGCTGCCGCGTCCGGGGGAGATCGATGGCGAGCATTATCATTTCGTCGATCAGGCGACCTTCGACGCCAAGATCGAGGCTGACGGCTTTCTGGAATATGCCAAGGTGTTCGGCAATTGCTACGGCACCCCGGCGGCGGAAGTCGAGGCGACACTGAACACCGGTCGTGATGTGCTGTTCGATATCGACTGGCAGGGTACCCAGCAACTGGCGCAAAAGATGCCGAAGGATCTGGTGCGCGTGTTCATCCTGCCGCCGTCGGCGGAGGAATTGGCGCGCCGTCTTCAGGGACGCGGGCAGGACAGCCCCGAGGTGGTCGCGCTTCGCATGTCCAAGGCCACCGATGAAATCAGCCACTGGGCCGAATATGACTATGTGGTCATCAATTCGGATCTCACCCAGGCCCTGAGCCAGATCCGCGCTATTCTGCATGCCGAACGTCTGAAACGCGACCGTCAGGCCGGGCTTGTGCCCTTCGTGCGTGATCTCATGGCTGGGCTTGGCTGAAATCCGTCGAAAATTCTTACAATTTCAGACACACCGCCCAGGGTCGTAGATTCCATCTCATTGAAAAAATAGACCTTTCTCCCGGCCTCTGCCGAGGCCCAGTATTTGCATGACGTAACGGTCATCCAAATGCATCTGATATTGGGAGGGGCTATGACTGCTGTCCGCTTACAGCTGTTTGTTTTTGTACTTTTGCTATCCGTCGCGGCTTTCTTCAAAGCCCCGGCACAGGCTACGGTGGTCACCATCAATTTTACGGCGATCATCACCGATAATGGCCCGTATAATTCCTATCCGGTCATGCCGGGGGTGAGTAACGGTGATGTGGTCACCGGGTCGTTATTTTATACCCTGCCACCTTTGGTAAGTTATACCACTCCCGGAGTGACTAAATATTACTGGCAAGTGGCGGATGCGGGCTGGCATTTCACGGTCGGCTCTCTTTCGGCATCCGGCACGCTTGGGCTTCCGGGTTTTTATCCCGGCATGGAGGTTCTTGATAATGAACCATACCCAGGGGGCTATGCTGACGGTTATCTGATTACCGGTTGCACGGTCACACATTGCGGCAATTTTGCTATTACCCTGGAAAAAATCTTTGCCGATCTCTTGGACGGGGGGACGGTGACGTCCTTTGACCCGCCAACAAGTCTCGACCTCGCGGATTTCCCCGTGAAAAACTTTGCCTACCTGATCCTTACGCCCGGCACCACGACGATTGAACATATTATCGTCGGCCACATCACGTCTCTCGACGTCATCGTGACCAGCGAGCCCTTGACGACGGCCCTCTTTATCTTCGGACTGATCGCCTTGGCCAGCATCCGCCAGGCCCGGCAAAGATTGGTGCTGCAGAAAACCACCAGGATTTGAGGAGCTTTCGGCCCGTCAAGCCTCAAGCGCTTTCGCCAGCCTGAGGAAACCGGCCACGTCGATTTCCTCGGCGCGGGCGGTTTCTGGCAGTCCGGCGGCGGCCAGCAAGGGCAGCGGATCACGGCCAAGGGATTTGAGGCTCGCCCGCAGCATCTTGCGCCGCTGGCCGAAAGCTGCCGCTGTCACCCGTTCAAGCGACCGGATCGAGGGGCCGTCGGCGGGCCAGTCTTTCGGCACCAGATGGACGACGGAGGACGTGATCTTGGGCGGCGGCACAAAGGCCGTGCGCGGCACGTCGAACAGGATCTTCGCGGTCGCCCGGGCCTGCGCCAGCACGCTCAGCCGTCCATATTCCTTGGATCGCGGCTCGGCGACGATGCGTTCGGCCACTTCGCGCTGAAACATCAGCGTCAAGGACTGGAACCAGGACGGCCAGGGCTCCGCCGTCAGCCATTTGACCAATAGCGCGGTGCCGACATTATAGGGCAGGTTGGCCACCACCTTGACGGCCGTCTTCCCGGCCATCAGCTCCCGTTCATTCATCGCGAGCGCGTCGCCCTCGATCACCGTCAGGCGGCCGGGGTAGGCTGCGGCAATGTCACTTTGTGCGGCCACGGCGCGGCGATCGAGTTCGACCGCGATCACATGGGCGGCGCCTTCCATCAACAGCCCACGCGTAAGCCCGCCCGGTCCGGGGCCGACTTCATAGACGGTGACGTCCGCCAGATCCCCCGCACCGCGCGCAATGCGCCGCGTCAGATTGAGATCGAGCAGGAAGTTCTGCCCCAGGCTTTTGCGCGCGTCGAGGCCATGGCGGGCAATCACCTCACGCAACGGCGGCAGAGTATCTTCAGTCATCAAAATCCTCGGGCGTTTGCCATGTCATCGGCCATGCGCATGGCGGCGATCAGGCTTAGGGCGCTGGCGATACCCTGGCCCGCGAGATCAAGCGCGGTGCCGTGGTCCGGCGATGTGCGGATGATCGGCAGCCCGAGCGTGACATTGACGCCATGGTCGAAATCAATGGTTTTCAAAGGGATCAGCGCCTGATCATGATAGCCACACAAGGCCACGTCATAACGCGCCCGGGCCTTGGCATGGAACATGGCATCGGCCGACAGGGGGCCGATGACCGTTATGCCCTCGGCCTGCAAGCGGGCGATCGCCGGAGCCAGAATGGTCTGTTCCTCCCGCCCGATGCGCCCATCCTCGCCCGCATGGGGGTTGAGCCCGGCGATGGCGAGACGCGGTTCGGCGATGGCGAAATCACGTTTGAGCGCCGCCGCCACAATGCGTCCGACCGCCACCACATGATCGGCGGTCAAGGTTTTGGCCACGTCAGACAACGGAATATGCACCGTAAGCGGCACCACTTTCAGCTCGGGCACCGCCAGCATCATGACCGGCAACGGCTCGATGCCCTGGTCAGCACAAAGGGCGGCGAGGAATTCCGTATGGCCCGGATGCTTGAACCCGGCGTCATAAAGTGCGGATTTCTGAATGGGATTGGTCACAACGGCGGCGGCTAGACCAGCCTTCACATGCTGAACCGCCATCTCGATGGAGGCGATCACAGCGCGTCCCGTGGCCGGTGATGGCTTGCCGGACGTGACCGCAACATAGCCGAGATCAAGGGCGATCACGGGGAGGGCGCGGTCAAAGACAGAGGCCGCCTGATCCGGCGTCGCGATCACCTCGATCGGGCAAGGGAGACCGAGCGTCACCGCAAGTTCCCTCAGCAAGGCGGGTGGCGCGATCACATAAAATGGCCGCGCAGTCTTTGGGCGATCCCGCTCAAGCCAGGCTTTAAGCACAAGCTCCGGCCCGATTCCCGCAGGTTCGCCCATGGTGACAGCCAGAGGTCTTTTCATAGCAACCACCTCACATCACCCGAGCCTCCCGCGTAAGCGCGCGGGAGGCCGCAAAGCTTAACCGCGGATGTCGATAATAGCGTCGCGGCGCAGATCGCGCAGATAGCGACGCGACATCAGCGACAGCCGCTGCTGGCTCATGGATTCGGAAACCTGCTCGTTGCTCGGCATCTTGCTTTCAGGCATGACGCGCTCGCAGACAAACAGCACCCGGAATCCTTCGGGCGTATCGACGGGCGCACTATGCTTGCCCACCTCGACTTTTTCGACCGCTGACTGAACCATCGGCGGCAGATCGCCCAAGCGGACGGTGCCGACCTTATTGATATCCTGCGCGCCAATCTTGGCGGCAGTGGTCAGATCCGCGCAGGATTTGACGCCAGCCAGCGCCTTGGTGATGCGGGCTGAGGCGCTTTCGGCGGTCTCACCGGGATGTTTATTATAGATCGCCTGTTGCAGCGTCAGTCGTTCGTCGCTTGCATCCGGCGTCAGCACCTTGCGGCGCTCTTTCAGCTGAACAACGTAAAAGCCGTTCGCGGTGCGGATCGGCGCCGAGATTTCGTTCGGACGCATCGTGAGGATGGCCTGATCGACTTCGGGCGCAAGCTGACCCTGCTGGACCCAGCCGAGATCACCACCGACAGCCGCCGTCGGCGCTTCGGAGAACTGGCGGGCCATCACATTGAACGGCACGCCCTGTTTCAGCTGCCCCTCGATACGTTCGGCGGTGATGCGGGCTTCCTCTTCCTTGGCCGGGGTATCGACCAGAAGGAAGATTTCCGAGACCTGATATTCGCTCTGTCCGACCGTCTGCTTCATGCGGTCGATCTGGGCCTGAACATCTTCTTCGCTGACTTCGATCTGCTGACGGAAGCGGCCGCGCACCAGGCGGTTCCAGGCAAGCTCAGCCTTGAGCTGCTGTTTCAGCGCATCGATGCTCGCTCCGGATTTCGCCAGATAGTCGGCGAACTGAGCTTGGTTCATATTATATTGCTGGGCGATCGCAGCGACGGTTTCGTTGGCTTCTTCTTCCGAGATCACAAGGTCGTAATGCTTTGCTTCCTGCAGCTCAAGCCGTTCATCAATAAGGTTCTGCAACGCCTGACGGCGTAGCATCATTTTTTGTTCAGGCGAGATCTGGGCGCTGACCGAAGCCAGCAGCAGGTTGACGCGCTGATCCACGTCATAGGCCGAAACCACCTGGTCATTGACCACGGCTTCGATCTTCTGGACGTTGGGATTGCGTGCTTGCGCCATGGCGCCGGGGGCGATGGTCATCAAGCCGCCGATCACAAGAAAGAGGCGGGCCATGGTCTTCACCTGACCTCGGTCAAGGCTTGGACGCATGTCACGCGGGCGGACCACACTGCGGTAACTCACTGTCACGTCTCTACTCTCTCTCAAAAGCTTTCTGTCCGCATCATATGCGTTTTCCGGCTGGCGACTATAGCCCATTCCGCAGGCTCAACCCAAGTTCTTGAGTGCGATCTTGAGCAGAATGGTGGTTTCAGGTCGAATATCGCGGTCGGTGGTATTGCTTCTATCGTAAAATACGCCAAAACGCAGGCATTCATCTTCGTATATGATTCCGGCCCGTCCGGAAATATTGGTGTTGTTCGCAAGATTGTGGACGATGTTTCCCGACAGGCTCCAATATTGGGCGAAATTATAGATCGCCCCCCCCCGGAGTTCCTCCCGCTTGACGAGCGGAATCTGGGTGTTGAAGTCATCGGCCCCGAGCGGCATATCGAGATATCCAAGGGTGACCTTGAACTTTTTCGGCCCGATGATGGCGTCGACCTCATTGCGGCGGAGCGCAAAGCTTTGGCCGTGCAGGCGCAGGCGATAGATCAGGTTCACATAATCGCCGTAGGACACCTCGGCCCGGCCGACGACATCGGACCAATGCCCACCAAGACCGCTGCTGGCTGGTATCTTGCTGTCATCATAGAATCTGTAGCTTTGCCCGATCAGGAACCGGGCTGACAGCTTGTTGCTTTCGATGCCATAGCGCAGGCCATAGTCAAAGCGCGATCCGGTTTCCCAGCGATCAAGCCCCATGAAGCGATTCGAGTCGAACAGATTGGTATCGTCGAACCCGATCAGGCGGCTGTCTTCGTTCGGGATCGCCAACGGGTTGCCGGCATTGAGCGAGCCGACAAAGGCCACGATCGGTTCAAGGGTCTGGCGGGTGCTGCGGCCTTCCTTGACCATGGGCAGACGCCATTCAAGGCGCAGCTGGGGCAGCACGCGGCCTATGGTGCCGTCCTGCCCGGAATAGGCGGAGCCAGTCGGTCTGTTCGAATCCGAAACATTATAGATGTCGCCGCGAATGCTGGCGCCAAGGGTATAGACCGAGCCCGATTCACCCACATAAGGCAATTCCCAGCTGCCGCCGGTGGAAATGCGCCGGGTGTCCATGCCATCGAGCCGGGTCACAACCAGACCATTGGCGTCAAAGCGATAGATGCCGCCCATCTGACCGGGCTTGCTGACGTAATGATATTCCGCCATGGGCAGGGCATAGGGCGACAGGCCGGGGATATCCTCGACCCGCAGGCCCTGAAAGGCCAGCGCGCTCAGGGCGCCATAGCTACGCTCGCCAAAGCGTTCGACCGCCACTTCGCTTCGAATGGTGTCGGTATCGGAAATTTTATAGCGGCGCAGATAGGTGTCATCGCTGGCCCAGCCGACGTCATAGCGCCAGCTCCAGGTTCCGCCCAAAGGCTCGTTCAGGCTGTCGAGATCAAACTGGCCGTTTGAAAAGATATGGCCGCGAAAGGTCTTGCGCCCGGTTTTGAGACCGAAATCATCCAGCTGGTCCGGATGAGTGATGCTGCCCGAAGCGGCGAATTTTCCAAATCCGACATTCTGACGATATTCGCCAGCCAGGACCGGTCCTTCCGCCGAGGTCATCCAGGGCGTAACTGTCGCGTCCTTGTCGTCACTGATCCTGAGATAGATGGGCAGCTTGATCGTATAGCCGAGCTGGCTCGAATGCACGAGATCGGGGATAAGCAGCCCGCTGGCCGAATGGACGCTCGGGTCCGGCTGCGACAGATAGGGCGTCCACATGATCGGCACGCCGAAGGCATTCAAGGTGGCGTCACGATAGGTCACGCGCTTGCGCTCCTGATCGTGGGTGACGCTGACCGCCCGCATGGACCACACCGGGGTGACCTTTTCACCCTTGGCATTGCACACGGCGCAGGGGCTGTAGATGGCATGATGCATCTCGGTGCGGGTGCCGTTCTGAAGCTCTCCATGGCGGGCAGCAAAGCGTGAGTCGTCTTTGAGGATAAGCCCGATGTTCTCGACCATGCCGGCGGTGAAATCATCATTGATGACAAGATGTTCGGCGGTCAGGATATTGCCGTCTTTATCGCGCGCCCAGATATGTCCCTCGACCCGCACGGTGCCTTCGGTCAGATCATAAATGACCCGGTCGGCATGGATGACGCGATCCTCGCGCTTGAGAAAGACATTGCCCTCGGCGACAGCGACGTTGGTGTTTTCATCGAAGGTCAGCTGATCGGCAGCGAAATCGATTGGAACTTTTTCGCCGAGCGTGTCATTGACGGCCCCGGAATCCCCGGTTTCGGCGGGTGGCACGGATTGCGCAGCCGCCAAGCTCGACGCGAGAGACAGCGTCGAAACGGAGGCAAGCCAGGAAATGATGATGAGTTTACCCTTCATGGCCTTGCTTTTTATCGGCAAACAGGGGGCTTGCCTAATCCTTTTTTAGGCAGGGCCGACTGTGACGATGATTGACCGACATGATGCAAACTGCAATAAATCGCTGGAATGCGGCCCGTTTCGCAAGACAGCCAGGGCCACAATGCGGATTTACGCATAGTACCGGCTTTACCCCGAGGAGACAAACCGATGAAATTCGTCTTTGGCAAACCGTCTGTTCCGGCAAGCGGCGCTCTGGTCCTTTTCGTGACCACCGGCAACAAGCTGCTGGCGACCGGGGAAAAGATCGATGCAACCTCCGGCGGGGCCATCACCCGGGCGCTCAAATCCTCGGCGTTCAAGGCCAAACGCGGCCAGATGCTGGAATTGTTCGGTCTGCCCAAGGTGGTGGCAAGCCGCATCCTGCTGGTCGGTCTCGGCCGCACGGCGGAACTGGATGCTCTCGCAGCTGAGGCCGTCGGTGGCGGCATTGTCGCCAAGCTCCTGACATCGGGCGAAAAATCCGTGCATGTGGCAGCCGATGAAGTGCCCGGCCTCAAGCTCCCGACCGAAGACTTCGCGGCGCGTCTCGCTTATGGCATCAAGCTCAGGTCCTATCGCTTCGACCGCTATCGCACCAAGGAGCCGGTGGAGAAAAAGCCATCGGTCGTCAAGGTGAGCGTCGGCAGCCCCGTGGCGACCAAGGCGCAAAAGGCCTTCGATCGCTTGGACCTCGTGGCCGATGCGGTGTTCAATGTCCGCGATCTGGTGTCCGAGCCGGGCAACGTGATCTATCCGGAAAGCTACGCCAAGGAGATCAAGAAGCTCGAAAAGCTCGGGCTCAAGGTCGAGATTCTCGGCGAACGCGAGATGGCCAAGCTCGGCATGGGCGCGCTCTTGGGCGTCGGGCAGGGCAGTGCGCAGGAATCGAAGCTCGTGGTCATTCACTGGAACGGCCTCCGCGCCAAGACCCAGCCGGTGGCCTTTGTCGGCAAGGGTGTCACGTTCGACACCGGCGGCATCTCGATCAAACCGGCCCAGGGCATGGAGGACATGAAGTTCGACATGGGCGGCTCGGCCACCGTAGTCGGCGTCATGCAGGTGCTGGCCGCACGCAAGGCCAAGGTGAATGCGGTCGGCGTCGTCGGTCTGGTGGAAAACATGCCGTCACATAATGCGCAGCGTCCGGGCGACGTGGTGCAATCCATGTCCGGCCAGACCATCGAGGTGATCAATACCGACGCCGAAGGCCGTCTCGTGCTGGCCGACGCCATCTGGTACACCCAGAATCGCTTCAAGCCGAAATTCATGATTGATCTTGCAACCTTGACCGGGGCCATCATCATTGCCCTCGGCCATGAGTTCGCGGGGATCTTCTCGAACAATGATGAACTTGCGAAACAGATCGACGCCGCTGGTAAAGTCGAAGGCGAACTGGTCTGGCGCTTCCCGCTCTCCAAGGCCTTCGACCGTCAGATCGATTCCAAGATCGCCGACATGAAAAACATGGGCAACGCCCGCGAGGCTGGCAGCATCACCGCCGCCCAGTTCATCCAGCGCTTTGTCAATGACGTGCCCTGGTGCCATATGGATATCGCGGGCATGGCCTGGGCCAGCAAGGACCGGGATATCTGCCCGGCCGGCGCGACCGGCTATGGCGTGCGCCTTCTCGATCGTCTGATCGCGGATAATTACGAGGAAAAATAAGACCGTCATGACCGACGTCAGCTTTTATCATTTGATGCGGCAGCCCTTGTCCGAAGCGCTGCCGCGTCTGCTTGAAAAAGCGCTGGAGCGGGGGATGCGGGCTGTGGTGCTCGCGTCGCCCGACCGGCTGGAAAGCCTCGACGCCGCGCTCTGGACTTATGAAGACGCAAGTTTCCTCCCTCACGGCACCCGCAAAACCGGCCACGCCGATCTCCAGCCGGTCTATCTGACCGATCAGGAGGAAAACCCCAACAGCGCAACCCTGCTCGTGGTCGTTGACGGCCAGACCCCTGAATTCCTCGGCAGCTTCGACCGTTGCCTGGACATGTTCGACGGCGCCAACGACCCCTCAGTCCAATCCGCCCGCGAGCGCTGGAAACTCTACAAAGCAGCTGGCCACAACCTGACCTACTGGCAACAACGCCAGGACGGCGGCTGGGACAAAAAAGCCTGACATCGTTGCCACGTGTGCGCAGGCGGAGAGATGGATTGCCGGGTCAAGCCCGGCAATGACTACTAATATGGGTCCCAATTGTCATTGCGAGGCGTAGCCGAAGCAATCCAGAGTGCCGCCGAAAGAGCTGGATTGCTTCGGCTACGCCTCGCAATGACGGATAAACTTAATGCCCACCGACCCCACAAAAATTGTCATTGCCGGGCTTGACCCGGCAATCCATTTCTCCGCATGAATAACCATCTCCCGCTCACCCCAGGAGCCCCCGCCATGCAGCAACAGATTTCCGTCATCACCCTCGGAACCCGCGACCTCGCCCGTTCCCGCCGGTTCTATGTCGAGGGCTTCGGCTGGTCCCCGGTGTTTGAGAACGAGGACATCATCTTCTATCAGATGAACGGCCTGATGCTCGGCACCTTCCGCAAAGCCGCGTTGGAGCAGGATATGAACTGTCCGGATCTTCAGACGCCCGGCGCTTTCTCCCTCGCCCATAACGTGGCGGAGCGCGGGCAGGTGGAGACCGTCATCGACAAACTCGCGGCCTCCGGCGGGCGTATTTTAAGGCCCGCCGACGCCCCGCCCCATGGCGGGTTCCGCGGCTATGTGGCCGACCCCGATGGCCATGCCTGGGAAATCGCGTGGAACCCGGCCTGGGCCATTGACGACCAGGGCCGGGTCACCTTCGGTCTATAAAATTCAAGCCTTCAGGCGCAATTTGGAGATGAAGTCCATCTTGCCAAGCGGCACGCCCTTTGAACGCAGGATGTCATAGGCCGTGGTGGCGTGAAAATAGAAATTGGGCAGCGAGAAGGACAGCAGAAATCCTTCCGCTGTAAACAGCCGGTCCGTGCCCCGTGCCCTGAAAGTAACATCCGCCCCTGCGCGACCATTGATCTCCTCGGGCGTGATCGCCTGCAATTTGGCACCGGTGTCGGTGATCAGCGCCTGCAGACCGGCATAATCGTGGGCCGGGCGTTCAGCCGGTGGGATCATCAAGCCGCTTTGGATGGCCTCGACCGCGCCAAGCGAATGGAAGGCCACCGACTGGATCTGAAAGCGCAAGGGAAACATATCGGGGAAAATCCGGGCCTCGACCATCTCTTCCGGATCAATGCCATGGTCCCGGCAATAGGTCAGGCCCTTGTCGAGGAAGCCGCTGACGGCTTGAACGGTTTGCAGATAAGATGCGACGCTTGCGTCATAAAGTGAAATCGTCATGAGAAACTCTTTTCTATGATTTAAACCGGCGGTCGACGGCAGCCCCTCAGGGTCAACGGACAGTATGTCCGCCCCAGTTTACCTTGGCCATAAATTCCAGTACCTTCGGGCGCAATAATCCATTGGAGTGAAGTGTTTGAGTTTGCAAGACAAGGATCTGCTGGCCGAATTGCGTCTTAATCCCGACACGCGGGAGTCTGCGCCGACCGACAAGCGTCGTTTGTGGATCAGCGGCGGTGCGGCGGCTGTCATGGCCCTGATCGTACTGGGCTACGTGGTCTTTGGCGGCTCGACCGTCGCCGTCGACGCCGCCACGGCCGAGGACTTCGCCGCCGTAGCCGACAAGACCGCCGTTCTCGAAGCCGCGGGCTATGTGACCGCCCGACGTGAGGCCACGGTGTCGGCCAAGATCACCGGCCGTCTCCGTCAGGTGATGATCGAGGAGGGCGACCACGTCAAGGAAGGCGAGGTCCTGGCCAAGCTTGATGACACCAATGAAAAGGCCGCGCTCGCCCTGACGCAGGCGCAGCTCGCTGCGGCGAAGTCTCAGGTCAGCTCAGGCGTGGCCCAGCTGGCGCAGGCGGAACGCGATCTCAACCGTCAGGCCGAGCTGAACGAGCGTGGCTTCGTGTCGACGCAGGGCCTTGAAAACGCCCGCACGCTGCTCGCGACGCAGAAATCGCAATTGCAGACCCTGCGCGAACAGGTCCGCGTGGCCGAAGCGCAGGTGGACGTGGCCCGGGTCACCTATGACAACACCATCATCCGCGCGCCGTTCTCCGGCGTGATCTCGGCCAAGGCGGCGCAGCCCGGTGAAATCGTGTCGCCCATGTCGGCGGGTGGCGGCTTCACCCGCACCGGGATCGGCACCATCGTTGACATGGACTCGCTTGAAATCGAAGTTGATGTGAACGAGGCTTATATCAACCGCGTCGAACCCGGCCAGCCAGTGGAAGCCGTGCTTGATGCCTACCCGGACTGGAAGATCCCGGCCGCCGTCATCGCCATCATCCCCACCGCCGATCGCAGCAAGGCCACGGTCAAGACGCGCATCGCCATCAAGGCCAAGGACCCGCGTATCGTGCCGGACATGGGCGTGCGCGTGACGTTCTATGAAGCAGGCGGCCCGGCCGAATCCAAGGCCAAAGCGCCACAGGGCGTGCTCATTCCGGGCACGGCCATTCTGCAACGCGACGGCAAGTCCCAGGTCTTCGTGATCGACCATGAAAAAGCCCGCGCCCGCATCGTGACGGCGGGGCAGGCTTACGGTGACCTGCGTCTGGTTGTATCGGGTTTGAAATCCGGCGAACGCGTGGTCCGCGCCCCATCCCCCGAGCTCACCGACGGCACGAGCGTGGTGGTCAAGGACGCGAAGTAATGGCCTCCTATTATCCCAGCGTTGTGTGTCATCCCCGCGTTTTTTTGTCATCCCCGCGAAAGCGGGGATCCAGCCTTACTCGCGGCCCCTGGATTCCCGCGTTCGCGGGAATGACAGAAAGGTGAAGATAAAATTCATGACCGCCTTCAGTAAAACCCGCCTCCCTTGTCATCCCCGCGAAAGCGGGGATCCAGCCTTACTCACGGCATCTGGATTCTCACGTTCGCGGGAATGACAGGAAGTTGAGGATAAATACATGACCGCACTCGTCGAAATCCGCAACGTCGCCAAGATCTATGAACGCGGCAAGCAAAAGGTCGAGGTCCTGCATCACGTGGATCTCGACATTCCCGAGGGCGAGTTTCTCGCGCTCATGGGGCCGTCGGGGTCGGGCAAAACCACGCTCCTCAACATGATCGCCGGCATCGATACCCCGACCGAGGGCAGCATCACCATTGCCGGTCAGCGCACCGACAAAATGGACGAAACCGCGCTTGCGCGCTGGCGGGCCGGGAACGTCGGTTTTATTTTCCAGTTCTATAATCTGCTGCCCACCTTGTCGGCGCAAAAGAATGTGGAGCTGCCGCTGCTCCTGACCAATCTCTCCGGTCCGGAGCGGGCGCGGCGGGCCAGCATTGCGCTTCAGCTTGTCGGCCTGTCAGACCGCGCGCATCATAAACCCAATGAACTGTCCGGCGGCCAGCAACAACGGGTGGCCATCGCCCGCGCCATTGTCTCGGACCCGATGATCCTGGTCTGCGACGAACCGACCGGCGATCTGGACCGTCAATCGGCCGAGGATGTGCTTGGTCTGTTGCAGATCCTGAACCGTCAGTACAACAAGACCATCGTCATGGTCACCCATGATCCGAAAGCGGCCGACTATGCCCGCAGCACGCTGCATCTCGACAAGGGCACGCTGGTTGAACAAATCGCCGGGGCAGATATTCCCTCATGAAATATCTGATGCTCATCTGGGCTGGGCTTACGCGTAAACGGACGCGGCTCGCACTGACGTTGTTGTCGGTGATGGCGGCTTTTGCGCTGTTTGGGTTTCTCGACGCGGTGCGGGTGGCGTTCAACGCCACCGACCGCGTGGTCGGCATTGACCGCCTGATCGTGGCCTCGCGGCTGTCGCTGATCCAGCCCTTGCCGGCGAGCTACCTGAACCGCATCCGCAGCACCCCCGGCGTGGCCGGCGTGGCGAGCGGCAACTGGTTCGGCGGCATCTATCAGGACCCGAAGAATTTCTTCCCCAATATCGCCATCAGCGGCCAGAGCTATCTCGATATCTATCCCGAAATTCTGCTGACGCCCGAGGAACGGCTGGCCTTCACCAGCACCCGCACCGGCGCCATCGTCGGGGAGACGCTGGCCAAGCGCTTCGGCTGGAAAGTCGGCGACAAGATTCCTTTGCAGGCGACGATTTTCCCTAACAAATCCACCGGCAACACCTGGACCTTCGATCTCGTAGGCATTTTCCATACGCCGTCGGCGGAACTCCGCGACATCGAACAGAATTTCTTCTTCCGCTATGATTATTTCGACGAGGGCCGCAGCACCCTGCCGGGCACCGTCGGCTGGTATATCGTCAAGGTCAGCGACCCCAAACGTTCGGAAGAGGTGGCCCAGGCCATCGACCGTATGTTCCGCAATTCGTCCGATGAAACCAAGACGCAAAGCGAACGCGAATTTCAATTGTCCTTCGCCAAGCAGATCGGCGACATCGGCCTGATCGTCAGCGCCATCATGGGGGCGGTGTTCTTCACCCTGGTGATCCTGACCGGCAACACCATGTCGCAAAGCTTCCGCGAACGCATTCCGGAATTCGCCGTTTTGAAAACCCTCGGCTTCACCAACAGGCAGGTGCTGTGGCTGGTGCTGGCCGAAGCTGTTTTGTTGATGCTGCTCGGTGGCATCGGCGGGCTTCTTTTGGCGCGCGCTGCCTTGCCGTTGCTGGCAGCGGCGACCGGCGGTCAGATGGTGCTGCCGATCACCATGCGCACGGTCTGGACCGGGTTCATGCTGATGATCGCCATCGGTATCATGATCGGCGTGCCACCTGCTTTGCGCGCCATGCGGCTTAAAATTGTCGATGCCTTGGCCGGGAGATGATGTGACATGAACTGGCAGCGCATCGCAATCTTCGCCCTGACGTTTCTCGGATTGATACTCTGGGTCACGATGCCCTTGGTTATTCTGGTGGCCGGGGCAGGGTTCTGCGTCTGGCTCGCCACCACGCAGAACGGGCGGCAGACGGTGGCCCTGACCCGGATCGGCCTGTCCACCCTGCCGGAGCGGCTCGGCGCCACCATGGTCATCATCGTCGGCATTGCCGGGGTGGTTGGGGTGCTCATCGCGCTTCTCGCCATGGCCGAAGGATTTCAGGCCACCCTGCGGCAGGCGGGCGAAGATGACGTCGCTATCGTCATGCGCAAGGGCGCCAATGCGGAATTGTCCTCAAGCATCGATCGCTCGACCGTGAATGTGGTGCGGCAGGCCGCAGGCGTGCTTCATGATGCCGATGATCTGCCCATCGCCTCCGCCGAAGTGGTGGTGGTCAGCAATATCCCGAAACGCACGACCGGCTCAGACGCCAATGTGGAGCTGCGCGGCGTCGGCCCCGAAGTCTGGAAATTGCGCCCGAACGCCCGCATCACGGCGGGCCGCGCCTTCAAGCCGGGCCTGCGGGAACTGGTGGTGGGGCAGGGCGCGCTCGGCCAGTTCAGCGGGCTCGATATCGGCTCAAACCTTCTGTTGAACAATCAGCTCTGGACGGTGGTCGGCAGTTTCACCACCGGCGACGCCCATGAATCGGAACTCTGGGGCGATGTGGAATCCGTGGCCGCCGCCTATCGCCGCACGTCCTTTCAGGCGGTCTCCCTGCGCCTCACCGGGCCCGAGGCCTTTGCCGGTCTGAAGGAGCGTCTCGAAAGCGATCCGCGCATCAAGGTCGATGTCATGACTACGCGGGATTACTACAGCAAACAGTCCCAACAGATGACCAAGATCATCCGCGCCATCGGCATCGGCGTTGCCATCATCATGGCCATCGGGGCCATGTTCGGCGCGCTCAACACCATGTATGCGGCGGTGGCGGCGCGTGCGCGCGAGATCGCCATGATGCGGGCCCTTGGTTTTCAGAATCTGCCGGTGGTGCTGTCGGCTTTGCTCGAAGCCATGCTGCTTGCGTTGCTCGGCGGCGCGCTCGGCGCGCTCATCGCCTATGTGATCTTTAACAATTACAGCGTCTCGACTCTCGGCGGCAATTTCACCCAGGTGGTGTTCCAGTTCCGCGTCACCGGCGGTCTCATGTTCGGCGGCCTGCAATGGGCGCTGGCCATCGGCTTTCTCGGCGGCCTGTTCCCCGCCCTCCGTGCCGCGACCGTGCCGGTGACGGTGGCGCTCCGGGAACTCTGACCCTCCATGCGGCTTCATGCTTCGAGACGGGCTTGCGCCCTCCTCAGCACGAACGGGTAAGGCTATATCCGTTCGTGCTGAGGAGGCTCGGAGAGCCGTCTCGAAGCATGAAGCCGCACCAAAAAAATGGCCGGGAAATCCCGGCCATTTTATCTCAGTCACGATCAGATCGCTCAACGGCGGCGGCGCAGCGCCCCAAGCCCGAGAAGCGCGGTGCCAAGCAGCACGAGCGAAGCCGGTTCCGGCACGTCGTTATCCGCGGTGATGCGGAACGCATAATTGATATATGTGCCCCCCCTGGCATTGTCATATACATAAGCTGAGGCTGCATTGCTCAGATCGCCTTGATGCGAAGCGTAATTAAAGATGCCATCGTAATACAGGTCGCCCGGCAGTTTGCTTGTGTAATCCTGAGCGAGCTTATGGCCGTCAGTAACGCCAATGATGCTGTACCAGGCCAGATGGTCGATCGCGAGAACATCGTTGCCCACCGTCGAAATCGCATAATCCGAGGCATTGCCGCCAAAGAGATACGCGGCAGCTTCCTGACCCGTATAGGCGACAGGGAAAGTTGGCCAACCCGGCCCCTGATCAACCTGCCAGCTGCCAACAAAAATAACACCGGCGGCAACAGTGGTTTGAATGGCACTGACGGTCAGCGCCACCAGAGCGCCGAGGATCGTTTTCTTTTTCATACGTAAACACCCGAGGACTGAGTAAACTATACCCCCTCAAAGCAAAATACGCGCCATTTCCTATGTCATTGGAAAGGCGCGTATTTTATATTTAGTATCTGATGAATTGTCAGATAATCCGACAATTTCGGCTAGTCCACCGCCTGTTCGAGGGCGTTCTGGGCGGACATCCATTCCTCTTCGGCCTCGGCAGCTTGTTCCCCGCTCTCCGGGAATTCTGATCCTCTGTGCGACCATAAAAAATGGCCGGGAAATCCCGGCCATCTCATCAGTCACCTTCAGATCGCTCAGCCACGGCGACGGCGGCGCATAGCCCCAAGCCCGAGAAGCGCGGTGCCAAGCAGCATCAGCGATGCCGGTTCCGGCACGTCACTGTCATCATTGGTGCTGTCATCATTTGTGATGCGGAAGGCATAATTCGTGTACATGCTCCCCATGGCATTGTCATACACATAAGCTGAGGCTGCATCTCTCAGGTAACCAGCGTTATCGTAATACAGGCCGCCCGGCAGCTTGTTCACATAGTCCTCGGCAAGTTTCTGTCCATTCTCCACGGCAATGAGGCTGTACCAGGCCATATGGTCGATGGCGAGAACATCGCTGCCCATCGTCGAAATCGCATAATCCGAGGCATCACCGCCAAAGAGATACGCCGCCGCTTCCTGGCCCGTATAGGCGAAAGGGTGATCTTTCCAATATGGCCCCTGATCGACCTGCCAGCTACCGACAAAAATAACACCAGCGGCGACGGTGGTTTGAATTGCGCTAACGGTCAGGGCCAGGATGGCACCGACAAAGGTTGCTTTCTTCATTTTCTGGAGGCCCCACGGACTGAATGAACTACAGTCCCCAAAGCAAAATACGCGCCATTTCCTATGTCACTGGAAAGGCGCGTATTTTATATTTAGTGTCTGATGGAGTGTCAGATAATCCGACAGTTTCGGCTATTCGGCCGCCTGTTCGAGGGCGTTCTGGGCGGACATCCATTCCTCTTCGGCCTCGGCGATCTGGCGCAGAAGCTCGGCCTCGCGGCGCTGCAACTGGCCCAGCCGGTTGTTGGCCGCATTGTCGCCGGTATAAAGCGTCTGATCGCTCAGCTTCTTATCGAGAGCGATCTTATCCTTTTGTAGCTTGGCAAGGCGGGCTTCGGCGTTCTGGCTGGCTTTTTCTTCCTTGTCGCGACGTGCATTGCCGCCGGATTTCTGCCCCGCGCCCGGCTTTACCCGGCCAAGCACCAGATCTTCGTAATCATCCAGATCGCCGTCGAACACTTTAACCGCGCCGTCCTTCACCAGCCACACCTGATCGGCGCAGGCTTCAAGCAGATGGCGGTCATGGCTGATCAGCAGCACGGCGCCTTCATATTCGGTGATGGCGCGAATAAGCGAATCGCGGCTGTCGATATCAAGATGGTTGGTCGGTTCGTCCAAAATCAGGATGGCCGGGGCGTTGAAGCCGATGATGGCGAACAGCAGCCGGGCCTTTTCACCGCCGGACAGGGTCGCGACCTTGTTGTTGGCCCGGTCCGCGCTGAACCCGACCGCGCCAAGCTTGGCCCGGACTTCAGGTTCCTTGGCGTTCGGCATAAGGTCGGCCATATGCTGAAACGGCGTCTCGTCCGGGCGCAGCTCATCCAGCTGATGCTGGGCGAAATAGCCCACCGTCATCTTGGGAAAGCTGGTCATTTTCCCCTGCATCATGGGAAGCCGCCCGGCGATCATCTTGGCAAAGGTCGATTTCCCGTTGCCGTTCGAGCCCACAAGCGCGATGCGATCATCCGGATCGATCCGGAGATTGAGGCTTTTCAGAATCGGATTGTCGTCGCTATAGCCGACCGCGCCACTTTCCACGGCGATCAGCGGCGGCGACAGCTTGGGTGGTGCCGAGAATTTGATCGGCCGCACGTCAGCTTCCATGGTGAGCGCAATCGGCGGCATCTTGGCCAGAGCCTTGATACGGCTTTGTGCCTGTTTGGCCTTGGCGGCGGAGGCGCGGAAGCGATCGACAAAGGACTGCATATGCTTGCGCGCAGCATCGACCTTGCGCGATTCGGACTCAAGCCGCTGACGATTGGCGGTCAGCCGCTCGACAAAGCTTTGATAGTTGCCGGTATAAAGCGTGAGCTTGCCCTGATCGAGATGCAGAATCGCGCCCATGCAGCGATCCAGCAGATCGCGGTCATGGCTGATCACCACCACCGTATGACGATAGTCCTTGAGGAAGCTTTCAAGCCACAACACCCCTTCAAGATCGAGATAGTTGGTCGGTTCGTCGAGCAGCATGAAATCCGGTTCGGAGAACAACAGGCTGGCCAAAGCCACGCGCATGCGCCAACCGCCCGAAAAGCTCGAACAGGGGCGGCGCTGGGCCTCGGTATCGAACCCGAGACCGGACAGGATCCCGGCCGCCTTGGCTTCGGCGCTATAGCCATCAAGGGCGGCGATGCGCATATGCACCTCGGACAGCCGCTCGCCGTCCGTCACCGTCTCGGCTTCGTGCAGCAGCTCGGCAAGTTCACGATGACCGGCGATCACGGTTTGCAGCAGGGTCACATCGCTGCCCGGCGCTTCCTGAGCGACGGTGCCGACGCGCATGCGGCTCGGATAGTCGATGGACCCGGCCTCAGCCTCAAGATCCCCGAGAATCATCTTGAACAGAGTCGTCTTGCCAGCGCCATTGCGGCCGAACAGGCCGACTTTGGCACCCATGGGAATACTGGCCGAGGCGTTGTCGATCAACAGGCGCCCGCCAATGCGATAAGTCAGATTTGATATATTCAACATGGGGCGGGTCTATAGCACGGGATTGCGCATTAGGCCAGAAGCCTATATAACGCCCGCCAAATCCTTTAATCACTTCTTCATGAGGAACGACCCCATGGCCCTTGAACGGACCTTCTCGATCGTAAAGCCCGACGCCACCCGCCGCAACCTGACCGGCGCCGTCAACGCCAAGCTCGAAGCCGCTGGCCTGCGCATCATCGCCCAGAAGCGCATCCAGCTGACCCAGGCTCAGGCTGAGGCTTTCTACGGCGTGCATGCTGCCCGTCCGTTCTTCAACGACCTCGTCTCCTTCATGATCTCGGGCCCGGTTGTGGTCCAGGTCCTCGAAGGCGAAAACGCCGTTCTGAAGAACCGCGACGTCATGGGCGCAACCAACCCGAAAGATGCAGCCGAAGGCACCATCCGCAAGGAATTCGCCGAAAGCATCGAAGCCAATTCGGTTCACGGCTCAGATTCGGCCGAAAACGCTGCCAACGAAATCAAATTCTTCTTCAGCGACATCGAAATCGTCAGCTGATTGCCCTGACATAAAAAGAAAAAGGCCGCCTTGTAGGGCGGCCTTTTTTATTCCGTCATTGCGAGGCGCAGCCGAAGCAATCCAGAATCTTGGGCGTGAAGTCTGGATTGCTTCGGCTGCGCCTCGCAATGACGAGGTCCATTCACCCACGCCCTGCCATCCTTCCCCATCCCCCATTTGTCTGTCATACGCGGACTTGACCCGCGTATCCATGGTGCCGTCACTCACCCGTCTGCAAGATGGATACCCGGGTCAAGCCCGGGTATGACAGCTTTGTTAGTTTGTCATGCCCGGGCTTGACCCGGGCATCCATGCCTCAACCCACAGCCACCCCAAAAAAGAAAAAAGCCGCCAACCTGGCAGCTTTCCCCAACCGTCAGCGGCGTGGCGATCCAGACCTTCCCCGTTTCACCCACCAACCGGCGGGTTCACCAATGTCCGCCCATCCTCGCCCATAGCCGAAATCACCACCACATCTCCCTCAACTCGAACCCGTGAAAGGGCAATCAGCCGAAGCGCTTCCGGATAGATCTTATGTTCCTGCTCCAGCACCCGCCCCCCAAGGCTGTCAGCATCATCCCCCGCCAGCACCGGCACCGCAGCCTGAATGATGATCGGGCCATCATCCATCTCGGGACGCACAAAATGCACCGTGCAGCCGG
The DNA here is from genome assembly GCF_027920805.1 of Govania unica. Lineage (GTDB taxonomy): Bacteria > Pseudomonadota > Alphaproteobacteria > Sphingomonadales > Govanellaceae > Govanella > Govanella unica. Next base: position 564,485 of record NZ_JANWOI010000003.1, read on the forward strand.
TGATCCGCACCCCCGATGCAATGGTCCGTTCATGGGTATGCAGCCCCTTGAACGACGGCAGTAGCGATGGATGAATATTGATCATGCGCTCGGTCCAGCCATGGACGAACCCGGATGTCAGAATCCGCATAAATCCGGCAAGGCAGATCAGCTCGATCTCATGACTGCGCAGCGTTGCATCCAATGCAGCTTCAAACGCTTCCCGCGTATCATAGCTTTTGTGATCAACCACAGCCGTGGCGATCCCCGCCAGCCGCGCCCGTTCAAGCCCATAGGCGTCGGCTTTGTTCGAAACCACAACGGCAATGCGGGCCGGGAAGGCTGGATCGGCACAGGCGTCAATGAGCGCCTGCAAATTCGATCCGCGCCCTGAAATCAGCACCCCGACGGAAAGACGTTTGCCGCTCATCCCTTGCCGCCGTGGCTTTTGGCTTCCCACGGGCTGAACGCGCCCCAAACTCCGGCTTCGCCACGCACCAGGGTGCCCGGCTGCGCGTCGCCATGAAGGCTCGGATCATGGGCGGCCAGCACCCCGATGCGGGTCACGGTTTCGCCCGCGGCTTCAAGCGCTGCGATGGTGGCGTCGGCATCTTCCGCCGCGACCACGGCCACCATGCCGATGCCGCAATTGAAGGTGCGGGTCATTTCTTGCGGCTCGATACCGCCCACATCCATCAGCCAGTGGAACACCGGCGGCAGGCTCCAGGCCCCGGCGTCAATCTCGGCACTGAGGGTTTTCGGCAGCACGCGCGGCATATTTTCCACCAGACCGCCGCCCGTAATATGGGCCAGCGCCTTGATGCGTCCGCTGCGGATTTCCGGCAGCAGGCTTTTCACATAAATGCGCGTCGGCGTCAGCAAGGCCTCGCCCAGCGTCTGATGAGCGTCAAAGGGGCAGGGCGCCGCATAGTCAAAGCCCTTATCGGCCACAAGCCGCCGCACCAGCGAATAGCCGTTCGAATGCACCCCGCTCGACGCGATGCCCAACAGCACGTCGCCCGCCGCCAGCGTATCCAGCGGAATCTGCCGCCCGCGCTCGACCGCCCCGACCGAGAACCCGGCCAGATCATAGTCGCCATCCTTATACATGCCCGGCATCTCGGCGGTTTCCCCGCCGATAAGCGCCGATCCCGACTGGCGGCAGCCTTCAGCAATGCCCGACACGATAGCCGCCCCGGCCTCGACCGACAGCTTGCCGGTGGCGAAATAATCAAGGAAAAACAAGGGCTCAGCCCCCTGAACCACCAGATCATTGACGCACATGGCGACAAGATCAATGCCCACCGTGTCATGCTTCCCGGCGTCGATGGCGACCTTTAACTTGGTGCCCACGCCGTCCGTTGCAGCCACCAGAATCGGGTCCGTGAAGCCCGCGGCCTTCAGATCGAATAGCCCGCCGAACCCGCCAAGCTCCACATCGGAACCGGGGCGGCGGGTTGACCGCGCCAGCGGCTTGATGGCATCCACAAGGCGCGCACCGGCATCAATGTCGACGCCTGCGTCCTTGTAGGTGTATGAAGTCTTGTCAGTCATGAGATCCTCACGCGGGGAATTAAGCGGGAATAAACATCTTGTGGCCAAAGCCGTTGATTGGCGCGCCACCATAATGCATTACTCTGTATTTGAGAAGGTCGGAACAGAGCTCCCGGCAGCCGAGATGGAGACCCGCGGAATGGCTTATATACAGCGGCTTTTACTGGCCCTCGCACTGTTGTGCGGCATGGTTCCGGCGGTTCACGCTGCCGATGTCTATACAGTCGAAGCCGTACCCGTGGATGTCACCGCCAAAAGCGCGGCCGAAGCCCGGCCCACCGCCATGGCCACCGGCCAGACCAAGGCGTTCGAGATTCTTATGCGCCGCATGCTGCGCCCCGAAGACGCCGCCCGCGCCAGCGCCAGCGTCACCCCGGCGGTGATCGCAAGCTTCGTGCAGGGTGTCGAGATCGCCAATGAGCGCACATCGTCCGTGCGCTATCTCGCTCATATGACGGTCAAATTCAGCCCGGTCAAAATCCGCGATTTCCTCAAGGGTCGCGCCTATCCCTATTCGGACAGCATGGCGCCGCCGCTTCTGGTGCTGCCGGTGCTGGACCGCGACGGCGCAAAACTCCTGTGGGAGCCGGACAACACCTGGCTGCGCGCCTGGGGGCAGGCGGATATCCGCAATCGTCTGATCCATGTGATCTTGCCACGCGGCGGGGCCGAGGATCAGGCCCTGCTGTCGTCCTACGACGCAACCAATGCCGAGGCCCCAGCCGTCAAAGCGCTCGCCGCCCGCTATGGCGTGACCGAGGCGCTGCCGGTTCAAGCCATCCTGCGTCCGGCCCAAGGCGGCTATTCGGTCACCGTCTCAGCCCCGGCGCTCGCCTCTGGCGCTCCGGCCTATAGTGGGACATTTGCCGCCGCAACCGATCAGGATCTGCCAAAAACATTCGAAATCGCCGCCGCTGCCGTGGTTGCTCATCTCGACAGCTGGTGGAAGGGCCGCACGCTCATGCGGCTGGACGAGGCGGGCGATGTGACCGCCATGGTGCCGCTGCGTCAGATTTCCGACTGGCCCGAGGTCATGCGGCGGCTCGACCGGGTGACACTGGTGCAGTCCTACATCCTCAAGACCCTGAAGCTCGGGGAGGCGGAGCTGCAACTGCATTACGCGGGCGCGCTCGATCAGCTGAAATCGGTGCTGGCCACAAACGGCCTTGTGCTTCGCGAGGAAGGCGGTAAAAGCCTGCTGATGCTTCAGGAAATGGCGACCGGGACGCCTTGATGACCAGCACGAAGGAACAATTGACGCTCTCTTTGCCCTGCCGCGAGTCTCTCGGCGGCGAGGATTTTCTTATTGCCGCAAGCAATCAGGACGCCGTCGCCTGGATCGACCGCTGGCCCGCCTGGCCCAATAACGTGTTGCTGCTGCATGGTCCGGCCGGCTCCGGCAAAAGCCATCTCGCCGCCGTCTGGCAGGCCGCAAGCGGTGCCGCAAGTCTGCCCGCAAGCGCCCTTGATGACGCCGCCGTGGCCCGGGCCCGTGAACATCCGCGCCTCGTGCTCGAAGACGCCGACCGCCAGCGCACGCGCGAGTTCGAAACCGCGCTGTTTCATCTCATCAATTCCATCCGCGAGACCGGCGGCAGCCTGTTGATCACCTCCCGCAAACCCGCCGGGCGTTGGCGCGCCAAACTGCCCGATCTCGCCTCGCGCCTCCGCGCCTTGCCGCAGACCGGACTCAAGGAACCCGACGAGGCCCTGATGGCCGCTGTCCTCATCAAGCAGTTCTCGGACCGCCAGCTGCGCATCGGCGTCGACCTCGCCGATTATCTGGTGGCTCGCCTCGACCGCTCCTTCGACCGCCTGCGCGACGCCGTCGACAGCCTCGACCGCGCCGCCCTCGCCGAACGCCGCCCCCTGACCATCCCCTTCGCCCGCAAGATCCTGAATTTATGACGCCTTCCGGGCAGGCATGACGGCAAAACCGTCATCGCGAGCCGCGTAAGCGGCGTGGCGATCCAGAACCTTGGGCCTAAGAGCCTGGATTGCTTCGGCTCCGCCTCGCAATGACGGTGAGCGGAGACTAACTCCGCCACGTTCGAACGTTCGTTGCTTTTGTCGTTATTTCGTGTATAGTCGAAATATCGAAACAGAAGGGAATTCGACATGAAGCGGTTGCACCTGCACGTTAGCGTTCCGAGCATTGAACAGGCCGTTGCGTTCTATACCACGTTGTTCAACGCGCCGCCGTCCGTGTTGAAGACGGATTATGCGAAGTGGATGCTAGAAGACCCGCGCGTAAATCTAGCGATTTCATCGCGTGCCCGCGCAACCGGCGTCGATCATGTCGGCGTGCAAGTTGATAGCCCGGACGAACTCGCCGAACTCGCATCGCGCTTGAAGGCGGCTGGAGAAACGACGTTGGATCAAGAAGCGACGACCTGTTGCTATGCGAAGTCAGACAAGTCTTGGGTGACGGACACGGCGGGCGTTCGTTGGGAAACCTTCTACACGCACGGCGATGCAACCGAATACGGCGAAGACGAAGCTTTGCCCGACCCGGCGGTTAGCGCCTGCTGTGCTGCCCCTGCGGCCCCCAGGGCGGCGTGCTGCTGATGCTGCTGCCCGAAGCCGTCGAAGCCCTGTCCGCGCTCGCCCACGGGCACCGCTTGGCCGTTTTTCGCCTGCTAGTCCGGGCGGGGGCGGACGGCGTGCCAGCGGGCGAAATCGCGCGCGAACTTGGCGTGCTGCCCAACACGCTTTCGTCGCATCTAACGATCCTTGGACATGCCGGGTTGATCCAATCGCGGCGCGAAGGTCGATCCGTCATCTATTCCGCCGACTACGACGGTATGCGCGACTTGTTGGGCTTCCTTGTCGCCGATTGCTGCGACGGTCGCCCCGAAATCTGTGCTCCGCTTGCGGAAGTCGCGCAAAGCTGCTTCACGCCGACATGATCCGACGCATCGTTTCAGAATGCGTTGGTACGGCGTTCTTGCTGGCCGTCGTCGTCGGTTCCGGCATCATGGGCGAACGTCTTGCCGCCGGGAACGATGCGATAGCCCTTCTAGGCAATACGATTGCAACGGGCGCGGGGCTTGTCGTGTTGATCCGCATGTTCGGCCCGGTATCCGGCGCGCACTTCAACCCGGCGGTAACGCTGGCGTTCCTGCTACGCCGTGAAATTGACCGGCCAATGGCGACGGCCTACGTCGCGGCGCAGTTTGCTGGGGCTGTTCTTGGCGTTTGGGCAGCGCACGCGATGTTCGCCGAACCGTTGCTTCAAATTTCAACCAAGCTACGGGAAGGCCCGGCGCAAGGTTTCGCCGAATTCGTCGCCACCTTCGGCCTGATAGGAACGATCTTCGGCACGCAACGTTCGCAACCGGAATTCACGCCCGTTGCGGTCGGCCTCTACATTACCGCCGCCTATTGGTTCACCGCTTCAACGTCGTTCGCCAATCCAGCGGTGACACTGGCCCGCAGCCTGTCCGACACATTCGCCGGGATTGCGCCCGCATCTGTCCTGCTATTCATCGGCGGGCAGCTTGTGGGCACGCTGGCAGCGGTTGGCTTTTTCACATGGCTGTTCAACAAGGATTGCCCACAATGACCGACGCATTTCCCATCACGATCTACCACAACCCGGATTGCGGCACGTCGCGCAACGCGCTGGCGATGATCGAAGCCGCCGGATATGCCCCTACCGTCGTTGAATACCGCAAGGTCGGTTGGACGCGCGCGTTGCTAGGCGAACTGCTTGCCGCAATGGGCGCGAAACCGCGCGACGTGTTGCGCGAAAAAGGCACGCCAGCCGCCGAACTTGGCTTGCTGACCGTAGGCGTATCCGACGAATCAATCATCGAAGCGATGTTGGCGCATCCGATCCTTGTGAACCGGCCAATCGTCGTAACGCCGAAGGGGACGAAGCTATGCCGTCCGTCCGAAGTCGTCTTGTCGTTGCTGGATCGCCAGCCCGATCATTTCACCAAAGAAGACGGCGAAATCGTGCGCCCCTAACCGACAATTTCATGTGGGCTTTATATGTGGGTCAAGGGCTATAAATTCTCGTAACAAATTGATTTTATTTAATATATTGCGGAGACTGCGTCCCCCTCCTTGTCATTGCCGGGCTTGACCCGGCAATCCATCCTTACCCCCACCAACAATGACACAGTCGTCTTTTCCCCGTTCCCGGGCTAAACTCGGCACAGGTTGTTTCACCAAATCGTCATGATTACGGATTAATGACAGTTGGGATATCGTCTCAGGTGGTGCGCATGACGGACATGAAATCTATCCAGAAAACGGAACAACCGGCGTCTTCAAACGACGGCAGCGACAGCGCGTTCGTCTCGCCCGAAAGCCCCGAGCGCTTCATCAATCGCGAACTGTCCTGGCTCGCCTTCAACATGCGCGTGCTGGAGGAGGCGGCGAACCGTCATCACCCCCTGCTGGAGCGGCTGCGGTTTCTGTCTATATCCGGCAGCAATCTCGATGAATTCTACATGGTCCGCGTGGCCGGCCTGCGCGGCCAGATGAACGAGGGCGTGCAGGCGGTGAGCTATGACGGCCTCACCCCCGCGCAGCAGTTGGTCAGTGTCCATGCCAAGGCCGAGGACCTGATCCGGGCCCAGGAAAAGGTCTGGCTGGCCCTGACGGCGGAAATGCGCGAGGCGCGGATCGCCGTGCTTGACCAGGCCGAAGTCTCCGTCGAGGAACATGCCTGGCTTGAGCAATATTTTCTCGACAACGTGTTTCCGGTGCTGACGCCGCTCGCCATCGACCCGGCGCATCCGTTTCCGTTCATCCCGAATTTCGGCTTTTCCATGGTGCTCAAGCTCGCCCGCAGGGACGACGGCGGCATTCTCAACATGCTCATTCCGCTGCCGCGTCAGGTCAAACGCTTCGTGCGGCTGCCGAGCAAAAGCACGGATATCCGCTATATCTCCATCGAAAACATCGTCAGCCTGTTTCTCGAACAGCTTTTTCCTGGCTACAAGGTGCTCGGGCAGGGGCTGTTCCGCGTCATCCGCGACAGCGACATGGAAATCGAGGAAGAGGCCGAAGATCTGGTCCAGTCCTTCGAAAGCGCCCTCAAACGGCGGCGGCGCGGCCATGTGATCCGTCTCAAGATGAATGCCGCCATGCCGGACGATCTGCGGCGCATGGTGTTTCATGAACTGGACGTCAACGAAGCCGATGTGGTCCATGTGGATGGCATCCTCGGCATTGCCGACACCGGTCAGCTCATCCCCGACGACCGTCCGGAGCTTAAATTCACCCCCTATAATCCGCGCTTCCCGGAACGCATTCGCGAACATGGCGGCGATTGCTTTGCCGCCATCCGGCAAAAAGACATCCTGGTTCACCACCCCTATGAAAGCTTCGACGTGGTGTTGCAGTTCGTCATTCAGGCGGCGCGTGATCCGAACGTGGTGGCGATCAAACAGACGCTCTATCGCACCAGCGACGACAGCCCCATCGTCAAGGCCCTGATCGAGGCGGCCGAGGCCGGAAAATCGGTCACCGCGCTCGTGGAGCTCAAGGCTCGTTTTGACGAGGAACGCAATATCCGTTGGGCCCGCGATCTCGAACGGGCCGGCGTGCAGGTGGTCTATGGCTTCATCGAACTGAAAACCCACGCCAAGGTGTCGTTGGCGGTGCGCCGCGAGGGCGGCGAGCTTCGCACCTATGTGCATTACGGCACCGGCAATTACCACCCGGTGACGGCCAAGATCTATACCGACCTGTCGTTTTTCACCGCTGACACCACGCTTGGCCGTGACGCCACCCATATCTTCAATTTCCTCACCGGCTATGTAAAGCCGAAGACGCTTGAGAAAATCTCGCTGTCCCCGAACGGCATCCGCGAAAAACTCATGGAGCTGATCGAGGCCGAAATCGCCCATGCCAAAGCCGGGCGTCCGGCGGTTATCTGGGCTAAATTGAACTCGATCGTCGACCCGAAAATCATAGACGCGCTCTATCATGCCTCGCAGAACGGCGTGAAAATCGAACTCGTGGTGCGCGGCATCTGCTGCCTGCGTCCGGGCGTGGCCGGGCTTTCGGAAAATATCACCGTCAAAAGCATTGTCGGCCGCTTTCTCGAACATTCGCGCATCGTCTGTTTCGGCGCTGGCCATGGCCTGCCAAGCGACAAGGCCAAGGTGTTCATTTCCTCCGCCGACTGGATGCCGCGCAATCTCGACCGCCGGGTCGAGGCGCTGGTGCCCATTGAAAACCCCACCGTGCATGCTCAGATCGTCGATCAGGTCATGGTGGCGAATTTCAAGGACGAGGCGCAAAGTTGGGATCTACAGCCGGATGGCAGTTATAACCGCCGCAAGGCCGGACCGAACGCCTTCAATCTGCATCATTATTTCATGACCAACCCAAGCCTGTCGGGCATGGGCAAGGATCAGAAGCCGGTGCAGCACCTGACCCTTCGCGAGCCGCGCCGCGACCGGTAATTTGCGTCTATACAAATCGGGTCGTGGCCGCTAAAAGCAGAAAACAGGCTTCAATGCCTGATTTTGTCATGACGCCTTGCTGTGTCACAAGTCAGGAAAACGCGCTTGGCTCATCGCACGTTTGATCACCGCATCGCTGTTATTGACATCGGGTCGAACTCGGTCCGCTTGGTGCTGTTCGAAGGTGACGGCCGGTTTCCCGCAGTGGCTTTCAACGAAAAAGTGCTCTGCGGTCTTGGCCGCAACATGAGCACCAGCCGCAAGCTCGATGAAAAAGGCATGGTCATGGCGCTCCAGACGCTGGAGCGCTTCGCCATTCTCATTAAGCGCATGCGGGTACGCGATGTGCGGGCAGTGGCCACCGCCGCCGTGCGCGCCGCCGACAACGGCAGCGAATTCATCGAGGCGATCACCATCCGCTGCGGCTTCAAAGTGCAGGTCCTGACCGGTAACGAAGAAGCCCGCATGTCCGCCATGGGGGTGCTCGCGGGCATCCCGGACGCCGACGGGGTCATGGGCGATCTTGGTGGCGGCAGTCTCGAACTGGTCAATATCGGCCCGGCGGGCATCGGTCAGAATGTCAGCCTGCCGCTCGGACCGTTCCTGTTGCAGGACCTGATGAAAAAGGACAAACGCGCGCTTTTCGCCCATATCGACGATCATTTGCAGCGCATTCCCTGGTTCAACATCGGTCGCGACCGCGATTTCTTCACCGTCGGCGGCGCCTGGCGCGCGCTTGCCCGCATGCATATCGAACACACGGGCTACCCGCTTCATATCCTCCACCACTACCGCATCCCGCGGGAGGACGTGCTAAGCCTCTGCACCCTCGTCTCCAGCATGAGCCCGCAATCTCTGGCCCGCATTCCGAATGTGGCCATCAAACGCGCCGAAACCCTGCCGTTCGCCGCCACCCTGCTGCGCCGTATTTTCGAGGTGGTAAAGCCAAAGCAGCTGATCGTCTCGGCCCTTGGTCTGCGTGAGGGCCTGATTTACTCCGCCATGCCGGAGGAGGTCCGGAAACGCGATCCGCTCCTTGACGTCTGTCACGACATGGCCGCCCAGTCCGGCCGCTTCCCGGAACATGCCCAGGCCCTTCTCGACTGGACCGGCCCCATTTTCGCCGGTGAAACCGTCGAAGACCGGCGGCTGCGTCTCGCCACCTGCATGTTGTCGGACGTGGCCTGGCGCGGTCATCCCGATTACCGCGCCGACATGGTGTTGCTGGAGGTGCTCTATGGTCGCTTCGGCGGTCTCGATCATCGCGGCACAGCCCTGATGGCGCTCGCGCTTTACTGCTGTTACGGCGGCACCCTAGATCACGAAATCGCCCATATCAGCCGCATTCTCGACGAAAATGATTTCAAACGCGCCGAACTGATGGGTTTAAGCCTGCGCCTGGGCCAACGCCTGTCCGGCGGCACCTCAAGCGCCCTCAAACTGGCCCGGCTGGAAATCACCAAGGAAGCCCTTCTGCTCAAGGTGAAAGCCGAACAGCAAACCATTGCCGGAGAAGTCGTTCTCCGCCGCCTGGAAGCCCTGGCCAAAGCCATAGGCCGCCGCGCCCAAATCATCCCGGAATAATCGCGTCATCAAAGCTGGATTGCCGGGTCAAGCCCGGCAATGACATGTGAATAAGATATATAAAAATGTCATAGGCGGGCTCGACCCGCGTATCCATGGCTCAACCGGCAGTGTGGCGGGCCTCTCTCAACGCACCAAACCGCACCATCTCAAGCCCACGCCCGCGCAACCGCCGCACGCTGCGGTTTTCGTGTCAGCAATTGGGCAGGGCCACACCCACCAGACGGCTGGATTGCCGGGTCAAGCCCGGCAATGACAGGTAAATGATATATAAAATGTCATACGCGGGCTTGACCCGCGTATCCATGGCTCAACCGGCAGTGTGCTGGGCCTCTCTCGAAGCCCCACCATCTCAAGCCCGCGTAACCGCCGTCCCATCATCCTGAATATCAAGAATAACCAACCGCCCCCCACGCACGGCCAACCCGAGCCGCCCTTCGCGGATAGCCTCCGCATCGCGGCCAAACAGCTCATAGCGCCAGCCATGCAGCGCCGCAATCTCCGGATGTCCGCCTTGGGCGATCAGTTCGAGATCCCCCGACGACGCCACCAGTTTCGGCGCCACGCCATTTTCCTGGCAGCGCAGCTTCAACAGCACCTTGATCAGGTCCGAAAGCGGCGAATTGCCGACGCTGCGGTCTTCATGTTCGGCTTCCGGCAGATCGCTATCGGGCAGGGCCTCGGCCCGGGCCACGGCGGCGAGCAGGGATTGCCCCTCTTTGCTTTCGGCCGAGCGCTTGGAAAAGCCGCGAATGGCCCCAAGTTCATCTTCCGTATGCGGCGGATGGGCGGCCAGTTCCATGATGATATCGTCGCGGACAATGCGATTGCGCGGCACATTCTTGCGTTGCGCCTCGGTTTCCCGCCATTCGGCCAAAGCCTGCACCAGCGCGAGGAACCGCCGGTTGCGGCTGCGCGGCTTCAACCGCCGCCAGGCGTCCTCAGGATGCAGCCGATAGGTGGCGGTATCGGTCAGAACCGCCATTTCCTCGTCAATCCACGAGCCGCGGCCGTTCTGTTCCAGTTTGGCGAACAGTTTGGCGAACACGTCACGCAAATGAATGACATCGCCCAGTGCATAATCGATCTGGCGGCGGCTGAGCGGCCGCTTCGACCAGTCGGTAAAGCGCACGGCCTTATCAAGCTTGGCCCCGGTGAGCTTGTTCACCAGCGTCTCATAGCCCACGGATTCGCCATAGCCACAGACCATGGCGGCCACCTGGGTATCAAACAGCGGGTAGGGCACCCCGCCCATTTCATGGACAAAGATTTCCACATCCTGCCGCGCCGAATGAAACACCTTGAGGATTTTTTCATCCCGCATCAGCTCATAAAACGGCGCGAGATCGAGCTTTGGGGCCAAGGTATCGATGGCACAGTAAAAATCATCCCCGGCCACCTGAATCAGGCACAGCTGCGGCCAGAATGTCGAATCCCGCAAAAATTCGGTGTCGACAGTCAGAACCGAGGATTGGCCAAGCCGCGCGCAAGCAGCCGTGAGGTCGTCTGTTGTTGTGATCATTGTCATGCCAATTCCTATAGCGCGATCGCAGACAAAATGCAGCAATCGAATGCAACCCCTCAGCGGTTTGTTCCACAGGCCTATTCGTGGCAGTCCCGCGGCATTCCATGCGGCCACAAAAGAAAGCCCGGATCCCGGCTTTCAGAAAACAAGGCTGATGGTTTTGGCGCTGATTCAAGGGTCATTGCGAGGCGCAGCCGAAGCAATCCAGCCCGCAGTTAAGCCTGGATCGCCACGCCGCTTACGCGGCTCGCGATGACGGTATTCGGCGGCTTTTTCCTATTTAAATCAGGCAGTCCATCATATTGGCGATGGCATGGTTGAACCATGGATGGCCGGGTCAAGCCCGGGCATGACAATTTTGGAACTGTGCCGAGTGTGAAGGTATTGTTCCCGGATGTGTCAGTCTTGTGCCAGATGTAACGGTTCAGTCTTGTATCCGGACCTAACAGGAATATGCCCTGTGTATCGGAATTGCTGCATCCTTGTGAAATTGCAGCAGCCTTGTGAAATTGCAGCAGCATTATAAATCTGTCATTGCCGGGCTTGACCCGGCAATCCAGCTTGCCGGTGATCGAGCCATGGATACGCAGGTCGAGCTAAGTGTCTTGCTATTCCCACCCACCCCCAGCCGTCTCATTTTTCGTACCTGTCACTCTCGTGAACGCGGGAATCCAGAGCGGCCGTGCCACCACAATCCCACCCGACCACCGCCATATTTCCCCTCAAAACCCCCGTACCTCTTGACAAACCCCTCCATTCCGTGTGCTTTTCCCGCTTGTCCCAACGCTTTCAACGAATGGCAGTCAATCCATGCATCGCTATCGCTCCCATACCTGCAACGACCTCAACCGCGCCAATGTGGGTGAAACCGCGCGGATTTCGGGCTGGGTCCATCGCAAACGCGACCATGGCAATCTGTTGTTCATCGACTTGCGCGACCATTACGGTCTGACGCAGGTGGTGATGGACAGCGAAAGCCCGGCCTTCAAACTGGCTGAAAGCCTGCGCACGGAAAGCGTCATCACGGTTACCGGCAAGGTCGTCGCCCGTTCGGCCGACACCATCAATCCAAACCTGCCCACTGGCGAGATCGAGCTTCAGGCCGCCGAGGTCGAAGTTCAGGGCGCGGCGCAGGAACTGCCCATGCCAGTGTTCGGCGATAATGAATATCCCGAAGAGATTCGCCTCAAATACCGTTTCCTCGACCTGCGGCGGGAGCGTCTGCACAAGAATATCGTGCTCCGCTCCAAGGTCATTTCCTCGATCCGCACGCGCATGGTCGATCAGGGGTTTCTTGAATATCAGACCCCGATCCTGACCGCGTCCTCACCTGAAGGCGCTCGCGACTTTCTCGTGCCAAGCCGCATACATCCCGGCAAGTTCTATGCCCTGCCGCAAGCGCCGCAGCAGTTCAAACAGTTGCTGATGGTGGCCGGGTTCGACCGCTATTTCCAGATCGCTCCCTGTTTCCGCGACGAAGATGCCCGCGCCGACCGCAGCCCGGGGGAGTTCTATCAGCTCGACTTCGAGATGAGCTTTGTCACCCAGGAAGATGTTTTCGCCGCCATCGAACCGGTGCTCGCCGGGATTTTCGAGGAATTTTCCAGCAAGGAAATTTCAAAGCCGCCCTTCCGTCGCATCCCGTTCCGCGAGTCCATGCTGAAATACGGCAATGACAAGCCGGATCTGCGCAATCCGATCCTCATTTCCGACGTGACCGAAGTGTTCCGCGGCTCCGACTTCGGCATCTTCGCCAAGGCCGTGGACGCCGGTGCGGTCGTGCGCGCCATCCCGGCACCGGGCGCGGGCGCCCATGCCCGCAGCTTCTTTGACAAGATGAACGACTGGGCTCGCGCCGCAGGTTATGCCGGTCTCGGCTATGCCATTTTCAAGGACGGCGAAGTTAAGGGCCCCATCGCCTCGAAACTGGATGCCTCGCGTATCGCCAAGTTGCAGGAACTGACCGGCGTCAAGGACGGCGACGGCGTATTCTTCGCCTGTGGCAAGGAAGCTGACGCAGCGAAACTCGCCGGTGAAGCCCGCACCCGCGTCGGTACTGATCTTGACCTGATCGATCAGAACCGCTTCGAGTTCTGCTGGATCGTTGATTTCCCGATGTATGAATATAACGAGCAGGACAAAAAGATCGATTTCAGCCACAACCCGTTCTCGATGCCGCAGGGTGGCATGGAAGCGTTGCTGGAAAAAGATCCGCTCGACATTCTTGCCTATCAATATGACATCGTCTGCAATGGTATTGAATTGTCGTCAGGCGCGATCCGCAACCATCGTCCAGACATCATGCTGAAAGCCTTTGAAATCGCAGGCTACAGCAATGATGAAGTCGAAGAAAAATTCTCCGGCATGCTCAATGCCTTCCGCTATGGCGCACCGCCCCATGGTGGCTCGGCTCCCGGCATCGACCGCATGGTCATGCTGATTGCCGACGAACCCAACATCCGCGAAGTCATCCTGTTCCCCATGAACCAGCAGGCACAGGACCTGATGATGGGCGCACCGGGCGAGGTCACCCCGAAACAGCTGCGCGAACTCAACCTCCGCGTGGTGTTGCCAGACCCGAAGAAATAGCATCCGCCACAAAGGTCATCGTCTCACGATGATGACCCGGGTGAGACTTCCCAAACGGCCTATGGTCCAACCGGATCATGGGCCGTTCTGTTTTTCTATTTTGTATTTAGGTTTCAAGCCCAGGCGGACCAATGACGGCCCAAAAATCAGAATCGCCCATAAATTCTAAGGCCTTAGTGCGTCCCTGAGGTTTTGTCCCAATCTTGTCACTGGTCCGTCACAGACCTCGCGGGGCATTCTGCATCTCAAGACGTTAAGACCATACGGCGAGATGTAAGATGTTACGAGAGGTTGAGATCATGGGCCAGTTTGCGAAACCGGAGGGCGCGAAATTCGAAGCGACGCTCTACAACCGCGAAGTTCAGGCCTATCTCAAATCAGGTAAAAAACATCCGCGGTTTTATGCTGGTTGGGCATACCAGAACATCATCACAGTCATTGCTCGTAGTATCGAAGAAGCCCGGAAACGGATCCGCACGGACTATCCGGAGACCGAGGGCTTCGTGCTGATGGCCATCGAGCCCTATCATCAGCATGGCTGGCGCAGTTTCAACTGAGCCAAAGGGTGTTCAGACAGTACGCATCCCCGCCCAATCAGGCAGGTCCGTGATAACCGCGCGTCTCGGTCTTTTGACCGGCCGGCTCTGAACCCGGGCAACAGATTGGCGCACAACCTGTTTGCGCGGCCGGTGCCGGGTCCAATCCTCCCGAACCGCATTGAAAATAGCCGACGTATGCGGCGCCAGATAGGGGCGCAGATTGCGGGCGATTTCAAAAAGGCCGTAAAGCGCCACCGCCCACATCACCGCAACAATCGCATATCCGATCAAGTGAAAAGTCGTCGTTCCCATAACGGTCATCCCCTGTTCCCTTAACGTTCACACAGTAAACCGCATCCTGCGCGGAATGTCAAGAACAAGATGAGAACATTATGGGAATATCAAAGGAACATCCAGAAAAGCGCGGATTTCCAACCCTTCCAGACTAGCCACCATAAGCGACCCGCATCCCGGCGACACGGTCGAGCTTGGCATAAAACGCGCTCCAATCGTCCTCAAGTGCGATGGGCGCCCAAAGTGATTCGACTTCATCAATCAACATGCTCTCGGGCCGCGCCCCTTTGAAATAATCATGGTTCAGCCGCGCCGGGTCCACAGCCTCGTAGCCCTCAAGCCGCTGCCGGAAGGTGGCAAAGGCCTCGCCCGCATAGGTCTGCGCTTCGGGGCTCGCGGCGGCGCGGTCGGCGCTCAGAACCCCGCCCTGCCAGTCGAAAAAGGCCTGTTCATAGCCAACTTGAGACGCATGGAGGAAGCCATTAAAATCGCGCAACAGATCGTCGTCCTCCGTCTCCCCGCGTGACCGCACCCCAAGCCGCCGCAGATAGGCCGCGCGCAGTTCCCGGTCCATGATCAGCGGAAAATCCTGCAAGGCACGCACGAGCTTGTCGCGGTCACCCACCAGCAACAGGCATTCCGCCAGCCGTTGCAGGTTCCAGTAAAGCGCTTCCAACTGGCGGCCAAAGCTGTAAAGCCCGCTATGATCGAAATAAGCGGCGGTAAAATTCGGATCGAGCGTCGGCAACCAGCGCCACGGCCCATAATCGAAACTTTCGCCCATGATATTGGTGTTGTCGGTATTCAAAACCCCATGCACGAATCCGGCGGCCATCCATTCCGCGCCCATGCGCGCCACATTGCCGATCACGATATGGAGAAATTCGTCCGCCGTCTGAAAATCCGGGATGAGCCAGCGGCGGCAATAGTCCAGCAATTCCTGAATGCGCGCCGCATCCTGATAAAACGCCTGGCGCTGAAAGGTTCCAATGCGCACATGCGAATATCCAAGCCGCACCAGCACGCTCGACCGCGTGGGCGAGGGCTCGTCTCCGCGCTGCAAGGCTTCCCCGGTTTCAATCAGACTGAGGCTTTTCGACGTCGTGACGCCCTGCGCCTCCAGCATCTCCGTCGCCAGAATCTCCCGCAGGCCGCCTTTCAACGTCAGCCGCCCATCGCCCGACCGCGACCAGGGCGTCTGGCCGCTGCCCTTGGTGCCAAGTTCCAGCAGGCGGCCGGTGCCGCGTTCCCGCATCTGGGCAAAGCTGAATCCGCGCCCGTCGCCAAGATCGGGGTTATAGGTGCGGAACTGATGCCCGTGATATCGGAGCGACAGCGGCCCGGGCAGGGTGTCAGGCAGCGGCTCGAACCGGCCGAAATGGGCGATCCATTCGGCGTCGCTCAGGCCGTCAAGCCCGATGCTGGCCGCCGCCCGGTCATTGCGGAATCGCAAGACATGCTGCGGAAACGCGGCCGCCGCCACCAGGTCGTAAAACCCATCGCCAAGGGTCAAAAGCGCCGCTTCCGGGCGGTAATCAGCAGAGACGGGCATGGAGACTCCTAAGCACGGGGGCGGGGTTTAATGCGCGCGGTCGGCGGCGCGGCGCGCGGATCGTCAGGCCAGAAATGCTTTGGATAACGGCCCTTCAGATCACGTTTTACATCAGCATAGCCGCGATCCCAGAAACTCACGAGATCCTGCGTCACCTGCACCGGCCGCTGAGCCGGCGACAGCAATTGCAGCGTCACTGCCACCCGGCCATTCATGACGGTGGGGGTCTGGGTGGCTCCGAACATTTCCTGCAAGCGCACCGACAACAGCGGCCGCTCCCCACCATAGTCAATGGGCAGGCGCGAGCCCGATGGCACCGTCCAATGGCTCGGCACCCACTGATCCAGTTTCTGCTGAGCCGCCCAATCAAGCTGTCCGCGCAAGGCACTGCCAAGATCAATACGGCCAAACTGGCTTTCCCGGCTCACGCCATCAAGATAAGGCCCAAGCCAATCGTCCAGCCGCGCGAGCAATCCAGCATCCGAAAAATCCGGCCAGCCGCCGTCCGGGTCATGGCGGGCGGCAAACTCCACCCGGCCGCGAAAGGCTTCAAGCTCCCGCGTCCAGGGCAAGGCCGCGAGCCCGAGCATCCGGATGCCGTCGGCCACCGCCGCCCGCATACGCTCCGGCGCGGGGCGCACCGGCCGTTCGGCGAGGATCAGCGCATCGAGCCGTTCCTGCTCCACCGCCTGCACGGCGCGGTTGCGTGGGTCCCAGGCGACGGTCAGCTGGGTCTCCATACGGTCGGCGAACAGCTCCTCGATGTCATCGAGATCAAGCGGGGCGGCCAGATAAATCCGCGCCGTCGCACGGTCGCCATCCAGCGCGGCAATGGCCAGATATTCGGAATTGGCCAATGGGTCCGTGGGGTCCAGCTGCGCCCCCCGTCCATTGGCCAGCTGATAACTGCCACGCGCGTCGCCACGCCGCCGCGCCACCCGGTCAGGGTAAGCAAGCGCCAGCAACGGCCCGCTGCGATCGATGATGGCCGCAGGATCCGGCATGACCAGTTTGTCGGGGGTAAGCCGTCTGGCCGTTTCGATCAGGCGGCGAAACACGCCGTCGCGTTCCCGGCCCATGGCCTCGATCCGGCTTCTAAGGTCGCGGTCGGCCCGGGCCCGGTCGGCGCGAAACGGGTCGCGATCCCCAAGCGTGGCGGCGATCAGCGCGGCCAGCCCACCATCAGCCTTGCCGCGTATCAGCATATGGGCCAGCCGGGGATGAACGGGCAGGGCGGCCATCTCCCGTCCATGCGCCGTGACAAGCCCCGCGTCATCCAGCGCCCCAAGACGCTGCAACAGATCCCGCGCCTGGGCCAGGGCGGCGGCGGGCGGCGGGGTCAGCCACTGCAACTCATTGGCGTCGCTCGTGCCCCAGACCGCAAGCTCCAGCGCGAGCGGCGCAAGATCGGCAGCCATGATTTCCGGCGGCGTGAAGGCCAGCAGCGCGCGATCCTCAGCCTCGGTCCACAGGCGGTAACAGACGCCGGGGGCCACGCGTCCGGCCCGGCCCCGGCGTTGGGTGGCCGAGGCGGCGGAGACTTTGACCGTCTCAAGCCGGGTCATGCCGGACACCGGATCGAACACCGGCAAGCGTGCCCGCCCGCAATCAATCACCACCCGCACGCCGTCAATGGTCAGGGAGGTTTCGGCGATGGAGGTGGCAATAACAATCTTGCGCATCCCGGCCGGGGCCGGTCGAATGGCCTGATCCTGCTCCGCCGCCGAAAGATCGCCATAAAGCGGCGCGAGCAACACATGGGAGGGCAGCCCATCGGCCAGCCGATCCGTCAACCGGCGGATTTCGCCAACCCCGGGCAGGAACACCAGAATGCTGCCGTCCTCGTCCTCAAGCGCTCGCCGCACGGCGCGCAGGCTGTCGGCCACAAGGTCGCCGCTCCCCGTGCGGTCCAGAAACCGCGTCTCCACCGGATAACTCCGGCCTTCCGAACGCAGAACCTCAGCCCCGCCCAGCAAGGCGGCCACCGGCGCGCCATCAAGGGTGGCCGACATGATCAGGATCTTGAGATCGGGCCTGAGCGCGTCTCGCGCCTCAAGCGTCAGCGCGAGTCCAAGATCGGCGTCCAGGCTGCGTTCGTGAAATTCGTCAAAGATCACCAGCGCCACATCGCTCAGTTCGGGGTCGCGTTGCAGGCGGCGGATCAGCACGCCTTCGGTCACCACCTCGATGCGGGTGTCGCGGCTGATCTTGCGTTCCAGCCGCATGGCATAGCCGACGGTGCCGCCAACCTCTTCGCCCAAAGTCTGCGCCATGCGCCGGGCGGCAGCGCGAGCGGCGATGCGGCGCGGCTCCAGCATGAGGATTTTGCGATCAGCGCGCCAGCTTTCCCCAAGCAGGGCCAGCGGTACAACAGTGGTCTTCCCCGCGCCCGGCGGGGCCTCAAGCACCAGACCGCCGGACCGCGCGAGCCCGGCGCGGATGGCGGGGAGCACGTCATCGATGGGTAAATTGAAAACATCAGGCACAGAAATCATGGCCGGACTTTAGCCCATAGCCAGGCCCGAGGGAATTGAAGAGAGCGCCGTATTTAGCCGAAGATGTCACACTCCCTAATGGTGGGGTGCTTCCTCGCTGTCCGCGTCATCGTCATCGTCGGGGTTAAGATCGGCCTTGCTGGCCACCTCGTCGTCGAGGCCGCTGCGCTCGCTGAAAAAGCCAAGGGCCATCAATCCACCGCCGATCATCACCGACAAGGAGACGCCGAGAATGGCGGCGAAGATCACATGAATGCTGACGGAATCCTGGCCGAGCGAATAATAAAAAAGCGTCCCGCCCACCATGATGAAGGCCAGAACGGCAAGCATGACCAGGCGGCGTTTCAAAATGCCCATGGCCATTTTGCGTTGTATTGGATCTTGAACCATCTCGACTCCGTCTCCCTTTGGTTGGTGTTTTCAAAGGGTAAGGTCTCGTGGACTCATGTAGTTACAAAAGCATACGCTCATACGGGCAAAAGGCGAGGGGTCATTGAAAATTGAAAAGCCACAAAATTCGGAGCATCATGTATCGTGGGAATAATCAATTTTAACGATAGCATTTCATTCGCGTTTTGATTGCAATCAAACAAGCCTTGGCCGCCTGTGTAGCCTATGTCACCATTTGCCCAGAGTGCTTTATGTCGACGAGGTTTGAGGCGCATAATTTGCATGGGTGCTTCCGTTGTCATGCATATACCGCATAGCAGGTCCTGTGACGTTTGCGCTCCTCGATCTGGGGATAGCTGGTAAATTTGCGCCCCATCTCACAGGCTGGAACAGGCTCCAATGATTTTGCCCGGACGGAAGGAATGGATCTTCTCGGTCAAGGCGTTCATTGGCGCCATGTCGGCTGTCTATATTGCCTTTCAAATAGATTTGTCGCGCCCGGTCTGGGCCATGCTGACCGCCTATATCGTCGCCCAGCCGCTGGCTGGCATGGTGCAGTCGAAGGCGGTTTATCGCGCGATCGGCACGGTGATCGGCTCGGCGCTGGCCATTGTGGTGGTTACCGAATTCATCAATGCGCCCGAGCTGATGACGCTCATTCTGGCGCTGTGGGTGGCGCTTTGCGTCTATGTGACGGTGCTCGAAAAATCTCCGCGCAGTTACATGCTGATGC
The DNA here is from genome assembly GCF_027920805.1 of Govania unica. Classification (GTDB taxonomy): domain Bacteria; phylum Pseudomonadota; class Alphaproteobacteria; order Sphingomonadales; family Govanellaceae; genus Govanella; species Govanella unica. The sequence continues at coordinate 584,144 of NZ_JANWOI010000003.1, forward strand.
TATCCGGCTATACGGTGGTCATTATCGCCAGCCAAAGCGTGACCACGCCGGACCTGATTTTCGATACCGCCTTGTCGCGTTGCGAGGAAATTCTGCTCGGCATCGGCTGCGCTATTCTCGCCAACAATCTGATCTTTCCGCAACGGGTGGGGCCGGTTCTGCTGGCCCGGCTGGACAGCTGGCTGCAGGATGCGGTCAAATTGACCCGTGGGGTCTTGAACGGAATGGGCGACAAGGCTGAAGCCGACCGCGATTTCGCCCGGCTGACCAGCGACGCCATCGCCCTTGATGCGCTGCGTTTTCACGCGGTCTATGACACGCCGAAACTGCGCGCGGCGGAAAATGTGATCATTGCGCTGCGTCACCGCATGCAGAATTTGCTGCCCCTGCTGGTCGGGGTGCAGGATCGCGGCATCACCCTCAGACTGCGCAGCCCCGCGGTTTATGATCAGGCCGCGCCCCTGCTCAGGCGGACGGCTGCCTGGTTGGACGATCCGAAGGGCACACCGTCATCGGCTGCGGATATTCAACTCGATCTGGCCGCAGCCATGCCGAGCGATCTGGACATCCGCAAAAGCTGGGACCAATTGCTGTTGCGCACCATTCTTCAACGACTGTCGGATATCATCTCGGCTTGGGGCGAATGCTATGGGCTCCGACGCAACATAGATTCCATTTCCCGCGATCAGCCGCCGGTCTCCGGCCCGGCCCGGATTGCGGTGCATCGCGATCATTTGGTCGCGGCGCTGTCGGGGATGGCTGCGGCGGTGTCCGTGGGACTGACCGGGCTGTTCTGGATGTTTACCGGCTGGCCGCATGGTTCGGTGGCCATGATGATGTCGGCCGTCGGCGCCAGCATTTTCTCGGCCCAGGACGATCCGGGGCCGGTGGTGGTCAGGTTTTTGTATCTGTCGATCCCGGCAGCCATGATCGCCGGAGTTTATGAAGTCGCCATATTTCCGGCTTTCAGCGATTTTCCAATGCTGGTTCTGGTGCTGGCGCCAACCTATTTGATATTGGGCGCGTTTTTGGCCATTCCGGCCTATGCCCCGTCTATGATGCCGCTCCTTCTTGGCGCGACGGGTATTCTGTCCATTTCGAACACGCTGCCGATCGATTTCGAGAATTTCGTCAATGGCGCCGTAGCCCAGGTGTTTGGCCTCGGGATTTCCGCAATCGTTCTTATGCTGATGCGTCGTTTGGGTACCGATTGGGCGGCGGCGCGCTTAATGGGGGCGGTCCGCCGTGATCTCGTGAGGATCGCGGCCGGAGACCCGACCCTGCGACAGGCCGAGTTTGAAAGCCGCATGACCGATCGCCTGGCTGAGCTTGTGCCGAGGCTCGCCGGGTCAGAGGCAAAACGCCATCAGGTCATGACGGATGCTCAGGCGGGTTACAGGCTTGGGCTCAATATGCTGGCGCTTCAACAAATCCGCCCCGACTTGCCGGGAACTGTGGGGCCCGCGGTGACGGAGCTTCTGCGCGCTCTCCAACGCTATTTCAGCATCGTCATACCGGATCAGGCCAAGATCAACGATCTTGTGGGGCAGCATGATCTTGTCATGCGTCTTATTGCTCAGGCGGACGTCTCCGCCACGACCACACAGGCGCTGATCATCCTTGGCGGCATGCGTCATTCGCTGCTTATTCATAATTCGTTGAATGAGTCCGTGACCAAGGCCGTCTCCCAATTTGTCGATCCGCTGGTGGAAGGACAGCCCGCATGATCAAGGAAATCGATTTTTTCGGGCTTTACCTGACCCCGATGCTGGCCTGGATGATTCTGACCTTTGGCATCTGGCTGCTGGTCTGTCGGATCCTCGAATATGTCGATGCCTATCGTTTCGTCTGGCATCGCAGCCTGTTCAATGTTGCGCTCTACGTTATCCTTCTCGGCGGTGTCACCTATGTCCTGCCGCGCATTCTGTACTGACCGGAGTCTCTAATGCCGCCACTTGTGAAAATTGCGATCCGCGTTGCCGTGACGATTGCGGCGCTTTGGATCGCCTGGATCGTCGGCAACAGGCTGTGGGATTATTATATGAACGAACCCTGGACGCGGGACGGTCGTATCCGCGCCGATATTGTGCAGGTTGCGACGGATGTGTCGGGGCTTGTGATCCGGGTCCAGGTGATCGACGATCAGTTTGTCAAAAAGGGCGATGTGCTATTCGAAATCGACCGTATTCGCTATGAAGCGGCGAAGGCCCAGGCGGTGGCCGCTCTGGCCCGGGCCCGTGTCGATATGCTGCAACAACAGCGTGACGCCGAACGTTTCCGCAAAATCGGCCCGGGTGCCGTCACCGCCATCCAAAGCGAGCAAACCGAAGCCGCCGCCGACATGGCCCGCGCCACCTATCAGCAGGCCCAGGCCAATTTAAAGCTGGCGGAGATCAATATTGAACGCACAGAGGTCCGCTCCCCGGTCAATGGCTATGTCACCAATCTTACCTTGAAAGACGGGGAATATGTCACCACGGGGCAGGCGGTCATGGCCCTGGTCGACAGCGACAGCTTTCGCATTGATGGCTATTTCGAGGAAACCAAATTGCCGCGCATTCGGGTAGGCGACCCGGCAACCATCCGCATCATGGGAGTGGAGCAATCCTTGAAAGGCCATGTGGAAAGCATCGCAGCAGGCATCGCCGACCGCGACCGCACCAAAAGCCCGGATCTGATCGCCAATGTGAACCCCACCTTCAACTGGGTGCGGCTGGCGCAGCGCATCCCGGTACGCATTAAAATCGATGATCTTCCTAAAGGAATGCGCTTGATCGCCGGACAGACGACAACGGTTATCGTCGGGTATGAGCAAAAATCAAAACCAGCGGACAAGAAAACGACCGTCCCGGCCGCACAGCAAAAGCCCTAAAAGAGAAAGCCCCGGTCTGCTTGCATGCAGATCAGGGCTTTCCCTTTTAGTCCATTTCTGGACCCTTTTGCCGTCTTGACGGACGCCGAGACGTCTTCGATCGGCAAAAGTATCTCGGTTCAGAAATCTTACCCCCGTGCGTGGCAACAAATCAAGTCGTGGCCACCCCGAGCGGCTTTGATCCTTTTTCCAGCATGTTAGGCAGGGCGCAGCGGATCAGCCAAAGCGGGGCCTCCGCGAAACCGCCGCGACTCGCGGAAAATCAGCGGCGCGCGAGGTAATCCGAGGCGGTGGTAGGCCCTTGGGCAACGGTATCGTCGTGGCGCTGGATAAATTTGCGCGATTCAAAGAAATATTTGGGGCCTGACGGCATGTTCGCCTTGACCATGGCGGCGGCCAGAGCCTCTTTCTTGTCGGCCGGGGTCGTGGCGGGCTGGATCAGGACGAAATCCCAACCGGCGCCATCGCTATGGATATAAAGCTGACGCGGCGGCAGGCCGACGCTGACATTGATCTCATCGAGCTTTTTGATGGATTCAAGGAAGGCTTCATGCTGGCCGGGCACGATATGATAAATTTCGATCATGGTCTCTTCGACGGGTTTCGGCTTGTCTGCCCAGGCGGAGCTGGTCATGAGGCCAGCAATCAAAAGGCTGGAGATAAATTTCATGTGGACATCCCTTTTTTTAGAATAAGATCCTCAGCATAGCTAAGCTGGTTGCCCCTGCATGCGCCTCGCGGTCGTTTTCCGTCGTATCCGGGCCAGAAATGTAAATGAACACAGAATTTTGTGACGTCAGTCCCACTGGTTGCCTTATACTGGCAAGCGTTAACCTTATTACGTGACTTCAGTACGTGGTTTAAGTTTCCGCTAACAATCGCATGCAATTCTCAAGTCATTGGGGGGCGACGATTAAGCAGACCTTGAAAAAGCCGGCGTTGGTTCTGTTGCTCATCGTTCTTGGGCTTGGCGGCTGGTGGTGGCACAGCCACAACACTCCGGACTCAACCACTGCGGGCCATGGCAAGAAAGGCGCTGGTGATCGCGTGGTTCCGGCGGTTATTGCCAAGGCCGAAATTGCCGATGTTCCCATTATCATCACCGCGCTTGGAACCATAACGGCACGTGAACAGGCCACGGTGCACACACGGGTCGATGGCCTGTTGCAAGACCTGCTGTTTAAAGAAGGCGATCTGGTCAAGGCGGGCAGTGTGATCGCCAGGATCGATTCACGTCCCTTTGATGCGACGCTCAAGGCTGCCGTGGGGCAGCTGGCAAGGGATCAGGCACAGCTTGATTCCGGACGTCTGGATTTGAAGCGCTATCAAACGCTGCTCGCCCAGGATTCCATTGCGAGCCAGCAGGTCGACGATCAGCAGGCCCTGGTCAAGCAACTGGAAGGCACCGTCGCCTCGGACGTAGGGAGCGTGGACACGGCGCGCTTGAATGTGGTCTTTACCAAGGTCACGGCCCCTATAACGGGGATTGCCGGATTGCGTCAGGTCACAGTCGGAAATCTGGTCTCCACAACCGACGTGAACGGCATTGTCATCATTGCTCAGCTTCAGCCGATCACCGCCGTCTTTGCCGTCCCGCAGGAAAATCTGCCGAAAGTCATGGAGAAATTGCGCGATGCCAATGGCAAACAGCGCGAACTGACGGTCGATGCGCTCGACCGCACCGGGAAGACCATACTTGATAGTGGCAAGCTTCTGGCGCTCGACAATCAAATCGACAGCACCACCGGAACTTTGATGTTCAAGGGGTTGTTCGAAAACAAAGCAAGCCGGTTGTTTCCCGGTCAGTTTGTCAATATCCGGCTGACGATCGATACCCTGCATGGCGCGGTGGTCGTGCCGCAGGGGGCTATCCAAACGGGGGCACCTGGAACCTATGTCTATGTGGTGACGCCAAAGCAGACGGCATCAATTCGTAAGGTGGAGCTTGGCCCGTTATATGGCGATCGCATCGTCGTGACCAAGGGGCTGAGCGCCACAGACAGTGTAGTGACAGAAGGGACGGATAAACTGCGGGAAGGAGCACCGATCACCATGGTGACAAGGTCTCCCGCCTCGGCTGGCAAGCAGAAATAGCCATGAACCCGTCAGAGCCGTTTATCCGCAGACCGATTGCCACCAGTCTCCTGATGATCGCCATTCTGATTGCCGGGCTCGTGGCGTTCGGTCAGCTGCCTCAGTCAGCTTTGCCTCAGGTCGATTATCCGACCATTCAGGTTACGACCCTCTATCCGGGGGCAAGCCCCGATGTGATCACCTCCTCGATCACCGCGCCGCTGGAACGGCAGTTCGGCCAGATGCCGGGTTTGCAGGAAATGTGGTCGTCGAGTTCGGGGGGAGCCTCGGTCATCACCTTGCGCTTTGCCCTGGAGCTCCAACTCGATGTGGCGGAGCAGGAGGTACAGGCCGCGATCAATGCCGCCACAAGCTTTTTGCCGACCGATCTGCCCGCGCCGCCCATCTACAACAAAGTCAACCCCGCCGATGCCCCGGTCCTGACCCTGTCGCTCACATCGGACACTCTGGCTTTGCCGAAAGTGCAGGACTTGGGCGATACCCGGATTGCACAGAAACTGTCGCAAGTGACCGGAGTTGGACTTGTCACCCTGTCCGGCGGACAAAAGCCCGCGGTGCGTATCCAGGCAAATCCCCGCGCGCTCGCGTCTTTGGGTTTGTCGCTGGATGATCTGCGCACAGCCATCATTGCCGGGAACGTCAATCAGGCCAAGGGCAGTTTCGACGGACCGGCCATCGCCAGCACTATCGACGCGAACGATCAGCTGACCTCGGCCGCCGCTTACCGTGATTTGATCGTCGGCTATAAGGCCGGTGCGCCCATTCGTTTGTCGGATATCGCCGCAGCCGTGGACGATGCCGAAAATGTGCGTCTCGCCGCCTGGGCCGGCAAGGCTGATCCGCTGACTATCACGCCTGCCATCATCATCAATGTGCAGCGCCAACCCGGCGCCAATGTGATCGAGACCGTGGATCGCATCAAGGCCCTGTTGCCGCAGTTGCGAGCCGGGCTGCCAGCCTCCGTCAATCTTGAGATCCTCACCGATCGCACCATCACCATCCGCGCCTCGGTGCGCGATGTTCAGATCGAGCTCGGCATGGCCGTCTTTTTGGTCGTCATGGTGATTTTTCTGTTTCTGCGCAGTTTCCGGGCGACGATCATTCCAAGCATTGCGGTTCCGTTGTCGCTCATCGGGACATTTGCAGTCATGGAACTGGCGGGTTTCACCATCAATAACCTGTCGCTGATGGCTCTGACCATCGCCGCGGGCTTTGTGGTCGATGACGCCATTGTCATGATTGAAAACATCTCCCGCTATGTGGAGCAGGGGGAGAACGCGTTCGAGGCCGCCCTCAAAGGCTCGCGGCAGATCGGCTTCACGATTATTTCTTTGACGGTGTCGTTGCTCGCGGTCTTGATCCCCTTGCTGTTCATGAAGGAAGTGGTGGGGCGGCTGTTCCGCGAATTCGCCATCACGCTCGCCATCGCCATTTTGATTTCGGCCGTGGTGTCATTGACCTTGACGCCGATGATGTGCGCGCATCTTCTGCGTCATGAAGATCCTGACGAACAGCCGAAAATCCTCAAAGCTCTCGGGGACGCCTTCGAGCGCTTGATTGCGGCTTATGCAAAGGCGCTGGATTGGGTTCTGGCGCGGCAGACATTGACACTGATCGTTGCGGTCCTGACCTTGGTACTGACGGTTTTTCTGGCGACGGTTGTGAGCAAGGGGTTTTTCCCGACCCAGGATACCGGTGCCCTGCAAGCGGTGACCGAGGCACCGCAGACGATTTCCTTTACTGCCATGGCAGAACGCCAGCGCAGCCTCGCATTGCAAATTCTGAAAGATCCGGCGGTTGAAAGCCTGTCGTCCTTTATTGGTGTGGACGGCATCAACAGCACTCTCAACAGCGGCCGCATACTGATCAATCTCAAATCCCTGAGCAGCGGACGTGACCGCGCCCCGGCGGTGATCCGGAGAATTCAGGACAATGTGCGGGAGGTGTCGGGTATCACGCTCTATCTGCAGCCGGTGCAGGACCTGACCATCGACGACCGGGTGAGCCGCACGCAATACAGCTTCACGCTCGACACGTCAGACCCTCCCGAACTTGGGGAATGGACACCGAAATTGATGGCGCGTCTGCAAACGTTGCCGGAACTTCGCGATGTGGCGACGGATCTTCAAAGTCAGGGACTGCAAAGTTACGTCCAGATTGATCGCGATGCGGCGGCGCGTGTGGGCGTCAAGGTGGCGGATATCGATACAGCGCTTTACAACGCCTTTGGCCAGCGTTTGATCTCGACCATTTTCACCCAGGCCAATCAATATCGTGTGGTGCTTGAGACATCGCCGGAATTCCGCACGCACCCACAGGATATCCTGAGCCTTTATGTGCCGGGGACCATCAATAATGTGACGACGCAAGTCCCCATGGCGACATTCGTTCGAGTGAGCGAAAAACGCTCGGATCTTGTTATCAATCATCTCAATCAATTTCCGGCGACGACCATATCCTTCAATCTTGCGCCCGGAGTGTCGCTTGGTGAGGCTGTCGACACAATCGAACAGAACCAACGAGACCTAGGGATGCCGGCAAGCCTGCGCAGCGAATTTCAGGGCGCGACATTGGCTTTCAAATCGGCGCTTGGTAACCAGATTTTTCTGGTACTGGCCGCGATCGTGACCATGTATATCGTGCTTGGCGTTCTGTATGAAAGCTACATCCATCCGGTCACAATTCTGTCCACCTTGCCTTCGGCGGGGGTGGGGGCCTTGCTTGCTTTGATCCTGTCGGGCAATGATCTCAATGTCATTGCCATTATCGGCATTGTTTTGTTGATCGGCATCGTCAAGAAAAACGCCATCATGATGATCGACTTTGCCCTTGATGCGGAGCGCCATCAGGGCCTGAGCCCCCATGATGCGATCCGACAGGCCTGTTTGCTGCGCTTGCGCCCGATCCTCATGACCACCATGGCAGCGCTGCTTGGGGCCATGCCGCTGATGCTCGGGACCGGCATGGGCAGCGAGTTGCGGCATCCGCTTGGTCTGACCATGGTTGGCGGGTTGCTGGTCAGCCAGGTCCTGACCCTGTTCACAACGCCGGTGATCTATCTCGCCTTTGATCGATTGGCGCGGCGCTTCGACCCGGTCGAGGAGGGAGTGCCGGAATGAATATCTCGCGGATATTCATAGAGCGCCCGGTGGCCACCATGCTGTTGACAGTGGCCATTGCTTTGGCCGGCATTCTCGGCTTCATCATGTTGCCGGTGTCGCCTTTGCCGCAGGTGGATTTCCCCACCATCATTGTCCAGGCGAGCCTTCCCGGTGCTAGCCCCGACACCATGGCGGCGACTGTCGCGACACCGCTTGAGCGGGCGCTTGGGACCATTGACGGCATCAATGAATTAACGTCGAGCAGCTCGCTTGGCTCCTCGCGTGTGGTCATGCAATTCGATCTGACGAAAAACATCGATAACGCGGCGCGGGATGTCCAGGCCGCTATCAATGCGGCGCGCATCACCTTGCCCGCAAACCTGCCGAGCAACCCGACCTATCGCAAAGTCAATCCGGCGGATGCGCCGGTGATGATCATTACCCTCACGTCGGACAGTAAGACCCGGGGTCAGATGTATGACGCCGCCTCGACCATTCTCGCCCAACGCATTTCGCAAATCGACGGGGTCGGGCAGGTGACGGTCAGTGGTGGTGCTTTGCCTGCGGTGCGCGTGGAGGTCAATCTTCCGGCGCTGAATGCACGCGGCATTGGCCTTGATGCCCTACGCACCGCCATCGCGAGCACAAATGTCAAACGGCCGAAAGGCATCATTGATGACCACGAACGGCAATGGCAGGTCGGCGCCAATGATCAGGCTTCGGTCGCCGCCGATTATGCGCCGCTGGTTGTCGGCTACAACAGGCAGACCGGGGCTGCCGTACGTCTGACCGATGTGGCCGATGTCATAGATAGCGTCCAGGATATCCGCAATATGGGATTGACGGACGGCATGCCGGCGATCCAGCTGATCGTGTTCCGTCAGCCTGGGGCAAATATTCTCGATACCGTGGCCCGTGTGCGCGACATGCTGCCTTTTTTGCGGGCGTCCATTCCGGCGGCCATTGATATGCGGGTGTCGATGGAGCGCACCACAACCATCCGGGCTTCGCTTTATGAAGTCGAACAGACGCTGGCGATCTCGATCGGGCTTGTCATTCTCGTGGTGTTTCTGTTCCTGCGCCATGGCCGGGCGACGCTCATTCCGGGGATTGCCGTGCCGGTGTCCTTGCTCGGTACGCTCGCGGCTATGTATCTGCTTGGTTACAGCCTGAACAATCTGTCGCTTATGGCGCTTACTGTGGCCACTGGATTTGTCGTCGATGACGCCATCGTCGTGCTTGAAAACACCATGCGCCATATCGAAAGCGGCATGAAGCCCAAAGCCGCTGCATTGCTGGGCTCACGCGAGGTCGGCTTTACGGTGTTGTCGATGAGCCTGTCCTTGATCGCCGTCTTCATTCCCATCCTGGCCATGGGCGGTATTGTCGGACGCCTGTTCCGCGAATTCGCCGTGACCCTGTCCATTGCCATCCTGGTGTCGCTGGTCATATCCCTGACCGCCACACCGATGCTATGCGCGCTCTGGCTGCGGCGAAAGCCAGAGGTGGAGAAGCCATCGTTTTTCACCAGTCTGTTTGACCGTGTGCAGGCTGGCTATGGACGCACACTCGGCTGGTCGCTCGATCACAGCAAAACCCTGTTGCTTATCCTGTTGGCCACGATCGCGTTTAATGTCTGGTTATATGTCCATGTGCCCAAGGGATTTTTCCCGCAACAGGACACCGGATTGATGCTTGGCAGCATGCAGGCCGATCAGTCTACGTCGTTTCAGTCCATGAGCAAAAAGGTCACCCAGTTTGAAGCCATCGTCGGCAAGGACCCGGCCGTGGCCCATGTGATTGCGTCAACGGGAGGCGGGCAACGGAATTCGGGCAATATGTTCGTGGTCCTGAAGCCGCTCAAAGAGCGAAAAATTTCGGCGGGTGCCGTGAACGACCGTTTGCGCTCACATTTCCGAGACGTGGCCGGAGCCTCGCTGTTTCTGCAATCGGCGCAGGATCTGCGGATTGGCGGGCGGCAAAGCGGCGGACAGTATCAATATACGTTGCAGTCGGATCATCTCAAACTGCTGCGGGAATGGGAGCCGCGCATCCGGGAGGCCATGAGCAATCTGAAGCAGCTCGAAGACGTCAACACGGATGCACAGGACAAGGGCCTGCAAACTTCATTATCGGTCGACCGCGACACAGCATCGCGGCTTGGTATAGATTTTTCGGTTTTTGACAGCACACTGAACGATGCGTTCGGTCAGAAGCTGATATCGACCATCTATGCGCCGCTCAATCAATATTATGTTGTGATGGAAGCCGCGCCCACTTTCCTGCAAAGTCGGCAGTCGCTTGAGGATATATATTTCGTTGGCTCGACCGGCCGGATTATTCCTCTGGATGCCTTTGCGAAAATCACGCCCACAATGACGCCGCTTGTCGTCAATCATCAGGGGCAGTTGGCCGCGAGCACAATTTCCTTCAACCTCGCAAAGGGCGTCTCGCTTGGCGATGCGACCATTGCCATCGATCAGGCTTTGGCGAAAATCGCTGTGCCATCAGGAATCACCGCAAGTTTCCAGGGCAGCGCCAAGGTATTCCAGGAATCCCTCAGCAGTCAGCCCATGCTCATTCTTGTGGCACTGATGACCATTTATATTGTGCTCGGCGTTCTCTATGAAAGCCTTGTGCATCCCTTGACGATCCTGTCGACCTTGCCCTCGGCCGGGGTCGGGGCCATTCTGGCTTTGCTGGTGGTTGGCATGGATTTCAGTATCATTGCCTTTATCGGGGTTATTTTGCTGATCGGTATCGTCAAGAAAAACGCCATCATGATGATCGATGTCGCAATCGAGATCGAACGGCGGGAAAATACCAGTGCCCGGGAGGCGATCTATCGCGCCTGTCTGTTGCGCTTGCGGCCCATTTTGATGACCACGCTTGCGGCTTTGTTCGGGGCGCTTCCACTGGCGCTTGTGACCGGAGACGGGGCGGAGACGCGACAGCCGCTTGGCGTCTCCATCGTCGGCGGATTGCTCGTCAGTCAGGTTTTGACACTTTACACCACGCCGGTGGTTTACCTCACGCTTGACCGGCTGCGGATCAGGATCGGACGTTTCCGCCAACGTCTGGCCGGGGGGGAGGTTTGAATGCGGCATTCGCTTCGAATTGCGGTGATATCCCTTCTCTGTTCAGCCTGCGCGGTCGGGCCGAATTATCATCGGCCGTCGGATCTACCGGACAAAAAGGAAGTTCCTGATCAATACAAGGAAGCCTCGGCCATAATGCGGCCAGCCAGTCCGGCCGATCTTGCGGACCGGGGTGAATGGTGGCGCGTTTACGATGACCCGCTGCTTGATCAATTGATGGTCGAATGCAGCACGGCCAACCAGACGCTGGTTGCGGCAGAGGCAAGTTACCGACAGGCACTCGCAGTCCTCGCGGGGGCCAAGGCCAGTCTTTGGCCGGTGATAGGCGCGAATGGCGGAGTGAGCCGCGGTAATATTGGCTCAGGGTCGAGTACAACGACCACGCCTGGAACTACAAGTAGAACCGTCAGCACCGTCTACACGGCAGGGCTGACAGCCAGTTGGGAGCCGGATGTCTGGGGCCGTATTCGCCGGACGATCGAGTCCGATGCGGCAAACGCGCAATCCTCGGCTGACACGCTCGCCGCCACACGCCTGAGTTTGCAGGCTCAGTTGGCCACGAACTATGCATCCTTGCGGATTGTCGATGCGCAGGCGGCTTTGCTCAAGGATACGGTGGCCGCTTATGAACGCTCCCTGACCATGACCCAGAACCGGTATAAGGCCGGGGTCGTCGCCAAGACCGATGTGATGCTGGCACAAACCCAGTTGCTGGCCGCTCAGGCGCAAGCCATCGACACCAATGTGCTACGCACCCAACTGGAACATGCGATTGCTGCCTTGATCGGCAAGCCTCCGGCGTCGTTTGCTCTGGCGGTTCGATTGGAGCCGGCCATGGCCTTGCCGGATATTCCGGCGGGTGTGCCAAGCCAGATGCTTGAGCGCCGCCCGGATGTGGCCTCGGCGGAACGTTTGATGGCCGCTGCAAATGCGCAAATCGGGGTGGCCGTGGCCGCGTTCTTCCCCACCATCACCCTAAGCGGAAGCAATGATTACAGTAGCGTTTCGATTTCAGACCTGTTCAATCTGCCCAACCGGGTCTGGTCGCTCGGGGCAGATCTTGCCCTGACCATTTTTGATGGCGGGGCCCGTTTCGCGGTCCGCGATCAGGCCGCCGCCGCTTACGATCAATCGGTCGCCAACTACCGGCAAACAGTGCTTACCGCGCTTCAGAATGTTGAAGACAACCTGTCCGCGCTGCGTGTGCTCGGGCAGGAATATGTCGTTCAGGCCGAAGCTGTGAAGGCGGCCGAACTCACCACCAAATTGACAATCAATCAATATAAGGCGGGAACGGTCAGTTACCTGAATGTGGTGACGGCGCAGGCGACCGAATTCACGGCCAAGGTGACCTCTCTCCAGATTATGGGGCAGCGCTATAACGCCAACATCGCGCTCATCAAGGCTCTGGGCGGAGGCTGGAGCTGATCACTCATGTTGGCCGATGTGCCAGCCATGGCCGCTCAGATGCTGTTGGGCGAACTGGCGGGGGCTTGATTCAAGCTCGGTGCCGATGGTGTCGTTCCAGCGATTGAAAAAGCCATAAAGGGCAATCACCGAGATGATCTCAACCAGATCCTCATTGCTGAAATGCTGCCGCAGATCGGTGAAATTTTCGTCGGTGACCGCGTTCGGCACTTGTCCCGCATTCTGGGCCAGGCGGAACGCCGCGCGTTCGGCATCGCTGAATAGTGGACTGGTTTCATAATCCCAGATCGCTTCAAGTTTTTCCGCCGACACGCCGTTGCCATTCGCGCCTGTAGCCGTATGGGCCGAACAATACTGGCAGCCCGCTGACATGCTGGCGAGATAACCGACCATCCATTTCAGACCCTTGTCGACCGTCCCCTGTTGCATGATAGCGGCCCAGAGGGCGCCACTGGCTTTCAGGATTTCGGGTTTATAGGCGAGCGTCGGAATGCTGTTGGGCAATTCGTGGAAATCCGCACCAATGAAGGACAGATCGACATTGCGCGCCTTCAGGTCTTCGGCGCTCAGGGGAGGGATGCGTGCCACATTATATTCCTTTTCTCATTCCCACTCGATATTGCCGTCGACGGACATCAACTGCCCGGTCACATGGAGCGCTTTGTCTGACGCGAGGAACACGGCCATGTCCCCGATCTCCTGCGGCTGCACCTTGCTGCGCATGGAGATATACTGAAGAACTTCAGCTTCGACCTCGCCAAGCTCGACCCCGCGTTTCTGCGCGATGTCGCCGAGAATGCCGCGCATGCGCTCGCTGTCGACAAAGCCGGGGCGGATGGCATTGACGCGGATGTTATGCGGCCCAAGTTCCCGCGCGGCGGCCCGGGTCAGACCTTCAATCGCCCATTTCGATGCGATATAGGGCGACCGATTGAGCGGCAGGGTCACGGTCGATCCGGTGGAGATATTGATGATTGCGCCCGACCGTTGCGCCTTCATCAGCGGCACCACAGCCCGCATCATGAAAAACGCGCCATGGATATTGACGTTGAAAGATGCCGTCCAGCCGTCGTCGCTGATATCCTCGATGGGGCCGATCTCTCCGGCGATCCCGGCGTTGTTCACAAGAACATCAACGCCGCCGAGACGTGCCTGAACGGTCTCGATAAAGCTTTGCACCTGATCGGATTTCGACACATCGACCTTGCTTGTGACAAGGCCGGGGTGGGCAATGGCGGCGGCGGCGAGCTTGGCTTCATCCACATCGCAGATGGCGACCAGAGCACCGGCCGCACGGAACCGTTCGACGGTTGCAAGACCGATGCCCGAGGCCCCGGCGGTGATGATGACGCGTTGTGCGCTGGTCATGAATCTGTCCTCAGTCGATTGGTTTCTATGCGATCACATTGCCCGGCGGCGTCCAGCACCACTTTATAGACGGTGCGGGCGCGTTCGGACGTGAGATATCCCTCGCGCACGTCGTTTGCGACTGATTCCGGAGCGCGGGAAACCGGATGTCCGTAACCGCCGCCACCGGTGGAAATGGCAGTGATGACGTCGCCCGCTGTCACATGCACAAGCGCACAGGATGGAAGCTGTTCGACAGAGCCGTCATTGCGATTCAGCCATTGTTCGGCCCGTCCGCCATTCTGGCCGCCACGCACGCCCTTTGGCTCGTTGATATGACCGTCAGAGCCATAGCCGATATCGAACGCACCCATAAGCGGGCCGAATTCAACCACGGTCGATGGCGCGCCGGTATATTCGCCAGCGCCTTCACTGTCGGTGACAAAGCCGCGTTTTTTGACCAGGATCGGCTGATAAAGTTCATCGAGTTCAACGCCGTCGATGCAGCACATTCCGGCATTGCCCACATGGGCGGTGGTCCACCAGGCATCGGCATGGGGGCTTGCGGCTCCACCGGAAAAGGCCAGGAAGATCTGATTGACGAAGGCCTTGCCGTTCCGAACATCGACACCTGAAATAACACCTGCGGACGGGGCAATGACCGCGCCCACTTCGGCCATTCCGGCCCCCTGGCCAAGACGGGCAATGGCCACCTGAACGCTGTTGGCGACACGGTCGGCAATATTGGTGGTGGCCGCCGAACAACTGAAGGGATGTTCGGGAATTCCGGCGATGCAGCCGCGCCGTAATTGCACATTGATGCGCCGGAACGCGCCCGCGTTTTTCGGAACCCGGTGATCGACGGAATTAAAGACACCGATCATCGCCGCCGTGCGGGCGCAAGCCTCGCTCAGGTTCATGCCGCAGGGCAGGCAATCGGGATTGTCGGTGAGATCGACGGTGATGCGGCTGTCAGTCGTGTCGATGGTGATATGCGAGGTGATGGTGACGCCCTCGGCGGGCATGCCGGGGAAGGGGTCGTGGGTGCTTGACCCCGAGACCGTGCCATCCGGCAGCGCCTTCAAGGCTTCGATCATGGCCGCTTCGCTATAGTCGAACCATTGCCGTGCGAAGGCGTCCAGTTTGTCCCAGCCGACATCACGGCCCATGGCCATCAGTTCTTTTTCGCCGATGCGCACCGCGCCGACGGTGGCGAGATAATCGCCGCGCCATTGTTCCGGCACACGGATACGCATTTCGCACATGCGGATGATGTCGCCGATATCCTGATAGTCCCGCTGCACCTGCACGGCAGGAAAAATCAGCGCCCCTTCATGATAGACGTCGCGGGCATTGCCCATATAGGTCGTCGGTTCCGAGTTCCCGATATCGGCCTGATGGGCTTTGGCAACGACGGTGAAACGATGCACGCCGTCATCATCGATAACCGGCACCAGCAGGCTCAGGTCCGCCGGGTGCGAGCAGCCATGATAGGGCGAATTATGCAGGAAAGCGTCACCGCGTGTGAGCAGGGGGTGAAAGTCCTTCATGCTGCGGGCCATCATGTCGGGGCCGGACAGCACATGGATCGGCAGACTTTCAGCGGCAGCAAGCAGTTCGCAATCGGCGGTGACGATGCAGCAGGAAAAGTCCTTGGCGCGGTTGAGCACACCCGAGCGGCCGGTACGCAACAGCGTATTGGCCATCTTGCGCACGACGCCTTCAAAGCGGCTGTTCAGGATCGCGAGTTCCGCACCGTTCAGAGTGATGTCTGTCATGGTCTCCACTCCGTCAGGGATGAATGATGATGCTGCCGTTGGCGGAGCGCTGTGCGCGCGCCTCCGGATCGACAACAATGGTTGTAAACGGGGATTCAATGATCGCGGGGCCCCTGAATTCCTGAGCGACAGGCATGGCATCAAGGCGATGGATCACGGCATCGGTCCAGCCTGCGTCCTGGAAATAGGCGCGGCGGGTGGCGGCTTTTACGGTCTGGTCTGCTTTGGCCGACAGCTGGAAATTTGCATGCGGGCGAACTTTGCAGCGCACGGTCGCCCTCAGGCCGACGACTTCAACCGGCGAGCCCGGATCATTGATTGTGAAGATCTGTTTATGGACTTCATCAAACGCGCTGTGGAAGGCCGTGACATCATCGTCCGATCGGAAGCGTGTGATCGGGAGCGGCACATCGATGTCCCACACCTGATTTTCATAGCGTGCTTCGGCGATGACCTTGATGTCGATTTTTATGGCCTTGATACCTGACCGGCGCACAAATTGATCGCAGTCGGCCCGCAGGTTATAAAGCGTCTCATTGACCTTATCGAAATTGAATTCGGCGGTGGTTGTGAACAGGCTCGCGGCGAATTCGCCGGTGAGGTCCGACATCATGGCACCGGCGGCACTAAGCGCCGCGCCGGTTTCCGGAATGACGAGCTGATGGCAGCCAAGCCGGCGGGCGATGAAGGTCGAATTGAGACCGGCCGCGCCGCCGCCACCGATCAGCACCGCGCCTGCGGGGTCGATGCCTTGTGCCACGGTGATGTCGGCTATGGCCTGGACCATGTTTTCCGTCGACAGATGAATGATGTTCCAGGCTGCTTCCTCGACCGAGACCTGAAGTGGCTGGGCCACATGGATCTCAATGGCCCGCGCGGCTGCCTCGCGGTCGAGCTTCATAGCGCCGCCAAGGAAGAAATCCGGATCGAGGTAGCCAAGCACCACCGAAGCATCGGTGACGGTCGGCAGAGTGCCGCCCCGGCCGTAACAGACGGGGCCAGGCTGCGCGCCCGCGCTCATGGGGCCCACATGGAGAAGCCCGCCCGCGTCAACGCTCGCAATGGAGCCGCCGCCCGCGCCGACGCTTTTGACCTCGACCGATGGATAGCCGACGAGATTGCCGCGTGTGGGTTGGCCGATCCACAGTTCCCGCGTCATCGGGATATGGCCGCCGCGCACCAGACTGATGTCATAAGTGGTGCCGCCGGTGTCGGCGACAATGGCGTTTTCGTGACTGCCTTCAAGCGCCGCATAATGATGCCCGGCGATGGGCGCCATGCTGGGTCCGGAATTGATAACGCGAATGGGCGCTGCGGCCACGTCGCTTGCCGCCATCATGCCGCCTGCGCTTGTGAGCACCATGACTTCGCCCGCAAACCCGGCCTCTTTCATGCGCGCTTCAAGGCTGCCGAGATAGCGTCCCATCAAGGGCTTCAGGGACGCATCGATGGCGGTGGAGGAGGCCCGGCGAAATTCGCGCATGGTCGGATTGACCGCGTGGGACAGGCTGACCGGCACGCCGGGCAGATGGTCCTGCAACAAGGCACCCACGCGTAATTCATGAGCCGGGTTGATGGTCGACCACAGGAAACAGATG
This sequence comes from Govania unica, assembly GCF_027920805.1. Classification (GTDB taxonomy): domain Bacteria; phylum Pseudomonadota; class Alphaproteobacteria; order Sphingomonadales; family Govanellaceae; genus Govanella; species Govanella unica. The sequence continues at coordinate 601,460 of NZ_JANWOI010000003.1, forward strand.
GCCACCGCCTCGATCTTTTCTTCACGCAGACGGTTGGCCAGCTCAAGCACGACGGCTTCGTTGAGCGGGGTTTGCACCGCGCCGTTATAGATAATCCGTTCAGGAATTTCGAACGTGAGCGCACGCGGAACAAAGGGTTTCGGGTAGGGCACCGTATGGTTGAACGGCTCGATCCGGCCGCCTTCACGGAACACCAGGATATCCCGGTGCCCCTCGGTCACGAGAAGCGCGGTTTTGGCCGTGCGCCCGGTGATGATGGCGTTGATCGCATGGGTCGTGCCATGGATGAAGGTCTTCCCCCGCGCCAGAAGATCGGCGAGGCTGAGCCCGCGATCTTCCGCCGCCAGGGTCAATGCGGCCAGCACGCCTTGCACAGGGTCTCCGGGAACGGTCGACGCCTTGTACATGCTGATGCTGCCATCATCCTCCTCGACCACGAGATCAGTGAATGTGCCGCCGGTATCGGTCGCGAAACGCATCGTAGGATATCCCTTTTATCAGAATGCGACCTGATCGCCGCCCTTGAGCGCCAGCATCTGCCGGGCTTCATCGGGGGTGGCGATCTCGATGCCGAGTTCAGTCAGAATGCTGCGGATCTTGCGGACCTGTTCGGCATTGCTTTTGGCCAGCTGGCCGCGCCCGATCATCAGGCTGTCTTCAAGGCCGACGCGCACGTTGCCGCCCATCATGGCCGACATGGTGAGGAAGCGCATCTGCGCCCGCCCGATGCCGAAACAGGACAGATAATAGTCATCGCCAAACAGCCGGTCGGCGGTCTGTTTCATCAAGGTCAGGTTTTCAAGATCGGCACCGATGCCACCCAGAACCCCGAAAATTCCCTGAATAAGGAACGGCGGCTTGATCAGCCCGCGATCGGCGAAATGGGCCACGTTATAGAGGTGGCCAAGGTCATAGCATTCATATTCGAATTTGGTGCCATGGCCTTCGCCAAGTTCGCGGATGATGCGTTCAATCAGTGCGAAATTGTGATTGGCGGCAAATTTGGCGCTGGCTTCGAGAAACGGCTTTTCCCAAGGGTGCTTCCAGTCCGTGTATTTGTCAGCGAGCCCGAACACGCCGAAATTCATCGAACCCATGTTGAGCGACGTCATCTCCGGCTGAGCCCGGAGGGGGGCTGCCAGACGATCGTCTTCGCTGAAGCCCGGAGCGCCGCCGGTGGTGATATTGACCACGGCATTGGTGCGCTGCTTGATCTGCGGCAGGAACTGCATGAACAGTTCCGGATCGGGGGACGGCCGGCCATCAATCGGATCACGGGCATGAAGATGCAGGATGGCGGCGCCAGCCTCGGCGGCTTCGACCGATTGTTCGATGATCTGTTCGGGCGTGATCGGCAGATAGGGCGACATGGTCGGGGTATGGATCGACCCGGTGATGGCGCAGGTGATGATGACTTTTTCTGTCTTTTTCATGGTCTACTCCTGATCTATGGGGACAAAAAGTCCCGTTCCGCTGTGCTGTGACCGCAGCGGCTTGTTAAGGTGGTAAGGCGTGTTGTCTATGCTTCGGCGAGCGCCGCGAGTGCGACCTTTGCAGGAGCGCGACTCATCCTGGCGGCTACGGCGCCAAAGATCGCAAAGACAATGGTTGCAAGCAGCAATGATGAGCCAAGGGCCTGTTCATTGCCGAAGAGTTTATCGGTCATAATCCCGATCAGCGTCGGCCCCATGCCGATCGCGATGAAGGTGACGGCAGCGAGGAAACAGGCGCTCATGATGCCGCGCAACCGTTCGGGGGTGATCAGCTGAATACCCGAAAGTCCGGGCGGCGCTGCGGCGGTGGTGCAAAAGGTCAGCAAGCCATAGGCGGCGAGCGACAGGGTCTGGTTGCGTGTGGTGCAGAATATAACCGCAGGCAGGATCGCCAAAACCAACATGCTGCCGATCACGAGCCCCGGTGCGCCGGTGACGCCGCGGGCCTGAAATTTATCGGTGAGATAGCCGCCGGTGATATGCCCGAGCGGGCCCGCCACCAGCACGACCATTCCGACGGCAAGGCCGGCCTCGGCGGGAGTGAAGGCGAAAAAGCGGATATAAAATGTCGGGGCCCAGGCGGCATAGGATTGAACCAGCAGGATGGCGGCGGCGGACGCGATCGTATGCCAGAGATAGGCTGGACGTTGCCCGTTGATATAGGCGAAAACTTCACGCACGCTCGGTTTCGCGTGATGGGCCTCGCGCACCCGGGCCGGTTCGCGAACGGTCAGAAGCAACAGCGCTACCGCGACGCCCGGAAGGCTTGCCAGGATGAAAAGCCCCTGCCAGGGCGACGCATGCATCATGCCGGGCAATGCAAGTCCGCCGCGGGTCACGAGCCAGGCGAGCGTCGCACCGCCAATAATCAGGGCGACCGACTTACCAAGCGACGCCCCCATGGTGAAAGTGCCGACTGCTCGCGAAAGTTTCTCGCGCGAGAAATAGGCGGCGATCAGGGACATGGCGGCCGGGACCAGCGCCGCCTCGCCAAATCCGACGGCGATCCGGGCTGCGAACAGGCTGTTGAAGGAATTGGCCAGTCCGCAGGCGGTGGTGGCCAAGCTCCAGATCAGAATGCCGCCGATGATCAGATTGCGGCGGTTGCCCAGATCGGCCATGCGGCCAAGCGGGATGGCCGCCACGGTGTAAAGGATCACGAACCCGGTGCCATGCAACAGGCCGAGCTGGGTATCGCTCAGCCCAAGCTCGGTCTTGATGGGCACAAGCACAAGGCTCATGACAAAACGGTCGATGAAGGAAATAAGATGGGCCGACGACAGCAGGATCGCCACATACCATGCGTAGGGAGTATTTTTTTGCACTGTCCCGGCCATCTTTTTGTCCTTACCCGATCGCCGCCGAGATGCCTTCGTCGATAACGAGCGTCGAGCCGAAAACCGGACGTGCCGCATCGGACAAAAGATAAAGCGCGGCGGCGGCGATTTCCTGCGGTTTCGAGAAGGTTACGCCGCTTGGGGTCATGCGTTTCATGCCGTCGAGCATGTCAGCCATTTCAGGCGCGTTGCGCATGGCTTCATTCATGGGAGTTTCAGTATTGCCCGGTGCGACGGCGTTTACGTTGATCCCGAAAGGTGCGAGATCGGCCCCGGCAGTACGGGTCAGCATGACAATGGCTGCCTTGCTCGCGGAATACAAAGCAAAGCCTTTGACGCCGATGGTGCCAGCGACCGATGCGAAATTCAGGACCTTGCCGCCGCCACGGGCTTTCAGGATCGGCGTTGCCGCCTGAAGGCAATTCCAGGTGCCCTTGATATTGATGTCGATCATCTTGTCGAGGCTGTCGCGAGCCGTCTCTCCGATCGGGCTCGGCAGAAATACGCCGGCCGCATTGACCAGAATATCAAGCCCGCCGAAATCGGCCGTCACGGTTTCAAAAAGTTTGGCCACGGCGACGTCATCGCGCACGTCGACCGCATAGGCGCGGGCCGTACCACCTGCCTTGGTGATGGCGTCGACCACAGTCGCCGCCTTGGCCGGGTTCGAACTTGCGACCACGGCGACCGTGGCACCGCGCGCCCCAAGGGCTTCGGCGATGGTGGCTCCGATGCCGGAGCTTCCCCCGGTGACCAGCGCAATTTTTCCTGTGAAGTCTGACATCTGCTTATCTGTCCTTGATTAAACTGGGGCGATGCAGGCGAAGGTTGCGGCGATCAGCGCTTCACAACGGTCACCGGCACCACCGCCGGAACACATGAAATTCGGGCTGTAGCTGAAGGCGAGACCGGCTTCGGGATCGCTGAAGCCAATCGCGCCACCCACACCCGGATGCCCGAAGGCGCGCGGGTTCGAGCCAAAGGGGGCAAGCTCGTTGCTGAGAAAAAATCCGTGGCCATACCGGAAGCGGCGGTCAAGCAGTCCGCAATCGCCTTCCCATGACAGGCTTCTTAAGATGTCAATCAGGGCAGGGGACAGCAGATGATAACCGTCAAGGCTTCCGCCATTCCCAAGCGCCGCAAAAACCCGTGCCACCGCCCGCGCATTGCCATGACCGTTTGCCGACGGAAACACACCGCGCCGGAAGCTGTCGGTATTAAAGAAATCAGCCTTCGACGGCATGATGCGCCAGGCCCGTCCAAGCTTGCTCGTGCTGTCATTGATGGCGTTGAGGGTGACGCTTTGCGGGTTCGGAATGATGGTGGCGACGCGTTCTATGTCGGTGTCATCGAGACCGAATTGAAAATCAACGCCAAGCGGCCCGGCGATTTCCTCCTGGAAGAAAACATCCACCGTTCGGCCGTCAACACGGCGGATGATTTCGCCGAACAGAATGCCTGCCGTCATGGAATGATAGGCCCCTTGCGTGCCCGGTTCCCATTCGGGTTTCTGGACCGCGAGCGCCTGGCACATAACGTCCCAATTGAAGGCCGAGCCCGCCGGTGCGGCATCGGCATAGACCAGTCCGGCTTTGCCGCCAAGCAGCATGCGGATGGTGATGCCGTCCTTGCCGTTTTGCGCGAAGTCCGGCCAGTAACAGGCAACCGGGGCATCAAGGTCAACTGCGCCACGATCGATCAGACGATAAAGGCAGAGCGCCGCCATGCCCTTGCCCACCGACATCATGCAGACAATGCTGTCCCGATCCCACGGCGTTGCGCTCTGAGGATCGGCGATGCCGCCCCAGAGATCAGCCACAAGCCGACCATGGTGATAGACCGCGACGGCAGCCCCGACTTCGCCACGGGTTGCGAAATTGTCCCGCAAGGTCTCACGCAATCCGGCGAAGGCCGGGTCGCATGTGCCATGGATCAGGATTGGGGCTTCTGTTGTCATGACGCAATAACGGCCTGTTTGCCAAGAACGGCTTCGACCAGGGCTTCGCAGCGGTCGCCAACGCCTGCGCCCGCACACATCAGGTTCGGATTATAGCTCATGGCAAGCCCGGCTTCAGGGTCGGCGATGCCGATAGCGCCGCCTGCACCCGGATGACCGAAGGCGCGCGCATTGCTGCCGAACGGAAGCATGGGTGGATAATTCAGAAAAAATCCGAGGCCATAGCGGAACGGCCGGTCGGTCATGCCGCAGATGCCGCGCCAGCTTTCCGTGCGAATATCCTCGATCAGTGCCGGCGACAGCAGGCGCACACCGTCAAGCGTGCCGCCATTTCCCAAAAGCGCATAAGCGCGCGCAATGGCACGGGCATTGCCATGACCGTTCGAAGACGGAAAAACCGCCGTACGGTATTCATGGGTGTTATAGGGGGAGGCGGATTTCGGACGTATCCGCCAGGCGCGGCCAAGCTTGGTCGTAGGATCCTGGGTCTGGGTCAGAGTGACACTGGCGGGGTTCGGGATAATGTCGGCCACACGCGGCAAATCTGCCTCGGCGACGCCAAAACCGTAATCAATGCCAAGCGGCCCGGCGATTTCCTCGCGGAAGAAAACATCAATCATGCGGCCATCCACCCGGCGCACGATCTCGCCCAGAAGATATCCGCAGGTGACGGAATGATAAGCGCCTTGGGTGCCCGGTTCCCATTCGGGTTTCTGAGCAGCCAGCGCCGTGCAGACGATATCCCAGTCATAAGCCGAGCCATCCGGAGCGCCATCGGCATAAATCAAAGCTGCAAGGCCAGACACCAGCGTGCGGACCGTGATGGTCTCCTTGCCGTTCTGGGCGAATTCAGGCCAATAGCGGGCGACCGGGGCCTCAAGATCAACAAGGCCCCGATCCACCAGCATCAAAAGCGCCAGCGCCGTCATGGATTTTCCAACAGACATCATGCAACTGATGGTGTTTTCCTGCCATGGCGTGCCGGTATCAGGATTGGCGATCCCGCCCCAGAGATCGACCACTTTGCGTCCGTCTTTATAGACGCAAACGGCAGCACCGATTTCTCCGCGACTGCGGAAATTTTCGCTGAACACGTCCCGCACGTGAGAAAACGCGGGATCGCAACTGCCGTCGATGTGAGTGGTCGGGGTCTCAGTCATCGGGATCGCCTTATCAAAAAAGTGTTTTAGTAAGCGTAGCTCAAACGAAGACCGAAGGTGCGCGGGTCACCCGGCGTACCGGCTGGAACCGCAGTGAAGGATCCGGTCGAAACCAGATACTGCGTGTTTGAAAGGTTACGACCGTAGGCAATAACCTGCCAGCGCTGATCCGGCGAGGTGTAGCCGATGCTGGCATTGATCAGATCATAGTTGGGCATGGTCTGGACATTGTCATTGACGACGGTGAAGAACTGGCGGGCTTTAAAACCATATTCACCGCGGACAAAGGCAGTACCTTTGTCACCGAAATCCATCGTATATTGTGCGTAAAGATTATAGGTCCATTTCGGAGACGAGTTCAGATAGTTGCCCGAAGCGTCCATGGTCGCCGCGACATTCATATTCAGCACAGGATCGAAGACCAACGGCGCACCTGGGATCGGCGCTTTGGGATAATCCTTATAGACAGCCTTAAGATAAGTCAGCGACCCGCCGATATCGAGACCCTCAATCGGCCTTGTCTGCAGTTCGAGTTCAATACCCTTGACGGTCGCGTTCGAGGCGTTGGTGATGTCGGTGACGCCCGGCATCAGGAAGGACTGAACTTGAAGGTTCTTATAGTCATAGTAGAACCCGGTGCCATTGAAACGGACACGGTGGTCAGCAAACTCGCTTTTAAAGCCAGCTTCGTAGCTCCAGAGGGTTTCCGGTGCAAAGCCTTGTGACTTATTCGCGCTTGAGAAATTGAAGCCGCCGGACTTGAAGCCCTTGGTTGCCGACGCATAAAGCATCACGTCTTCTGTGACATGATAATCAAGACCGAATTTCGGCGTCCAGGCTTTATATTTTCCGCTTCTCAGATAGTGAGTAGGGTAGCCAGCAAGGGAAACACCTGTGGTCTGGGTAAAGATATTCAGATACTGGTCGAAATCTTTTTTCTCATCGGTGTAGCGAATACCGGCCGTGGCTGAGAATTTATCGGTGATGTCATAGGTGGCCTGTGCAAAGCCGGCCCATGCCTTGGTGTCGACGATCGGAGCCGGATTTGTCACGCGATTGGTATTGTAGGCCGTAACGGTCGAGTAGGCGTCGATATGTTCCTGGAAATAATACAGGCCGGCGACATATTTGAGGGCGTCGATTTTACCAGTCAGATTGAATTCCTGGGAAAACTGATGCTGCAGTTCTTGTTGGAGCGTGATCTGACGATGCAGATCGGTCGCGTCGGTGTCGCTTGTATAGTCCAGATGGCTTTTGCGATAAGCCGTCAGTGATTTGAGGACAGCGGCCTCGGAGATGGTGTAGTTGATTTCACCAGAGGTGCCCAAGATGAAGCGATCAGTTACGCTTGGTGTGTCGAGCGCGACTTTATGCCAGTCGCCACGAATGCTTTCCGTTACAGGATCCACAGGACCAGTTGCGCCTGTGGGCCGGAACGGCAGCAGCAGTGCCTGATTGCCGACGAAATGTCCGGTGTCTTTCAGGTAATCAGCGCGGACGATGATTTCAAGATTGTCCGTAGGCAAGGCGCGAATCTGCGCCCGTGTGCCCCAGGTGTTTTCGCTGCCGCGGTCATTGCCGGATGGGACGATGTTCTCGAAATAACCGTTATGCTTGCTGCCCATGGCCGAGATGCTGGCAAACAGTTTATCTTCAATGATCGGGCCGCTGATATAGCCTTCGCCACGGAACAGATTATAATTTCCGACTGTTCCCTGTACCTTGGCATGGAATTCATTTGTGGGCAGGCGTGAGATGACGTTGATGGTGCCACCGACCGCGTTTCGGCCATAAAGTGTGCCTTGCGGACCGCGCAGAACTTCGATGCGTTCGACATCCATGAAATTGTTGAACACCGCGCCTGGGCGAGCGATATAAACGCCGTCCATATTCACGGTTGTGCTTGGGTCCGATCCGGCGAACGTGTTGTTCGAGCCGATGCCGCGAATGTAAAGCTGCGCAAAAGCGCCATTCTGGGCAACCATCAGGTTCGGTGTCGATCCGGCGAGATCGCGGATATCCTTGATGCCGGTTTTTTCAAGAATTTCCGCCGAGAACGCCGTGATGGCGATTGGCGTTTCCTGAAGGTTGGTTGCGCCCATCTTGCTGCCGGTTACGATGATTTCATCAATCCGGAATTGATCCGCTGCTGCGGAGCCTGTGGCGGGCTCTGCTGCAAAGGCGGCGCTTGTGCTGAGCAATATGGCCGTCGTTCCGGTCAGAATTGCTTTTCTGCTTGTCTGTTTCATCATGGTGTCCTCCTCCTTAGTGTTTTTGTTGCTGCTATGATTGCGATCCCGGCGATTTATCTGCCGTACCGCTCCCCTGTTCAGATCACTCCACGAAGTTCAATCCTGTGGATTTGAAATAAGCGAGATGCTGCGCGCCATGGGCTGCAATCGCGCGCGCCGTGTGGGCTGGAAAAATGATGTCGTTCTGATCATGGATGCCGCCGGTGATGATCACCTGCAACAGGCCATCCTCATCGCTGATATTGCGAAAGGCGCGATAAACGCCTGGCAGGACGGAAATGCAATCGAATTTGTCGAGCGTGAGTGTGTCCTGGCCCTCATCGCCGAACGAGAATTCAAAACGGCCGGTGAGGACCGTGAATGTTTCGAACGTGTGATGATGGGCATGCAGGGATGGGCCAGTCATTGGCGGGCAGGCGGCATAAGTGATCGTCATGTCGCCAGCGCCCTTGATGGGAGCCATGGTGCCAAACGGACCCGGCATGTCATCCGCCCGTGCGACCACAGGTAACAGGCGACGTGACCAGATCAGATCTGCAACATCTTGCGGGATGGTATGGTTTTTTTGCGACTGTAGTGCGTCCAGCGTCTCGAAGCGGGCAACCCTGCTTTCGGGGCCGGTCTTTGTCAGATTTGCAGAAATCCCACCGTTACCCATGGTGCTCCCCAAGGATCCGCCTCACCCATGCGCGTCTTCCAGTGTCTCTGATTTTTCAGTTATAGCTGCGCGCTGAAACAGTACGCCACAAAGTGTCGACGATTTCAATAACCTATTTTTGGATTTTTTCGCAAGCCTGCAGGAAGTGAGTAGTGAAACCTATGTAAATGGCGGAAATCTTGTAAAATCTGGCCTTGCTGTCCACCAGGCTTCTTTGAATTTTCTTAATGATTTTATCAATGTGTCGACGTTATTGCGGCCTGGGCCATGTGACGGTATGAATCAGCGTTGGTCGCCCTAAACACCCTGATATGGGAGACTCAGCGGTCTTTTGATTGCTCAAGCAGGTGGATGGACCATTCCACATGGCTGTCCATAATGGCTCCGGCCGCACGCGAATCACCGGCCAGAACGGCATCGGCCAAGCGGTTGTAGTTGGCGATATAGCCGGAAATGCTCGATTCCATGTCGATAGTGCTGGCCAGAAAGCGGTTCCAGTATTCAATATTGAGGATACCGAGCAGATAGCCCACATAGGGCTTTTCGCCAATTTCGTTCAGCAGGTAATGAAAATCGTTCAGCAATAAATAGAACTTATAAGAAGGAGAGGGCGGAGCCTGTTCAACGGCGCGAATTCTGGCGATCGCCATCTCAACGCGCTGGCGATTGTCGCCTTCGTGGATACGCTCTGTCGCCGCGACCACGCCGACTTTGGCGATGCAGCCGGTGACTTCATAAATCTGGATCAGGTCATCAAGGGTGAAGACGCGCATGACCGCGCCTTTGTCGGGCAGCAATTCAACCAGGCCCTGACCGGCAAGGACATGCAAAGCTTCACGCACAGGGGCGCGGCTGAGGCCCAGACGTTTGGCAAGCTCGGCCGCTTTAATGCGCTGGCCTGGTTTGAGAATTCCTTCATCCAGGCTTTCCATCAATGTTTTGTGGACGCGCTGGGCCAAGGTCGTCTTTGTGCCGCCGTCCGCCAGCTGCTTTGGCGTACCAAAGGGCGTTACCACACTGCCGGAGCCAAGGCTGTCCTTGGCAGGTTCAGACTTTGCCCGGGGGCGTGTGGTCTTGGTTGCGGGTTTCACTTTTTTGGGTGGAGCTGCTGTCTTGGGCTTGTCCATTATGCATCCATTATGAGTGATAGTGTCGCCACTATAGCTCGGTCGGTGTAATTACAGCAGGAACAGTGTCACATCCTCAACAGACCTGACAAGAAGACTGATGACAGGCACGGGTTGTGAGGTTTTTTTATTTCAATTGAACACATATTAATGTTCTCTAATTGTTCTAAATCCGGGACGGGCATGGGCAGGAGTTTATATTCCTTGGGCGTCAGCCGGTTCCTTGTTCGCATCTGTAAGTTTCGGTTGTTCTTCGAACGGCAGGCGGATGGTGAAGCGTGTCCCGCGTCCGCCTGCTATGGGGCTCTCGACCGTGAGGCTGCCATTCATAGCTTCGATAATACCCTTGGCGATGGATAATCCCAGGCCGGTTCCCGCTGTTGTGTGGTCCGTGTGTCGAATGCGATAAAACTTGTCAAACAGATGCGGCAGATGTTCAGGCGGCACTCCGTCGCCATCATCGGTGACGGAGATATCTATATAGAGATCCTGACGCAAGGCGGATACATCGATGGTCGTCATTTGCTGCGCATGTTTGATGGCATTATCGATCAGATTGACCAGCACCGTCTGCAATAGAACGTAATCGCTATGGATCATCAGCATCTCGGGTATGACGCGACGGATGATCTTGTAGGGATGACTGCGTGACCTGACCTGTTGCAGCGAGGAATTGATGATCTCGGACAGCATGATCCAGTCATGACGCATTTCAATGACTCCGGATTCGAGCCGGGTAATGTCGAGAAGATTGGTGACGAAATTTTCGAGCCGCTCGGTTTCTTCCTGAATGGTCGCAAGAAGCTCATCGCGGGCGGCATCGTTATAGCGCGTGGGAGCCTGGCGAAGGGCGGTCACCGACCCGAGTATCGAGGTGAGCGGCGTGCGCAGGTCATGGGAAACCGACGATAGCAGGACATTGCGGAAGCGTTCGGTTGCGGCGGCTGTTGCGGCTGATGATGCATCTTCGGCAAAGGTGATGCGTTCGATGGCTACGGCGGATTGATCCAGCATGGCGTCGAGGGTTGCGATGAGATCGGATTTGAGATCGATTTTCGTGCCTGTCCCTGTCTTGCGCATGCCGAAGACGCCGACCACACCTGATCCCGTGCGCATGGGGCGGAAATGCCAGGGGGCTGCGGGAAGGGTGTCGGTGCCGGTTCCCGCCGGTTCCGCATGGCTATATGTCCAGCGCGCAGCCGCTGTCGAGGCGGTATCCAATATATCGTCCGGAGGCCAGGCATAACGGATCAAAAGATCGTCATCATCGGAACCCTGTTCGGGCAGCAGCACCATGGTGGGCATCCCGCTCAGACGGTGGGCTTTAAGGACGACGGCATGCAAAAGCTCATTGGCGCTTTTTGCTGCGCCGAGACGGCGGGAAAAATCATACAGCAACTGTAAGGCGCTCATGCGGTCCTGTGCGGCACTGGCTTGATCCCGAACGCGTCCGGCCAGTGACCCGGAGGTGGCAGCAACAACAAGGAACACGAGGAGGGTGATAACATCGTGGAAATTGGCGATTTGGAGCGAAAACAAAGGAGTGGCGAAAAAGAAATTATAGATGCAGAAGGCGACGACGGCCGTGAACAGCGACGCCGTGCGGCCATGGCGAATGGCGCTATAAAGAACAATGGCCAGAAACAGCATGGACACATTCGGGTGCTGCCGCATGCTCGGCACCAGATAGGCTAAGCCGACGACCCCCGCCAGACCAGCCAATGAGGTCAGGATGCCCGGCCAGGTCGGGACATCAACCCATTTGCGGAAGCGGTATGAAAGACTTTTGCGCTTTTTGCTGGCCGGAGGTGCGGTCACCACATGAATGGCGATGCCCTCGCTTTTGCGTATCAGTTCCTGCACCAGGGAGCGGCCGAACAATTCGCGGATCCGGCTCCTCCGGGAGCGTCCGATCAGAATTTGGGTGACATTGTTGCGCCGCGCATAGGCCAGGATCTCCCCTGGCAGATCGAGGCCGATTAGCCGCTCGGTACGGCTCTGCAACCGCTCGGCCAGTGACAGCGCGTCCTCTATGGCGGCGGTATCTATGTCCGATATGGCGCCAGGTGACATATAGGCCGGTTCCACATAAATCGTGACCCAGGGTGCCTTCAACTGTTCCGCCATGCGGTTGCCCGCAAGCACGATGGCCGAGGCAAGTCCGTCGGGGCCGATGCAGACCATCAGGCGTTCGCTCGCGGGCCATGGGCCTTCAATCGCGCGGCTGCGCATATAGCCGACCATCTGGGCATTTACCCGTTCCGCCGTGCGACGGAGGGCAAGCTCGCGCAGGGCGGTCAGGTTGCCGGGCCGGAAAAACCCCTCCCGTGCCTGGGCGGCGAGATTGGCCACATAGACCTTGCCGTCTTCCAGCCGATCCGTGAGTTCAGCGGGGGTGAGGTCGACAAGCTCCACTTCATCGGCCTCGTCCAACACGCGATCGGGCACGGTTTCCTGCACACGCACGCCTGTGATGCGGGCGACCACGTCATTGAGGCTTTCGATATGCTGGACATTGAGCGTGCTCAACACATCGATCCCGGCCCGCAGCAATTCTTCGGCGTCTTGCCAGCGCTTGGGGTGGCGGCAGTCGGGGGCGTTGCTATGGGCCAGTTCGTCGAGCAGAAGCACTTGCGGCTTGCGCTTGAGCGCCGCGTCGAGATCGAATTCCTGCAAGTCATGGCCGTGGTATGGAATGATCCGGCGCGGCAGAACCTCAAGCCCTTCAAGCAACGCCTGGGTCTCGGCACGGCCATGGGTTTCGACGACGCCGACCGCCACGTCACGGTCATCGGCTTTCAGGCGGCGGGCGGTTTCGAGCATGGTATAGGTCTTGCCCACGCCGGGCGCCATGCCGAGAAAAATCGTTAACCGGCCGCGCCCCTCGCGGTCTGCCGCAGCGAGGAGCACATCCGGTTCCGGTCGGTTTGGTTCACCAGACTTTACCATGGGGGCATTATAGCATCAGTCCCGGTTCTCCCGGGCGTCCAAAGCGAGATTGAGGGTCAGAACATTCACACGGGGTTGGCCGATGAGCCCGAACGTTGCGTGCGTCACATTTTTCTGTACGAGGTCAGCGACGGCGGCGGGGGTCATCTTGCGTGCGACGGCGACGCGATCGATTTGTGTCATGGCAAAGGCGGGTGAAATATGGGGATCAAGGCCCGAGCCTGAGGTGGTAACGGCGTCCGCCGGGGCATGACCGCCGAGTTTGGCCACGTCGGCGGCCACTCGGTCATGCAGAACTTTCGAGGTCGGGCCAAGGTTGCTGCCGCTTGATGCGGAGGCGTCATAGCCATCATTGCCTGCCGCTGAAGGGCGTCCATGGAAATAGCGATCGGAGGTGAAGCGCTGACCGATCAGATGCGATCCCACCAGCTTGCCGTTGCGTTCGACAAGATTGCCCGACGCGGCCCCGGGAAACAGCGTCTTCGCGATTCCGGTGATAGCCAGGGGATAGGCAAGCCCGAGCAGCAGGGTGAACAGGATCAGCAGGACGAGCGCCGGTCGAAGGTGAACAAACATGGCAAAGTCCTCTATGCAAGGCCGAGGGTGGAGATGACCAGATCGATCGCCTTGATACCGATGAAAGGCGCGACGAGCCCACCAAGGCCATAGATCAGCAGATTGCGGCGCAGGATATTGACGGCACTTTCGGCGCGATATTTGACGCCCTTCAGCGACAACGGAATAAGGGTGACGATGATCAGGGCATTGAAGATCACCGCCGACAGGATAGCGCTTTGCGGTGTGGCCAGTTTCATCACATTGAGCGCCGCGAGCGCCGGATAACTGGTGACGAACAAGGCCGGCAGAATGGCAAAATATTTCGCCACGTCATTGGCAATGCTGAAGGTCGTGAGCGCCCCGCGAGTGATCAGCATCTGTTTGCCGATCTGCACCACTTCGATGAGTTTGGTGGGATCGGAATCGAGATCCACCATATTGGCCGCTTCGCGCGCGGCCTGGGTTCCGGTTTGCAGCGCCACCCCCACATCGGCCTGTGCCAGCGCCGGGGCATCATTGGTGCCGTCGCCGCACATGGCCACAAGACGCCCGCCGGATTGCGCCTTGCGGATATAAGTCAGCTTGTCCTGCGGTGTGGCTTCGGCGATGAAATCATCGACACCGGCTTCGGAGGCAATGGCTGCAGCGGTGATACGGTTGTCGCCGGTCACCATTACGGTTTTGATGCCCATGGCGCGAAGGGCGGCAAAGCGTTCGCGGATCGCTGGCTTGACGATATCCTTGAGGTGAATGACCCCCAAAAGCTGGGCTCCGCGCGAGACGGCCAAAGGCGTACCGCCAGTGCGCGCGATGCGTTCGACCGCAGTTGTGAAAGCGCTCGGGGCTTCAAAGGCGCGGCCGGTGGCGTCGCTCAGGGAGGTTATGATGCTGTCGACGGCCCCCTTGCGGATAGCGACGCCGTCGATATCGACACCTGAAAGACGCGTCTGGGCGCTGAATGGCACGAGCCGGGCGCGGGTCTTGTCGATGACAGGTAGCGCCGCCCCATGACGGCCGGTGGCCAGTTCAACGATGGATCGTCCCTCGGGCGTTTCATCGGCCAGCGACGACAGGAGGGCGGCCTCAATCAAGGTCTCTGACGAGACGCCGGGGACGGGGACGAATTCCTCAGCCATGCGGTTGCCAAAGGTGATGGTGCCGGTCTTGTCCAGCAACAGCGTATCCACGTCCCCCGCCGCCTCCACCGCGCGGCCTGATGTGGCGATGATATTGAAGCGCACCAGACGATCCATCCCGGCAATACCGATGGCCGACAACAGCCCGCCAATGGTGGTGGGAATGAGCGTGACGAGCAGAGCCACCAGAACAACCACAGACGGTGGTCGTCCGGACCAGGACGCAAGCCCCACAAGGGTGACCACGGCAATCAGAAAAATCAGCGTCATACCAGCGAGGAGAACATCAAGCGCCACCTCGTTCGGTGTTTTCTGGCGTTTGGCGCCTTCGACCAGGGCGATCATACGATCGATGAAGGTCTCCCCCGCCGAGGCGGTGATGCGCACCACGAGCCAGTCCGACAGCACCAGGGTGCCACCGGTGACGGCGGAGCGGTCGCCGCCGGATTCACGGATCACCGGCGCGGATTCACCGGTGATGGCACTTTCGTTGACGGAGGCGACACCCTCGGTCACCTCGCCGTCGGACGGGATGATTTCATTCGCCGACACCAGCACAAGATCGCCAGCCTTGAGGTCATGGGCATTGACGGCTTGGGTCTGCGACTTGTCGCCATTCAGAAGCCTTTGCGCGGTGATGTCCGATCGCAACCGGCGCAAGGCATCGGCCTGGGCCTTGCCCCGGCCTTCGGCAACGGCTTCAGCGAAGGTCGCAAACAGCACGGTGAACCAGAGCCAGGCAGCGATCTGCAAACTGAAGCCTGCGTTATTGCCGACCAGCAGATCACGAATGGCGAGGATGGTCACAAGGGACGCCACCACTTCGGTGACGAAAATGACCGGATTGCGGACCAGACGGCGGGGGTCCAGCTTGGCAACGGCTTCACGCGCCGCACGACCCAGAAAAGCGCCGGTGAACATGGAGGGTGAGGTCGCGGATTTGGCGATCATGGGTGCTGCCTCAAATAATCAGTACAAGTGACCGGCGGTCATGAGGAAATGTTCGACAATGGGGCCGAGGGCGAGGGCCGGAAAAAATTCAAGGCCACCAACGATCAGGATCACGCCGATCATGAGGCCGATGAACAGGCCGCCATGGGTCGGAAATGTGCCGGACGATTCCGGTGTCTTGAGCTTGGCGCCAAGCGACCCGGCCAGAGCCATCACCGGCACCACATAGCCGAACCGGCCGAGCAGCATGGCCAGCCCAAGGGTGGTATCATACCAGGGGCTGTTGGTGCTCAGCCCGGCAAAGGCTGATCCATTGTTGCCGGTGGCGGAGGAGAAGGCGTACAGAATTTCGCTCAGGCCATGCGGGCCGTGATTCAGGATGCCCGCGCGTCCGGCCTCGGTCACAATGGACAGCGCCGAAAACCCGAGAATGCTGAGGGGCAGGATCAGCAGCGCCAATATGGCCATCTTGACCTCATGGGCCCGGATCTTCTTGCCGAGATATTCGGGCGTGCGGCCGACCATCAAACCGGCGATGAAGACCGCAAGAATGGCAATGACGATAATGCCGTAAAGTCCCGATCCAACCCCGCCCGGCAGGATCTCGCCAAGCTCCATCAGCAGCATGGGCACAAGACCGCCTAGGGGGGTAAAACTCGCATGCATGGAATTGACCGCGCCGCAGGACGTGCCGGTTGTGGCCGCGGCCCACAAGGCCGTCATGGCGGTGCCGAAGCGGACTTCCTTGCCCTCCATATTGCCGCCCGCAGCATCGACGCCAAGCGACGCGAGGATTGGATTTCCCGAACTTTCGGCGGCATAGATCGCGGTGGTGGCGACCAGCAGCAGAATGGCCATGACGGAGAACAAGGCCCAACCCTGACGGCGGTCACCGACCAGACGGCCAAAGGTCACGGTGAGCGCGAAGGGCAGGGCGATCATGGCCCAGATTTCTATGATATTGGTCCAGGCGTTCGGGTTTTCGAACGGATGGGCGCTGTTGGCATTGAAAAAGCCGCCGCCATTGGTGCCAAGCTGTTTGATGGCCTCCTGCGATGCCACGGGGCCAAGCGCGATGGTTTGCCGTGCGCCTTCAAGCGTGTCTACCGTTGCATGGGCACTCAAGGTCTGCGGAACTCCAAGTGCGCCGAGTGCCAGCGCAACGACAATCGCCAGCGGCAGCAGGACATAAAGCACCACGCGCGTCAGGTCGACCCAGAAATTGCCAAGGTCGCGTGCGCTTGATTGCATAAAGGCACGGGTGACGGCGACAGCGAGCGCGATGCCGGTGCCCGCCGATAGGAAGTTATGCACCGCAAGACCAGCCATCTGGGAGAAATGGCTCATGGTCGTCTCGCCCGCGTAACTCTGCCAGTTGGTGTTGGTGACGAAACTGACTGCGGTGTTGAAGGCGAGATGGGGGACGAGACCCGGAAAGCCCTGCGGGTTGAGCGGTAACAGATCCTGATGACGCAACATTAAATAGAGTGTCAGAAAGCCCAGGCCATTGAACATGAGCATGGCGGCAACATATTGGCTCCAGCTTTGCTTGCGCGCCGGGGAAACGCCCGCGAGTTTATAAAAGCCAGCCTCGACGGGGCCCAAAACAGGATGCAAAAAGGTCCGCTCGCCTTTGAAAAGGAGAGCCATATGGGCACCAAGCGGCACAGCGGTCAGAACGACTAAGCCAAGAACAAGGGCGATCTGCACCCAGCCGAGGAGGGTCATTTTTTGAAGATCCCCATGTCTTATAAATTCTCAGCGCGGACAAGCACATAGATCAGAAAAATGAACAAACCGACAGCCGTCAGTCCGCCGAGGACGATATCGAGCGTCATGGGAGCCTCCCTCAAATACGCTGACAGAGAGCCGCGTAGCCTGCAAAAAGGGCGAAAGCGCCGCATCCAAGGATCAGGTAAATCAGTTCAGACATCGCAATAATCTCCAGCATTGTGGACTGCCGGGAGGCTAGGGCCGAATGATGCTAGGTTTCGATAGGGAACTGGGGACGCAACTATAAGGAAGCTGTAAAGACAGGAGGTTACTTCATCTGTCCGTGCAGGTGATCCTACATGAAATTGCTGGCGCGGTCACGCTTCCCTACTGATGGTATGCTAATCCTAATCCTGCAAGACATAGGTGCCGGGTGCATCGCCGAGCGGGAAATATCCGGATTTTGGTGCGCCGATGGCAGGGGGGCTAACCGGTTCGCCTGATTGTGCGGCGAGCCAGCTGACCCACTCCGGCCACCAGGACCCAGTCTTGTGCGGTGCCGTGGCCTGCCAGCTGTCAGGGTCGGTGTAACGGTCGACGCTGGTTCTGGCCATCACCTGGTAGCTATGCCCATTCTGCCCAGGCTCCGAGACGATCCCGGCATTGTGGCCGCCGCTGGTCAGCAGGAATGTGACGTCGGTATCCGTGAGTAAATGAATTTTATAGGCCGATCGCCAGGGAGCCACATGGTCATGTATGGTTCCGACAGCGAAGATCGGTGCGCGTATGTCGGAGAGGGCGACAATCTGGCCGTCGACCTGGTAGCGACCTTCGGCCAGGTCATTGTCGAGAAACAGACGGCGCAGATATTCGCTGTGCATGCGATAGGGCATGCGTGTGAGGTCGGCGTTCCAGGCCATGAGGTCAGTCATGGGCTTGCGTTCGCCATGCATATATTCATGGATGATATGAGACCAGACCAGGTCGTTTGAGCGCAGCAGCTGGAACGTGCCGGCCATCTGCTTGGTATCGAGAAACCCCTGCTCCCACATCATGTCCTCCAGGAAGGTGAGCTGACTGTCGTTGATGAACAGCATCAGCTCCCCGGCCTCGGTGAAGTCAGTCTGCGCCGCAAGCAGGGTGATGGACTTGATGCGGCTGTCCCCGTCACGGGCCATGGCCGCCGCCGCGATCGAAAGCAACGTGCCGCCAAGGCAGTACCCGACGGCATGCACTGGCTGGTCGGGGACAACAGCGGCGGTGGCGTCTAGTGCTGCCATTATGCCGAGTTTACGGTAGTCCTTCATGCCGAGGTCGCGGTCCCCGGGGTCCGGGTTTTTCCAGGAAATCATGAAGACGCTGAATCCCTGATCGGTCAGGTATTTGACCAGAGAATTCTGGGGTGACAGGTCAAGGATATAATATTTCATGATCCAGGCCGGGACGATCAGCACGGGTTCCGGGCGGACCTTGTCTGTGGTTGGCGCGTACTGGATCAGCTCGATCAGCCGGTTGTGGTAGATCACCTTGCCCGGAGTGACGGCCACGTCTCGTCCGACCACAAAGGCTTCGCTGCCGACCAGCTTCTTTCCGGAGACGACGCGTTGCCAGTCCTCCCAGAAATTCTGTGTGCCCCGGACAAGGTTCATGCCGCCTTGAAGAATGCTGTGGTGGAGCAGTTCAGGATTGGTCAGCAGGAAATTGGATGGTGAGATCATGTCAAGGAGCTGCCTCGACACGAACTCGATCATGCCTTCATGTTGTTTGGTGACGCCGCGTACGCCGGTGGTTGCGCTGTGCCACAATTGCTGCTGCAGGAGAAAATTCTGATAGATCAGATTATAAGGCCATTGCTGCCAGGCCTCGCCGGTAAAGCGTTTGTCCTGTGGCAGCGGGACAATGCAGGGCTCGCTGTCGTCCCCCCGGAAAGCGCAATGGGCCATTTGTTGAGAGACAGTGGTGCTCTTGTGAAGGCCCTTTTCCAGAATCTGGACCTGCTTGCCAGGCGAGGCCATGAGATGCACCGCCCAATCCATATAGGCAGCGATCAGCGCGGAGGGAGAGAGGCCGGCGGTAAAGCGCGCAACTTCAGCATGAAGCGTTCGATCCAGGACCTCTCCAAACGCGGTGACGCCATGGGAACCGTAGTCGGAAGAGGGTGTCCAGGAGGTTTCGCTCGTCCGCTCATAGGGGCTGGGCATGGCAAACTCCATCAGTCGGCTTGACGCAGTGCACTATATTAATATGCCGCAACGCAGCATATTTGTATAGGTAAACTACGGCAATATAATCAGGGAGCGCTCAGGATATTATTCTTGTCCGGCAGGCAGAAGCCGTTCAACCCCGGGGCGTTGCCTGTTTCAGGGGTGCCAATGGCAATTCCACCATGGCAACAGTTCCGGCCTTGTCTCCGCGGGGCAGCAACGACACCTGAGCCCCATGGGCTTCGGCAATTTCCCGGACAATGGCAAGGCCGAGACCAGATCCGTCTTGGCGGGTGTTCGAGCTACGATAAAAGCGCTCGAAAACTTTATCGCGCTCACGTTCATGAATGCCCTGACCCTCGTCAGTAATTTTCAGCTCGACCGTTTTTTCTGTTCTTTCAAGTTGTATGACTATGGTCGTGCCTTGGGGGCTGTAGCGAATTGCGTTGTCGATGAGATTACTAATCATCTCGCCGAGCATGACCGGATCGGCAAGTACAATCAGATTGGATTCAATCGTTGTCGTGAGTGTTATATTTTTTTCAGAGGCGAGATTCTGATGATCCTGAACCGTCGCAGCCAGAACTGCACTCATGTCCACAGCCACATGGGTAACCGGAATTCCTGGCTCCGCCCGCGATAATGTCAAAAGCTGTGTAACCAGTCGCGACGTGCGCAATATGGAATGATGCAATTGGGCCAGGGCAGGTGGGACCTGCTCGGGCGGAACGTCCATGATCTCTGCTTCGATGATGGCGCGCATGCCGGCGACGGGGGTCCGCAATTGATGGGCGGCATTGGCAACAAAACGTTTTTGAAGAGCGAAACTGCTTTCAAAGCGCTTCATCAGATTGTTGAAGGCAGTAATGAGCGAGCGAATTTCTATCGGCGCATTTGAAACGAACAAGGGTTGAAGATCAATGGCTGTCCGGCGATCGACGGCTTCTGAGATGCGCTGAAGGGGTTTGAGCGCGTGCTTCACCGCAATAAGTACGACAATCAAGGAGAGTATCAGATAAATCGCCAAAGGCAGGATGCTTTGCCGGAGAATTTCTCCCGTCATGACCTGTCTTTTTTTCCTCGTTTCCGCGACCTGAACGATAACGGATTGCAGGCCATCGCCCTGGGGCGTGATCTTGGCCGCTGCTATGCGGATGGTTTGCCCGTTATAAAGACTATCATAATAGATAGGGGCTGCGGATGTCGGCATATGATCCATCAGGGCGGGGAGAGCAGACGTACCAGCCAGCGTTTCTCCATCCATGGAATGAACGGAGTAATAAACTTTATCTAGCGGATCGACTTCGAGCATGCGTCGCGCCACGGCGGGCAGATCAACGCTCACTTCGCCATCATTGGAGCGGACGAGGACCCCAAGTGTCAGAACGCTATCATAGAGTGCGCGATCATAAACTGTATTGGCAATATGAAGGCCGGTGAAATAAGCATTGACCCCATCTCCGGCCAATAATGTGATCAGGGGAAGCAATAGCCAAATCAACAGGGTCCGGCGAATTGAGTGCTGCATGGTGATGTTCCCTAATCTCTTTCCATGAGATAGCCGGCGCCACGTATGGTCTGGATGGTAATGCCATAAGGCGCCAGTTTTTTCCGCAGCCGGAAGATCGAAACCTCTATGGCATTCTCGCCCAATTCATTGTCCCAATCACTGAAGCGGTCGATCAGATCGGACTTGTGCACGATCTGACCGGATTTGCGCATGATCAGTTCAAGAAGAATGAACTCCCGTGGCGTCAGTTTGAGAAATTTGTCCCCTGCTTTGGCTATTTGGCTTGCCGTATCCAGGGTCAAAACCCCATTACGTAATACAGCCGTCTCTCCACCAAGGCTGCGCCGTAGCAGCGCGCGTATGCGGGCTGTGAGTTCGGTCATTGCAAAGGGCTTGACCAGATAATCGTCTGCTCCGGCATCGAGGCCGGCGACCCGGTCTTCGATACTGTCCCGGGCTGTCAGGATCAGGACCGGCGTATCAATTTTCCGGTGCCGAATTTGACGCAACACTCCGAAGCCGTCCATTTTCGGCAGCCCGAGATCGAGAATTATCAAGTCATAGCTCTGGGTCAGCAGCATATGCTCGGCGGCGATACCGTCACCGGCAAGATCAAGCTTGTAGTTCAGTTTTCCGAGAGCAAGTGAAATTCCAAAACCAAGATCGGCATCATCCTCGATCAATAATATGCGCATTGGAAAACTCTAATTTAAGCAGGCAGTTGATCCCTCATACCAGACGAACGATCGCAGGCCGGTGACTGAAGATAACAAAAAATCTCTGACTCAGGTTCTGTAAGCGTTCTGTAAGGTCGCCCGTGTATCTTACACACGCTTTTGAACAGCGGGGCCGATGAAACACTATAATCCTCTAATTTATATACCAAATTCCTGTTTGACGGTCAGCAGGAAAGGCTGATGTGGGTGGAAAATTATGAAGACGGCAGTCTCGAAAAAATTTCTGATGGCCGGTGTGCCTCTTGCCGCCTTATTTGTCATTATTGTCTTCTACCTTTTCGATGGAGGAGACAAGCAGGACCTGGATCAAGAGGCGGAAAAAATCTCCGCTGATCAGAACAGCGTCACGATCAGCGATCTTCAGAAAAAAACCATCAAACTGATGCCTGTCGGAATGCGTGATTTTGTGCCACAGAGCAGCGCCGTTGGTTATATCGACTTCAACCAGGACAAGACCGTTCAAGTCTTTACTCCCTGGGCAGGCCGGATCAAGGAGATCCATGTCAAGGCGGGAGATGAGGTCAAAAATGGTCAGCCTCTTTATATAATTGACAGTCCGGATCTCGGCCAGGCGGAAGCAAATCTGATTGCGACCGAAGGCGCGTTGCAGATGACTGCGAAGGCGCTAAGTCGGGTTCAGAAGATGATGGAGGGCCAGGCCGCGGCGCAAAAGGATCTGGACGAAGCGATCAACGAGCATCAGACCGCAGAGGCAAATTACAAAGCCGCACGAGATGCTGTGCGCATTTTTGGAAGGTCCAATGCCGACATCGATAAAATTCTCGCCACCCGACAGGTCAGTGGCGATCTAATCATAAAAAGTCCGTTATCCGGCCGGGTGACGGCGCGCAATGCTGCGCCGGGATTGTTGGCTCAGCCGGGCGATCAGCCTGCGCCCGTGGCCGTTGCCGACCTGTCCAGTATCTGGATGGTCGCGAACGTTTCCGAAAGCGACCTGCCGAGATTGAAGCTTGGTCAGCCTGTTTCGGTTGCAGTCACAGCCTTGCCGGGGCGGAGTTTTCCGGGCGTCTTAAATTACATTGCCGCCGCCGTTGATCCGGCCACACATCGGATTACGGTGCATTCCGAAATCCCCGATCCGCACCATGAATTGCGTCCGCAAATGCTGGCGAATTTTGTCATCGATACGGGTGATATCAAACATTCTCCTGCGGTTCCGGACAATAGTGTCGTGTGGGAAACCACGGGCGCGATGACGGTTTTCGTGACCCGCGACGGACGTAAATTTGAACGGCGAGCGGTCAAGCTGGGCCTGAAGCAGGCTGGCTTTTATCAGATTGTCGAGGGGCTGTCCGAGGGTGAGCAGATCGCCTCTGACGGAGCGCTTTTTCTGAGCAATGCGATCTCTCTCAAGTCGCAATAATCACCAGTCAATTATCGTTATATTTGTGAAAGATGTATCGTGCTCAGAGGCCTTATTTCATTTGCGCTCTCTCGCCGGCCCATAATTCTGGTCGGGTTAGCCGCCTTCATAGTTGCCGGGCTTGTGGCCTATTCGCGTCTGAATATCGAAGCCTATCCCAATCCGGCGCCGGTGATCCTCGAGATCACGGCGCAGGTTGCAGGCCTGTCGGCCGAAGAGATGGAGCGGTCTTACACGCGGCCTTTGGAAGTGGGCCTTGCGACCACGCCGGGAGTGGATAATATCCGCTCCACATCTTTTTATGGTCTAAGCTTTATTCGTGTGACGTTTAAATATGGCGTCGACTATCACTTTGCCTACACGCAAGCGGCCCTTCATTTACAACAGAATGTCGCACTGCCCAACAATGTGCAGCCGGAGATCCAGGCCTCGAGCCTTGTCGGTGAAATCTACCGCTATCAGCTGGTTGGACCGCCGCATTATAGCCTGACTGAATTACGCTCCTTGCAAGATTGGGTGGTGACACGCCGGTTGCTGACCGTGCCGGGCGTTCAGCAGGTGGTGACCTGGGGCGGAACAACCAAAGAGTATGACGTTGACGTCGATCCGCACAAGCTGCAAGGCTATAACGTCACTCTGCCGCAGGTTATCGAGGCCATTGGCAATGCCAATACGAACGTGGGCGGACGCACCGTCAATATTGGTGAACAGTCGATCAATATTCGCGGCCTTGGCCTGATCCGCGATACGGCGGATATTGCCAATATCGTCCTGAGTGAAGCGAACGGCACTCCGGTTCTGATCAAGGACGTGGCGGAGGTCAAGATCGGTCACGTCCCGCGCCTCGGTAAAGCGGGTCGTGATGACGAGGACGATGTGGTGACCGGCGTCATTGTTATGAACCAGTTGCAGAAAACCAGCGACATCGTTGCCGTGGTCAAGGCCGAGGTGGAGACGATCAATAGAGATGGTACATTGCCAACTGGCGTGAAGATGGTGCCGATCTATGACCGTTCGACTCTGGTCGACGTGACGACACATACGGTTCTGCACAATCTTCTTTTTGGCTGCCTTCTGGTTTTCTTCATTCAGTGGATTTTTCTCGGAGATTTGCGCAGTGCGGTGATCGTCTGTGCGAGTATCCCCTTTGCCCTGTTCTTCAGTATCATCATATTGGTGCTTATGGGTGAATCAGCAAATCTTCTATCCGTCGGAGCCATTGATTTTGGGATTATTGTCGATGCCGCTGTTATTCTGGTGGAAAATATATTCCGAAATTTTCAGAAAAATCACGACGAACAGTTGCATCGCCTGGATGAGCAAGCCCAGGCCGATTTTGATGTCTCCGGAACCAAGATGGCCAGGCGGGGTTGGTCAAACCGGCTGCGCTTGATCTATGTGAGCAGCAAGCAGGTGGATCGTGCGGTTCTATTTTCCACCGCCATTACGGTCGCAGCATTCATCCCGCTTTTCACCATGCAGGGTGTCGAAGGGCAAATCTTCAGCCCGATGGCCCGGACCTATGCCTATGCGCTGATTGGCGCGCTGATTGCGACCTTTACCATTACGCCGGTCCTCGCGTCCTTTCTTCTGCCGAAACATATCAAGGAAACAGAAACTCTGGTCGTACGTGCCATCCGCCGGGTATATATACCAGTCCTTGATTGGGCGCTTGAGCAGCGCAAGACCACGGTTGGCATCGGAGTTGTTTTTCTGGTTCTGGCAGGTTTTCTGTTGCCACGGATTGGTACCGAGTTTCTGCCGGCGCTTGAGGAAGGGAACCTTTGGATCAGGGCCACGATGCCGACCACCATCTCTCTTGAAGCCGGGATGGACAAGGTCAATCGCATGCGTCAGATTTTGAAAAATCACCCGGAAGTTCTCACCGTAGTCTCGCAACACGGTCGGCCGGATGACGGGAGCGATGCCTCGAGTTTTTATAATGTCGAGTTGTTTGCCCCGCTCAAACCCTTCAACAAATGGCCTGCAGGTGAAACCAAGGAAAAGCTGGTTGAAACGCTTCAAAAAGAATTCGCTGCCGAATTTACCGGAATAGAATTTAATTTCTCGCAATATATCCAGGACAATATCCAGGAAGGTTTGTCAGGAGTTAAGGGAGCCAATTCTGTCAAAATTATTGGTCCCGATCTCAAGGTTCTGGAGAGCCTCGCGGATCAAGTCTATGACGAGATGCGCAAGATTGACGGTGTCGCGGACCTTGGGGTGTTTCGTGTACTTGGTCAGCCAAATCTCAATATCGCTATCGATCGTGAGAAAGCGGCACGCTATGGCCTCAATACGGGCGCCATCAATACTGTTATCGAGGCGGCGGCCGGCGGCGTGCAGGCCACCACAGTTCTTGAGGATGATCGCTTTGTCGACCTGAGTGTGCGTTTCGCACCGGAGCATCGATCGAGCATTGAGGCGGTTTCAAAAATACCGGTCGGCTATGTGTCGCCATCCGGTGCTACGGCCTATATTCCCTTGGATCAGTTGGCGACCATATCTGTCGATACGGGGGCATCCTATATCTATCATGAACGTAACCAGCGTTATATTCCTGTGAAGTTCAGTGTTCGCGGGCGTGATCTTGGTGGCACAGTGGCTGAGGCGCAGGCGCGCATTCAGCAAAACGTGGCTCTGCCCGAAGGCTATCGTATCGCCTGGGCGGGAGAGTTTGAAGAACTGCAACTGGCCAAATCCCGTCTGATGATGGTTTTGCCGATCGCGATCGGGATGATCCTGTTTCTGCTTTATACGCTGTTCAATTCATTGCGTGACAGTCTGCTGACGCTGGCTGCAATTCCGTTCGCGATTGCGGGAGGAATCATTGCGCTTTATCTGACGGGGCTAGCGCTCAGTGTCTCGGCGGCTATTGGATTTGTGTCCTTGTTCGGTGTCTCGGTGATGAATGGAATTCTGATCCTGACATATTTCAATCACCTCATTGCCGAGGGCAAAGATCCTTTGGGAGCCATGCGACAAGCGGCTGAACAGCGCATGCGGCCGATGCTCATGACATCCTTGTCGGCCTGCATCGGTTTGCTGCCTGCGGCATTATCCACAGGCATCGGCAGTCAGGTGCAGCGTCCGCTTGCGACCGTGGTGGTTGGCGGCATGCTGATCGGCCCCATCATGCTTCTGATTGTTGCGCCGGCACTTCAAGTTATGGTGCTGAAATGGTCGGAAAAGCCGCTGAAAAAAACACCAGGTCCAGTCATCAATGATGAGATCTGATCAGTCTTGCGATGGTGCGGTCATCGCGCCAGCTTCTGACGAGTAAGAACATGTCCTATAAAACCAGACTTCTTTATTGTTCAAAGATGCTCGGACGGTCGGGTGCAGTTGCTGGAATTCTTCTGACAGCGGGTTGTGCTGTCGGGCCGGATTTTCACCGGCCAGATGCGCCTAAGGTTGAACACTATACGCGGGAACCGCTGAGCACGACCGTTGCTGTGGCAGTTCCGGGGGGCGCAGCGCAGCAGTATAATTCCACCGTGGCTTTACCGCAGGAATGGTGGACCTTGTTTGGATCTCCGGCCCTTGACGAGCTGGTGGCTCAGGCGTTTGCGCATAATCCAACCATCGACAGTGCCAAAGCGGTTTTGCGCCAGGCTCAGGAAAATTCGGCGGCACAATTCGGCAATTATTTTCCGACTTTGGCGGGAGACTATTCAGCCACCCGACAACGAGAGGCGGTTGGAACCATTTCGCCGACCTTGGCGTCGGAACGCCCACTCTTTACCTTGCATACCGCACAATTGAGCGTGAGTTACATGCCTGATGTGTTCGGCCTTAATCGTCGGACGATGGAATCGCTGTCGGCTCAAGAGGAAATGCAGAGATTTCAGCTTCAGGCGGCGTATCTCGCGCTGGCTTCGAATGTGGTGAGCGCAGCTATTCAAGAGGCGGTCCTCAGCGCTGAAATTTCTGCCACAGAAAATATGATTGAAACGAGTGCGCATTTTCTGAAGGTGCTGAACCGGCAAGCTGACCTCGGGTTCGTTTCTCCTCTCGATGTAGCAAATCAGGAAGTTGCGCTAGCCCAGGTGCAGCAAACTTTGCCGCCCCTGCAAAAACAACTGGAGCAAAATCGCAATTTGCTGGCGATTTTGACCGGACGGTTGCCGTCTGAAGGTGGCCTTGAGAGGATTGATCTCGATACCCTTCAGTTGCCGCAGGCCTTGCCTGCCACTATCCCGTCGTTGCTGGTTCAACATCGGCCGGATGTTCGCGCGGCCGAGGCACAAGTGCATAGCGCCAGCGCCAATGTCGGGGTTGCCGTGGCCAGTCGTTTGCCGCAGTTTTCGATTTCCGCCATTTGGGGAGGGACGGCAACACAGTTTGATAAAATGTTCGCGGACAGTAACAAGTTCTGGTCCATTGGCGGATCGCTCACCCAAACGATCTTCGATTTCAATTCTTTAAAGCATCGCCAGCGCGCGGCGGAAGCGGAATTGAAAGATGCCATGGCGCAATATCGTATGGCTGTTCTTGTTGCCTTTCAAAACGTGGCGGATGCGATGTATGCGCTTGATGCCGATGCTAAATCATTTGCGGCCTCTGTTGTGGCCGAAACGGCATCGAAGAAAGCGCTGGATCTTACGCGCGTTCAACTTGATGCGGGCGATGTCAATATTTTGGCGCTGCTAACTGCACAGACAAGTTATCAGGAAGCAAGGATTAGCCGAATTCAAGCTTTGGGCGAACGTTATCTTGATACGACGGCGTTTTTCCTGGCTCTCGGCGGGACATGGGAATGATGAGGGAAGCCGTTTTTACGAGTTTTCTTTGCCGATTGACAGGCACTCAGATCAGCCCTGTTTTTTTGCTTGACGATTGTGTGTCAGAGGGGTATCCGGGCTAAGCCTAAGTGGCCGCGTGAGCGCCGGGCATCAGTCATTACAACGAGAGAAAAATGGATAGCCACCCTAGTAGAGGCGCCCGACTTTGGGCGCCGCTTAAGAAACAGAGGATTGCTCCCGGCTTGCGCTGGGTGAGCAGCGGCGTTCGGACCTAGGGTCGCCACTTGTTCACCTCCGCCCGCCGTAAGGGGGCCAGGAGGTAAACAACATGAAAACTTTTTCCATCTCATCGTGTTTTAACCGGCTTCGTAAGGATGCCGTGCTCGTTCCAGTACAGGGTCTCCCTCGCGTTTCGGCTCTGCCGCGCTTGACGGGGAGGCATCGGCTGACATGCCGCTGGACGCTCAATCTACCAACTGGAAATCTCGCATGCCGCTGGGCGATGAGTGCTGTCGTTTCCGATGCGGAGGGTGATAGTCCTATTGCGGTTGAGCGATCTTTCCTTCGGGCTCACCACAATAGCTACAATTTCCGTGCAGCAGCTTAGCAGATCATTTGGTAAGGAGACCAATCATGGACGAAGGGCCTAGATGCGGCGCTGTTCCGGACTGCGATACCGGAACAGCGACCGCTTTTCTGTCGCAAGTTACAACGAATAGCTGCACGACCAAGCACCAAGGCAGAGCAACCCACGCGGCAAACGCATAGGGGATCTACCTTGCTGCATGTCGCGCAGACAGTAGCAAGGTAGATCCCAAATGAAGACCAATCTCCAAATCCGCCATGACCGTGCTGAGAGGGGCAGGGAGGACTCCGCACTCTCATTGCGGGCTGTGCAGGAGGCACAGAACGGAATCGCGGATACTCTGGCGATCCTCAAAACAAGGGCCCGCGGCTTGACAGAAGCCGAGGCCCAGGTCCGGCTTGATCAGAACGGGCCAAATGAAACAGCACATGAAAAAGCACCGCATTGGATGGTGCAACTGCTTGCCACGTTCAAAAATCCTTTCATTCTTGTATTGGCGTTGCTGGCGGCGATTTCGATTTATCTGGAGCCAGACGATCTCATCGGGCCGATCATTATCGGCACAATGATTTTTCTGAGCGTTACGTTGCGATTCTGGCAGGAGTTTCGCTCAAGCCGCGCGGCTGAGACGCTTCAGGCGATGGTGCGCACCACTGCAACGGTTCTGCGTCGCTCAAGCCCGGATACGACGGGCGACTGGCGTGAGATTCCCATGCGCGAGCTCGTGGTCGGGGATATCGTGCGCCTTGGGGCTGGGGATATGATCCCGGCCGATGTGCGGCTGATCGAGTCGAAGGATCTGTTTGTCAGTCAAGCTGTGCTCACGGGCGAGTCTATTCCGGTAGAAAAATATGACACGGTCGGTGCGGTTGCCGAGAAATCGGCATTGGCTATTTCCGCATCAGATGCCGGCCCTCTTGATGTCAGCAACATTTGCTTCATGGGCACCAATGTGGTCAGCGGGCAAGGCTGCGCGGCTGTGGTTGCGACGGGGCACAACACGTATTTTGGCTCGCTGTCGAAGGCGGTTGTTGGATCGAGGCCTGAAACCTCCTTCGACAAAGGCGTGAAAAGTGTCAGCTTTCTGCTGATCCGGTTCATGCTCATCATGGTGCCGATCGTGCTTGTCATCAATGGCGTGGTCAAAGGTGACTGGGGCGCGGCGCTGATGTTCTCCTTGTCGGTTGCTGTCGGTTTGACGCCGGAAATGTTGCCACTTGTTGTCACCGCAAACCTTGCCAAAGGTGCCGTCGCCATGTCGCGCCGCAAGGTGATCGTCAAACGGCTTAATGCAATTCAGAATTTCGGTGCTATGGACGTGCTGTGCACCGACAAGACCGGGACCCTGACCCAGGACAAGGTCATTCTGGAAACGCATCTCAATGTGGACGGGGTGGCGGACGACCGTGTGTTGCAATTGGCTTGGCTGAACAGTCAGCATCAGACCGGCGTCAAAAATCTGCTCGATGTGGCCGTCCTTGATTATGCCGAGGCCCATAAGGGGCGCAAAGGGATTAAACGCCCGCTGCATTATCGCAAGATTGATGAGATGCCGTTCGATTTCGTGCGCCGGCGCTTATCTATTGTGGTTGCCGATAAGGAAGATGCCCATCTGCTGGTTTGCAAAGGGGCTGTTGAGGAAATGCTTTCGATCTCGACCTTCGTTGAAGACCAGGACGGGATTCGACCGCTTGATGCGGAGCTGCGGGCCAAGATTCTTGCCCGTGCGCAGGCGCTGAACGAGGATGGTCTGCGTGTCATTCTGGTTGCCACCCGTGAGTTTGCGTTAGCCGAAACGAAAGCAGCTTATTCGCTTGAGGATGAGGCGGGGCTAACGCTTCATGGCTTTCTCGCGTTCCTCGATCCGCCAAAGGAAACCGCACAGGCCGCAATCGCTGCGTTGCAGGGGCATGGCGTGGTGGTGAAAATTCTGACCGGTGACAATGCCGTGGTCACCACCAAGATCTGCCGCGAAGTGGGGCTGGACGCCGGGACACCAGTTCTCGGCCGGGATATTGCCAGGCTTGATGAGGCTCAGCTTGCCGAATTGGTTGAAAGGACGACGGTCTTTGCCAAGATGTCACCGCTCGATAAGGCGCGTGTGATCAAGGCGCTTCAATCAAAAGGTCATACCGTCGGTTATCTCGGTGATGGCATCAATGACGCGCCCGCGCTTCGGGATGCGGATGTGGGCATTTCGGTCGATACCGCAGCGGATATTGCCAAGGAATCCGCCGATATCATCCTGCTTGAAAAGAGCCTGATGGTGCTGGAAGAAGGCGTCATCAAGGGCCGTGAAACCTTTGGCAACATCATTAAATACATCAAGATGACGGCGAGTTCGAATTTTGGAAACGTGTTCAGTGTTCTGATTGCATCGGCTTTTCTGCCCTTTCTGCCGATGCTGCCAATCCAGTTGCTGATCCAGAATCTCGCTTATGAAGTCTCGCAGCTGTCGCTGCCCTGGGATAAAATGGATGAAGACTATCTGGCGAAACCGCGGAAGTGGCGGGCGGATGACATCGGATGGTTCATGGTCTTTATCGGACCGATCAGTTCCATCTTCGATATCTCGACCTTTGCTCTGATGTGGTATGTGTTCGAGGCGAATACGACAGGCGCGCAATCGCTGTTTCAGTCCGGATGGTTTATCGAGGGCTTGTTGTCGCAGACCCTGATCGTTCACATGATCCGCACGCGCAAGGTGCCGTTCTTCCAAAGCACAGCGCCCTTGCCGGTGATGCTTATGACCGGGCTTGTGATGGCCGTGGGGATCCTCATTCCGTTCTCCCCATTTGGCAGCATGATCGGTCTTGAGCCGTTGCCCTGGGCCTATTTTCCCTGGCTGGCGGGAACTTTGATCAGCTATTGTGTGCTCATGCAATTCGTCAAAACCCTTTACATACGTCGCTTTTCTACCTGGCTCTGAGGATGATGATGGGCTGAGGCCAGTTCTGAAAGCTGATCACCCATGCATGCCCCGGTCGAAAGGCCGGGGCATGCATTTTTGGGAGCTAGCCGAGGCGTGCTCAACCAGAACGTTACCGCGTTGACCGCCAAGGCTGGTAAACCTGATCAGTTGCTGATCGGGCCACACCTCAAGGCATAGCGAACCGCATCAATAATTTGAAAAATGGGCATAATCTGCATGGCAGCCGGTACCCACTTGCGGATCGGATTAACGAATTCCGAGTCTAAAAGAAGGAAGTTTCATTTCTGTTCATAAATTACTTTGTCTTCTTTAATGGTCATGAGCACTGGAATATCTTTGATGCGCAGAGGCGAAATGGTGGTTGGATTTTCGCCGAGAATAGTGAAGTCAGCAAGCTTTCCGGGCGTAATGGTGCCTTTGATTTTCTCATCGAATTGTTGATATGCCGCCCAGATTGTCACCGCACGCAAGGCGTCCATCACGGAGATGCGCTGTTCGGGGCCAAGGACCACGCCGCTTCGGGTCAAGCGGTTGACCGCGCTCCAGACTGCGTGCAAAGGCTTGGGCGGTACAACAGGGGCATCCGTATGCAGACTGAATTTCAGGCCTGCCTGTAAACCTGATGCCGTGGGTGAAATGAAAGCTGCGCGCTCAGGCCCAAGTGTTTCGGTGCGATGCCAGTCACCCCAGTAAAAGACATGCTCCGCAAACCAGGCGGGGAAAATACCGAGACGTTTGTAAGCCGCGAGCTGTTCGGGCCGCATAACCTGTGAATGGATAACCACCGGGCGCGAGGCGCGACTTTCCGGATGGGCCTGCTCAGCCTTTTCGATGGCAGCAATCGCCATGTCGATACAGGCATCGCCATTGCAATGAATATTCACTTGCCAGCCTTTGGTAAAGAACTTTTCATACCAGCCATCAAGTTGATCCTGCGGCATAATGGGAGAGCCGCGATAGTCCTTTGCCGCTCCGGCCGGGGAATGGAAATAGGGCTTAGTCAAATAAGCGGTTTTTCCTTGGGGCGATCCATCTTCTGTAATCTTGACGCCGGCAAATTTCAAATGATTGACATAAGGTCCGCCAACAGTGAACCCGCGTTTTGCGGCTTCTTGCTCGATGATGGTCCATTTGGGATAAGAAATGATATCGAGCTTGAGACTGTTATCGCGCTGTGCCGCAAGCAAAAGATCAAATGTGCTGGGTGCAAAGGTCTGACCGTCCTGAGCGGTCGTATAGCCTTGCTGTGCATAATAATCCTGAATTTCACCAAATTCCCGCTGAAGCTGTGCGGGTGATTTTTTTGCCATATGCGTGAGGATGGCCATGATGGCTTGTTCTTCAAGGATGCCCGTCGGCTCACCTGTACTGTCGCGCTGGATGCGGCCGCCCTTTGGGTCGGGTGAGCCTTTGACAAAACCGAGCTTAGCAAGCGCATCGCTGTTGCACGCGGCAAGATGGCCTGAGATATGAATGAGGCAAATGGGGGTTCCGGGAGCGATCCGATTGAGTTCAGCAAGGCTCGGATGACGTTTTTCTTCCAATAAGGAATCATCATAACTGAAGCCGACGGTGATAACGTCTGCGGAAGGTTTATGCGTTGTGACAAAATCACGCATGACACGAGAAATATCGGCGATCGACAGCACATCACCCACAGGTGGGGGCGCAAGGTCCGGCAGGCCCCAGAACAATGTGTAATCACCGATATGACTATGAGCATCGATGAATCCCGGAAGCATTGTCTTGCCCGCAAGATCAATGACTCGCGTTTTCGGTCCGCCATAAACAGCCGTATCGGCCTTTGTCCCTACAGCAATGATCCTGCCTTCACGAACAGCCACAGCACTTGCTGTCGGTGTTGCGTCATCCATGGTGATGACGGTGCCATTGAGGTAAAGCGTATCCGCGTAATCACGGGCGGAAGCAGCCTGAATCCCAAAGGCAAGAAGGGCAAGACTATAGGCTATCGGAACAGACATGAAGCGGCTCCTGCATATTTTTTTCAGTGCTTGTAAAATAATACTAATTTTATTTGAGGAGAATGGCAATCACTTGCTGGCTGGTGGAAAAGTGAGGCTGTAGACCGTTTATTTATGGGGCTTGGGATTTAGCCTGCAATGCATATGGTCATCAGATGATTTTTTGCGCTGGGCCACTCAGAAGATGAATTTAACTAACTAATTGTTTAATATAAATTCTTTTAAAGAACAGGAAAATTCCGATCGCCGCCCTGACTGGTTTTCAGCGAAGGCAGCAATAAAACCTAATCATTAGTCAGGTAACCACAGCCTGATGCTCTGACATTTTTCTGGCACCTTCAAAATAAAAAATCTGGACCTATGCAATTTTATCATTAACTTGCTAATATGGACTTGTTCGAGTTGTGCCCTTGGGGAGCCTCTTGAGGACGATAGCTTTAAAGCCATGATTCGGTCCGAGTAAAAATAAAATAATGACGTAAAATCAAAACAATAAGGGAGATCTGAGGCAATGAAGACAAAAAGCGTATCTTTTTCCAGGCTCAACTGGCTGTCCCTCGGTCTCTGCTTGCCGGGGCTGGTACTGTCATCTGCCACGGCGCAAGCTGCAGATGGTACAAACATTGTTGGCCTTGAGGAAATCACTGTCACGGCTCAGCGGCGCGCGGAAAGTCTGCAGTCCGTTCCGCTGTCCATCACGGCCTTTTCAAGCGAAGATCTGCATCGCCAAGGCATTGTCGATATCAAAGCCATTACCGAACGCACACCCGGCTTCACAATGGGTGTTTTCAACGCGGGCCAGCCTCAGCTTTATATTCGTGGCATTGGGTCCAATGATCGCGGTGCATCCGGCGATCAGTCGGTCATTGTTTTTGTTGATGAAGTCTACCTTGGCCGTGCGGCGGGATCCGACATGGATCTTTTCGACCTTGAACGAGTGGAAGTTCTCCGTGGTCCGCAGGGGACACTGTTTGGGAAGAATGTGGTCGGCGGTGCGATAAGTTTTATCACCAAAAAACCTGAAGCAACACCTGAGTACAAGATTGAAGGTTCATACGGCAATCTGAATGCACGCACGCTTCGGGGTTATGCAAGCGGCGCGTTGACTGACAAGATATTCGGGAAAATCTCTTTTTCCAGTAAAAGCCGCGATGGGTATGTCCAGTCGCAGGCTTATCTCTATCCTCAATTCTTTCCGGGAAAATCAACCGACATATTGAAATCCATAACAGGGCAGGACATCAATACGGACAGTATTCGTGCCGCTCTGAGGTTCGTTCCGAATGATGAGCTTGATATCAATGTGACGGCCAGCTATTCAAATCTCGATCAGTCCGGTCCTTCACGGCATTATGTTGCCGGACCGGGAAATGGCGGGACATTCTATGCGACAGATTCCCTTCTGATTCCGAACTACGCCAATGACATTCATACATATCTGAGCTCCGATCCGGGACTTTCGAAGATCAATACCTGGGGCGTTACGGCCCGCGCGGATTATCATTTTCCGTCGATGACCTTTACCTCCCTGTCGTCCTTCAGAAAAGCCAACACGCATGTTGATGATGAACTCGGCGGCAAAGAAATTTCGGCGCTGCGATTGTCCACTCATGCCGTTCCCACTGTCTTCTTTGGCTCGAATCCCTATGAGGAGCATGCCAAAACCTACACCCAGGAATTCCGGCTGGTTTCATCCAATGACTCGGCTTTGCAGTGGGTGGCGGGGCTCTATTATCTCAATGAAAAAACGGATCGCGATGAACGAGCCCTGCTCGGTATGTATGGTCTCGATAGCAGCAATAACGTCACTGTCGTAGCTCCCTTGACGCAAGGCGGGGAACTGCAGCTCAACACCACCAAAAGCTATGCAGGTTTTGGTCAGGTAACCTATGCCGTCCTTGATCGGCTGAAGCTGACGGCAGGCGCCAGATACACATATGAAACAAAGGACATGCGGGGCATCGGCACCGTTGGCGGCTTCACCGTCCTTGAAAATTATGACGTTACGGGACATAAAAACTGGAAATCCTTCACGCCCAAAGTGAGCGCCGATTATCAGGCAACCGATGAGATCTTGTTCTACGCAAGCATTTCCAAAGGCTTCAAATCTGGCGGTTTCCCGGGGCTTTCTGGGCGGGCTGTTCAGGCCAATGCGCCCTATAATCCCGAAACCGCTTACCAGTATGAAATCGGCACGAAAACAGAATGGTTTGACCGGCGCCTGCGCGTGAACGTTGCCGGGTTCATGACGGACTATAAGAATCTGCAGGTTCTGCAGCTCCTGGTTCCGAATGAAGCGCCCCTGAACACTCCGGGCGTTCTGTTCACGTCGAACGCGGCCAACGCCAAGATCAAGGGCGTCGAGCTTGAATTTACGGCTGTGCCTATAAAAGGTCTGACGCTCAGTGGTTCCTATACTTATCTTGATGCTCATTTCTCGGACTTCTTTATTCCCACGGGCTATCGTCCGGCAGCGGGCGTCGGCCTTCCGACCAACAGAATTGGCAAGAAGTTGCGGAATTCTCCGAAACACGCGGTCAACTTCCTTGGTCGCTATGACTATGAAATGTCTGATGGCGGCACCCTGAGCGCTCAGGGTGAATATATCTATAAGGCGATCTCCTATCAGGACCCTGACAATCTTCCCTTTGCGGCCGTGCCCTCCTATAGTCTGGTCAATGGCCGTCTTGGCTATCTGTTCCCGTCTGGTGATATCGAAGTCTCGGCCTGGGTCAATAATTTGTTGAATGAAGATTACTTTCTTCACAATTCCCCAAACATTGGCAGCGGCTTTGCCACGCCTGCTCCGCCACGCACTTATGGTGTGACGGTGACTTGGAAAATGGGCGGAAAATAATCAATTACAGGGGAGGTGGCAAAGATCTTTAAGATCATTGCCACCGACAATCGACTTGATGGGCCCTGCAAATCCGTTGATAAAATGGATTTGAACTCAGGGCCCATTCATTTTCGGCTAAAGCCATTGCTGGCGCAGACATGTCCGTAAAGACGCTCACTCAATAATAATTTTGCCTGTCCATAATTTGGACTGTAAGATTATTACATACTAAAAAAGAGTGGGGCGCATGCTGAACCAATTATTCTATTTTGATCGGCTTGATAATGTTTCCCTGACGACGCAGGTGCGTCAAATGATCGTGAACGCAATTCACGAGCACCGCTATCCATTGGAAAAACCCCTGCCATCCTCTCGCGATCTGGCCACACAACTCGGTGTATCGAGAAACACGGTTGTGAGTGCCTATTCCAGTTTGCTGCAAAGCGGGTTTCTGATTGCCAAAACACGGGCAGGGCATTTTATCAATCCGGATATTTATGATACGGAAATTCTACGTGATCCATTGATGCAAGAATTATCCGAAGGTTATCACGAACCTGATTGGAACCGGCTGTTCAAATGCCGGCCAAGTATGCAGAAAAATATCACCAAGCCCGCCGATTGGCAGGATATGCCTTATCCGTTTATTTACGGCCAAATAGACCCACAATATTTTCCGTTGAACGAGTGGCGGGAGTGCACGCGCAACGCGCTCAGCGTTGCCTCTTTGCGGAGTTGGTCTTCAGACAATGTCATTGCCGATGACCCGGATCTGGTCGAGCAGATTCGCACACGTTTGCTCCCGCGCCGTGGAATTACCGCCAAAAGTAAGGAAATCCTGATCACCATCGGATCGCAACAAGGACTCCATCTGTTGGCCAGTTTGCTCGTCGACGGAAAGACAACCGTCGGTATGGAAGATCCGGGTTACCCCGATGCCCGGAATATCTTTTCACTTAGAACAGAAAAATTGCGGTATCTTAGCATCGATCAGGATGGCTTGATGCCGAGCGATAAATTTTCCGGCTGCGACTTGATCTATCTCACACCAAGCCACCAGGTGCCGACCACGGCTACAATGCCGCTTGCGCGCAGAAAGGAAATTCTCGAACGCGGGGCCAAGGAAAATCTGCTGCTTATAGAAGATGATTATGACAGCGAAATAAATTTCATGTCGAACCCAAGCCCGGCCATCAAATCTTTCGACCGGGATGGGCGGGTGATTTATCTGTCGAGCCTGTCAAAGACGTTGGCTCCAGGCTTGAGAATAGGCTATATGGTCGCGTCTCAGACATTAATTGAAGAGGCGCGGGCCATGCGGCGCCTTGAATTGCGCCATCCGCCTGCCAATAACCAGCGCACACTCGCACTTTTCCTCGCACAGGGTAGTCATGATGCGCTGACGCGACGGCTGATGAAAATCTATAAAAAACGATGGCTTTTAATGGTCCAGGCAATCAAGAGCCATCTATCGGGTTGCTCTCCCATTCATTCAAATGGCGGCATGGCAGTCTGGCTCAAAACACCGAAAAAAATTGACTGTCTAGTGCTTGCCAAGCGTGCTGCTGAACATGGAATTGTGATCGAACCCGGGGCCGTTTATTTTTCTGATCATAGCCAGGGGAAAAATTATTTCAGACTTGGATTCTCGGTCATTCCAGATGAAAAAATCGAACCGGGCATCCGCCTGCTGAGCAAAGTCATCGCTGATCTGCTTGCGGAGTAAGTGCAAGGTTTTGAGGCATGGTCATGATGCCGGCCGCTTAATGGTAGGTCATGTTAGAAACCGGAATGGAATAAGATTTGATGCGCCCCTTGATCAGACGTCTTGCCCCAGTCCAAGACTGCCGGGGTTCATGTGGCTGTCGGGGTCGAGGGTTCTTTTAATCTGCTTGATAAGTTCGGCGGCGCGCGGATTGAGGCCATCCATATAGGGATAAAATTTCCCGATCTGGAAATGGCAGCCGCCAAGTTCGGCGAAACATTCGCGTAAGCGATGGCGGGCTTCAATCACTACAGAGCGACCCTCTTCGTTTGGCGGGAATTGTGTCAGCCGGGCTTTTACGGTTTCAGAAAGCGTGCGCTGATGGAGATCGAGCAGTCTGTCCGGCCAAAAAAACATCAGTTCAAGCAGAAAGCCATTGGTCCCAACGCCCGCAAATAGACAGCCGGTCTGAATGTCATGACGAGCAAAATCGTCCTTCATGTCGGCGAAGATATTCATTGCGCTTCGATAGGCATCCTGCGCTCGCGAATGCGGGATGACGACATGCACCGGCACCCAGCGCTCGCCGCGTGGACCGACGATGCCATTGAGTGGACCAAAGGGCGTCGCCTGCAAAATGCGCGGGATGCTGGGCTCGACTTCGACGCCGCTATGGCTTGCGATGATTTTGCGCAGCGCCCTGAGGTCCGCAGCAACGGCAGCGTCCGAACGCCCTTCGACCATCACATGGAGCGGAAAATCAATCCGGTCGAGGAAGCGACGTCCGGCAAAAACAGTGCGGACTGCATTGCTCAGAGCCTGCGTAAGGGAACCCGAATTGCGCATGAGGCCGATCAATTGCGCCATATCTTCCCGCAGGCTTGCGCGTTTCAGACGTGCTGACTTCAGCCCGCGGTCAAAGGCGAAATGCTCGCTGGCAAGACCGGCGCGGCTGATGGCGCTTATGGCCGGAATGAGATCTTCGACGGTCGTGAAGCCGAATGTGGCGACGGCATGGGTCTCGGCACGTTCGATCAGCCTGAGACTGACGCGCGCCTTTATGCCAAATGCGCCGCAATCGCCAAGAAATATGCCGGTAAGATCGGGGCCATGATGCCGGAAGAATGGCAGCGCATGATCGCGTCCCAAACTACCGCTGCGCAAAACCGTGCCATCGGCGAGAATGACTTCAAGGCCCAGCACACTATCCGCCGCAGCACCATGACAGCCCGAACCCCAGAAGGCCGCATTCTGCGACAGGGCGCCACCGACACTCGCCTGAATGCCGGATAGGGGGCCCCAGAATGGTGTACGCAGTCCCTTTTCTCGAAGTGCGCCGTCAAGCGCGGCCCAGGTGCATCCTGCCTCGACCAGCACATACATATCGGTGACGTTGATTTCGATGATGCGGTTAAGCGCACGGATGTCGACAGTGACGGCGCTATTCGCATCCGCCCCTTTTGACAGATATCCGCTGGTGTAGGACATGCCGCCGCCGCGTGGAAAAAGAGTTGCGCCCGCATCGGTCGCGACTTTGACGGCGGCGATAAGTTCCACCATATCACGCGGCCTGAGGACAGCGACAACAGGAGGCCCATCACTGAAAAGATCCTGTGCGGCTAAAGCGCAAGCATCGGGATCGCAATCAACACTCTGATCCGGAAGCAGGGCTTTAAGCTGCGTGCCTAACA
This sequence comes from Govania unica, assembly GCF_027920805.1. Lineage (GTDB taxonomy): Bacteria > Pseudomonadota > Alphaproteobacteria > Sphingomonadales > Govanellaceae > Govanella > Govanella unica. The sequence continues at coordinate 641,066 of NZ_JANWOI010000003.1, forward strand.
AGGGATTGCTCTGCATGTTCTGTACTTTTTCGCCACCATATTGGGGTTAAGAAACGATAGGGGGATTTTTTTCCAGTTTTTCAACATTGCGCAGGAAAGATCTGAGATGATCAACGATCAATTTCTCGACCCGCTTGATGCGATCGGCCGGACCGCCGACGCTGATGACGAGCGGACGCGGGGCGAGCTGCGCCGGAACCGCCATTGCCACCACGCCCACATCCGGAACGATCGAGCCATAGGCCACCGCGAAACCTTGATCGCGTGAGCGGCGCACGTCTTCGGCAAGGTTAGTGAGATAGGGATCGTCCATCTTTACCAGGCCGCGCGTGACCACGCGCTTGGTGAGTGCCGTCACCAGTGATGAGGGTTGTGTCGCAAGATAGGCGCTTCCGACCGCTGACGCCCAGAGAGGGAAACGCTGCCCCGGTTGGACGACGAGAGCGATGTGACCCAATCCGCCAACCGCATGCACCACTTCCATTTCAATGTCTGTTGGCGTGGAGAGAACGACCGTCTCCACCGTCGTGTCACGCAGGCTGTTCATCATGTCGAGGAATTCCTGACTGGGCAGCCAGGTATTTAAAATCCAGCTGCCGAGCTGGGCGAAGCGGGCCGATGGAAAATAGGTCGCCGTCTTGCGGTCCGCAGTCAGCATGTTGAGCTCGGCCAGCGCCTTGAGAAGATTGGCGACGCTCGAACGGGGGGCGTCGAGGGCGGCCATGATTTCGATACTCGTCAATGGCCGTCTTTCAACTTCAAACAACTCATAAAGTCGGATCAGCCGTCGAACGGAGCGCGACATGTCTGAACTGGCTGAAATTTTGTCCTGATTCATCACATAATCTCTATATATGGATACTATAAACAGATATAAAGAATATTTTGACAATTGTATACAATAATGACAGGCTCCACTCGCCTCAAGAAAAGTAAAGGAGGAGGGGAATTATGGGATTGAAACTGTCGCGATCCACATCCGGGTCGTTGCTTGCCTTGATGCTGATGCCGGCTCTCGGTCAGGGGGCCCTGGCGCAGACACGCTCCGGTCAGAGTGCTGATAATTTACGTCTTGAAGAAATCATCGTTACTGCGGAACGCCGTGAGGCCAGCCTTCAAACCATTCCGCTCGCGATCAGCGCCATCGATCCTGCAATGATGGAACGGCGCCAGATCACCGACACGCGACAGATTGTTTTCAACGTCCCGAACCTGACCGGCAACAACAATGTCGGGCAGCAAACCGCGATCACGTTTTTCATCCGCGGCATCGGTACAACCGAGTCGCTTGCGTCGGTGGACACCTCGGTTGGTGTATACATTGATGATGTTTATGTCGCCCGTCAGGGGGTCAATAACTTCAATCTCTTTGATGTAGAGCGCATCGAAGTGTTGCGCGGTCCGCAAGGCACGCTTTATGGACGCAACACCAACGGCGGTGCTGTGAAAATCGTCACCAAAAAACCGAACAACGAGCCCGAATTGACGGCGCGGGCGAGCTACGGCAATTACAATCGCTGGGAACTCAAGGCCTCGGGCAATGCGCCCATCGTTGAAGACAAATTGTTCGTGCGGGCCGGTGTTCTCACCCAGCAGGGTGATGGTTATGCCCATAACCTCACGCTGAACAAAGACGTCAATGATCTCGACTATCTCGGTGCTCGCGCCGCTGTCCGTGTGCTGCCGAGCGAATCTCTGGATTATACGCTTGCTTTCGACTGGGGACGCGACAAGCAGAACGGCATGTATGCCTCAGATATTCTCGGTCGCGTGCGGCCGCGGACGTCCAGTTTGTTTGATGTCCTGAGCGGTGAGAATATCCGTAACAAGGCGAAAACATGGGGCATCAGCGGCAACGGCATCTGGCATATCAATGACAGCCTTAATCTCGAGTCGATCACCGGCTACCGCTATACCCGGCAGATCTACAACCTCGACATTACCGACCAGCCACAGCCCCTGTATATTCTGCATACGGATACGGAATCGAAGCAATTCTCGCAGGAGCTGAAGCTCGCGGGCAAAGTCACTGATCGCTTGAATTTTGTCGCTGGCGTCTATTATTTCCACGAAACCAGCGACGTCTATCTTGGCGATGAATTGCATGTCTATCGCAATCTGAACAACCTGAGCGCCGGTCGCCTGGATCTGTTCTATCGTAAATACATGGATATCAAAACCGACAGCTATGCCGCTTTCGGCCAAGTCGACTATGCAGTAACGGACAGCGTTTCGGTTGTGCTGGGTGGCCGTTACACTATTGACAAAAAATCCATGGATGTACGGCAGACCATCAATGGTGCGCCCACCGGGTTCACCAACGCGACGTTGCAGGGGTTGATCAATAGCGAAGGCCTGTCGCTTGATCTTGATCCAGTCTATAAGAAATTCACGCCAAAGATCGGCATCAACTGGCAGGTCAACGACGATGTTTTTGCCTATGCGTCCTTCACGCAGGGCTTCCGCAGTGGCGGCTGGCAGGCCCGGGTGAACAATGCCCGCCAGTTCCAGAGTTTTGATCCTGAAACGGTCAATTCTTATGAGGTCGGCACCAAGATGTCGCTGTTCGGCGGTCAGGCCCGCTGGAACAGCTCGGTCTTCTATATGAAGTACAAAGACCTTTTCAATTCAGTTCCGGGAGCTGGCAACACCTTCCTGATCGCTACAGCCGATGCTGATATTTACGGTCTTGAATCCGAGGTGACGCTACGGGTCACGGACTGGCTTGATCTTTTCGGAAACATCGGTCTTCTCCATTCCAAATATACCAAGAAGCCAGGCGGAGATATTCTTGGCGCAGAGCTTCAGCGCGCCCCGAAAGTACAGGCCAAGGCTGGGTTCTCGGTCAATTATCCTCTGGCCGATATGGGGTCTCTGCTCGTCAATGGTGATGTGTTCTACACCAGCAGCTATTACACCAATCCGCAAGATGAACTGATCGGCAAGACCGGTGACTTTGCTCTGGTGAATGCTTCCATTGGTTACCGCACGGCCAACGAACGCTATGAAATTTCCCTGTCCTGCACCAATTGCCTCAACAAGGAATATTTCGACAGCATTCTATCTTTCCCCGCCTCGGGCTTCACAGCCGTTTATACCGGCAGCCCGCGTTTCTACAAGGTGACGGGCTCGGTTCGTTTCTGATCGGAGACGGGCAGGGAGTCTTATATAGCCTCCTTGCCCGCACCGCCTTTTTCTCGAACATCTGAAGGTCGCATGACATGAGCGATGTCAATCCCGGTCAGGCCGTTTTCCAAACCGCAATACTACCGTCATCACGACTGTCGCTGTCACGGGCCTGGTACGGAGTTTTTATTCTGGTCCTGGCCTATACGGCCTCCTTCATTGACCGCACGATTCTGTCGCTGCTGGTGCAGCCGATCCAGCAGGATCTCGGCCTGAATGATACGGAGGTCAGCCTGTTGCATGGTCTGGCCTTTGCGATTTTTTATACATTTCTCGGACTGCCCATCGCTCGCATGGCTGACCATATGTCGCGGCGGCGTATTATTATTGTCGGCATCACGATCTGGAGTCTGATGACGGCGACCTGCGGACTTGCCAGCCGGTTCTGGCATTTGTTCCTGTCGCGGGTCGGTGTCGGCGTCGGCGAGGCGGCCTTATCGCCAGCTGCCTACTCCATGATCGCCGATATGTTCCCTAAGGAACAGCATGGCCGTGCACTTGGTGTTTACTCGACAGGCCTTTATATCGGATCGGGGCTTGCCTTCATCATTGGCGGCACGGTCATCGACATGGTGGCCCGGCTCAACATCAGCGAGTTGCCGTTCATAGGGGCGGTGCAGAACTGGCAGATCATCTTCTTCCTGGTCGGCCTGCCAGGCATCGCTATTGTGCTTCTGATGATGACAGTCAAGGAGCCCCCACGCATCGGTCAGATGGGAACTGCGACCGCGGTTCCGTTTCGCGCCGTTCTGCGGTTCTGGGGCAGCAACTGGAAGAGCTTTTCCTGTCATTTTATCGGCTTCTCCATGACCGGGCTCGTATTCAATGGCCTGCTCGCCTGGGCACCGGTTCTGTTCATGCGAAAATTCGGCTATCAGGCGTCGGAGGTTGGACATGCGCTCGGCATCTCCATTCTTATATTCGGGACTTGCGGCATTATTGCCGGCGGAGTGCTCGCAGACTGGTGGGTCAAACATGGCCGCGCCGAAGGTCCGATGCGAGCGGGCTGGGTTGGCGCATTGGCCGTGACGCCACTGGCCGTTCTGGCCCCGCTTGCAGGGTCGGATCAGATGGCCATCGCTTTTTTCTGCCTGTTCTTTTTCTTTGCAAGCTTTCCCTATGGGGCCGCCATTGCAGCGCTGCAGGCGATCACGCCAAATCCCATGCGGGCGCAAATTTCGGCGTTCTTTCTATTTGTCCTCAATATGATGGGCATCGGTCTTGGCCCGACCATCGTGGCCGTCTTCACGGATTATGTCTTTGCCGACCCCATGGCCATCGACAGGTCCATGGCTGTGGTCGGCGCCATATTCGGCCCCCTTGGCGCCATTGCTCTTTATCTCGGGTTCAAACCCTTCGCAGCCAGCGCGCAACGCGCCAATATAGTTTCGTGACCAACAGACAAGAATGGAACTTCAGCAGATGGTCAAAGCAATCGATATCGTCGTCAATCCGTTCACGCCTTTTGAAGTTGAGCATGACCAGACCGGTTTCGATCAGGCATTCATGGAACAGGTGCGCATGCCGGCCTCCATGCGTGGTGGCGTGACGATGGAAGATTATATCGCCAGAATGGATCGCGCCGGGATTGATCATTCCTTGCTGATCGCCGTGCGTGCTGGGGACCGCCGCATGAAGGGGTCCATTGAAATTCCCTATGACCAGGTGGCACGCTATTGCAATGCGCATCCGACGCGTTTTTCGGGTCTTGCTGGAATCGATCCGTTTCGGGGTATGGAGGGGCTGCGGGATCTGGAATATGCGGTCAAGGAGCTGGGTTTCGTCGGCGCGCATCTTTATCCGCACTGGTTCCGGCTTGCCCCGGACGCGGCACTTTATTACCCCTATTATGCCAAATGCTGCGAACTTGATATTCCGATCATGATGCAGGTTGGACAGAATCTGATCTATCAGCAGGACGTCCGTCTGCCAAGCGTCGCACGGCCTATCCTCCTTGATCAGATCGCCATCGATTTTCCGGAACTGAAACTGCTTGGCATTCACATCGGGACGCCCTGGGCTGATGAGATGATCGCCATGGCCTGGAAACATCAGAATGTCTTTATCGGCATTGATGCCTATGCGCCAAAGCATCTGCCTGCGTCGCTTCTCCATTACATGAACACCTATGGCAGCCATAAGGTGCTGTTCGGTACCGACTGGCCGGTCATCGATCCCGAACGGGCGGTGCGCGAGATGGAAACACATGATCTCCGGCCGGAGTCCTATGGCCGTGTGATGCGGGAAAACGCGCTTGGTATCTTCAAGATTGCCGAGCGCATGGGCATCACCACATAAGGATGCCTGAAGATGTTGCGACCACGCTATGGTGATAAGACGATCACATGCGGCTTTATTACGTTGCCTCATGGACATGTCCATTTCCGCATGAGCGGGGAGGGACCGCCGCTATTGGCGTTACATGAATCCCCGCGGTCTTCCATTTCGCTGTTGCCCTTGCTGACGAGGCTCAGCGACCGCTTCACGGTGATTGCCATTGACACTCCCGGATATGGATTCTCCGATCCATTGCTGCACGCTGCGCCGGAAATGAGCGATTATGTGGCGACGATTGCGGCTCTCCTTGCCAAGCTCGGACTTCCTAAAGTCGGCCTTTACGGGACACATACAGGAGCGGCTATAGCCGCTGCTTTCGCCGTTGCCCATCCGGATCAGGTGTCGGCGTTGGTGCTCGACGGCTATGGCATTTTTACGGAAAGCGAGAAGGAGAATTTCATCACTCGCTACCTGACGCCGTTCGCCCCCTCCTGGGACGGCAGCCACATCATGCATCTTTGGTCGCGCATCAAGGATCTTTACATGTGGTTCCCCTGGTATGATCGCAGCGCGGAACGGCGGCTCATGCTCGACCCACCGGATCTTCTGACGCAGCAGCTGACAGCCATCGGATTTCTGCAAACCGGCTCGGGCTACGAACTGGCCTATCGCCGGGCTGCAGAGCATGACGCCAACGGCCATTTGCAAAAGCTGCAGGTGCCGGTGACGGTGGTGGCGCGGGAAGATGACCTCCTCCATTCTCACCTCAGTCGTGTAGAGCCGGGATCGCACGCGGTTCTGCGCTCTCTGCCGGCTGAAACCGGCGCGTGGCTCGCGGCTATTGCCGATGCGCTGGCTCCTGCTTTGGCCCTGTCCTCCAGCCGGGCTTGTTTCGACGATGATATCCTGGCCCGTCGTCATCTGACGCGGGTGGGGGAGGGCTATCTCCATTGGCGGGACTGTGGCGATAGGGGGGCTCCGGTTCTGATCGTGCTGCCGGATCTACCGCAATGCTCGGCGGCCCTGATGGATAAGCTATCGCCGCTTTGTGACGGGGCTCGTGTGCTGGTGATCGATCTGCCGGGCTGCGGACAATCCGATCCGCTCGCATCCGCTGGTGACGATCCGGATGCGGTGCTTGCGCCTGTTGCAGCACTGCTAAACCAGATCGGCGTAATTCCGGCAGCCATTTGCGGCATCGGAGCATCAGCCGGGCTCGCCTCCCGACTTGGCGAGCTTTGTGGCGCGGAGGTCTTTGCTGTCGCGGCCCCGTCATGGGTTCGTGGCATAACCGATCCACCCCATGAAAATCCGCTGCCTTCGCTTGAACCCGATCGCGACGGTGCACGGATGATGGCGGCCTGGTTCCGGCTGCGTGATCTCTGGTTCTATGAAAAGCTCAGCTGCGACGCTTCGTCCTCGGCGCGGATAGACCGGGTTGCACCTGCAGAACAAGACTTGCATGCGCGTTACCGTGCCTATTTTCTCGGCCCCGAATGTCGAGACATCATGGCGGCAGCCATGCGTCTAGCATGTGAGGGATATAAGCTGCGGGATCACATCCCCACTCTTGATATTGCGGCCATTGCTGCACGCATTCGCGGTCGCCCTTAAGCCCGCATCGACGACAGGATAACTGGCTATGACGAATAAGGACAATAGGATGGAATTACCCATCGGTTTCAATCATCTGACCATCACAGGCGGTATTCGCGACGCAGCCAGGCGTGACCCGTCCAAGGTTGCGCTGCGCATCTCTGACCGCAGTGTCACCTATGACGCCCTCATCAGGCGCTTCAACCAGGTGGCCAATCTTGTGCGTGAGGGACTGGGGCTACAGCTCGGCGACCACGCCATGGTGATTTCGCATAACTGCATAGAATTCATCGAACTGATCTGCGGCCTGTCCGATGCAGGCGTTGTGGTGGCGACGCCGAATCCACATCTGTCCGAACGGGAAATTGCCCTGATCGTCGCCGACAGTGCGCCGCGGGTGATTTTTGTCGATGAGCGCTCAGCAGCACTTCTCGCCTCATCCGATATTGCAGGCCGCCGCGTCATCATTATCGGAAAGGATTATGAACATTCGCTTTCAACTTGCAGCGAGCAATTCGAGCCGTCCGGCATCACCGAATGGATGCCCTTCTCGATCCCCTATACCTCCGGCACCACGGGCCAGCCGAAAGGGGTTCTGTTGCCGCACCGCTCGCGCTGCCTGACTTATTTTGCCATGGCGTCCGAATACGGCTGTTACGGACCGGACGATCATTTTCTGGCCATCGCGCCCTTCTGTCATGGCGCGGGCCTGGCCTTTGCGCTGAGTTCGATTTTCTTCGGCGGCACCTGCACGATTATGGCCAAATTCGATCCGGCCGAAGTGATCGCAGCCCTTCACACCGGCGATATAACCGGGACCTTCATGGTGCCGACCCATTTCCATAAGATTTTCAGTCTCCCTGAAGATCTGCTCAACCGTCATCGCGGTCACGGCCTGATATCGATCATCTCGAACGCGGCACCGCTGCCGCAGGCGACCAAGCTGCTGATCGTCGATTATTTCGGTGAAGGCATTCTGCATGAAACTTATGGCGCGACGGAAACCGGAATCGTCACCAACCTGCGCCCGGCAGACCAGCTGCGCAAACCGAACTGTGTCGGCACTCCCTTTCCGTGCACGCAAATCGAACTGCGCGATGAAAACGGCAGGCCGGTGCCAGCCGGTGAGGTGGGCGAATTGTTCAGTCGCTCGCCCTATCTGTTCAACGGCTACCTTAACCGCCCCGAAGAAACCGCTGAAGTTATTCAAGCTGGTGGTTGGGCGTCGGTCGGCGACATGGCGCGATGTGACACAGATGGCTATTACTATATCGTTGACCGCAAAAAGGACATGGTGATCTCGGGCGGCCTCAATATCTATCCACGTGAAATCGAAACCGTAATCGAGCGCCTCGCTGGCATCGATGAAGTCTCGGTTGTGGGCAGGCCGGACCCTGAATGGGGCGAAACGCTGGTGGCCTTCATCGTCAGCACAAGCGACACTCCGCCGAATGCCGAGACGGTCATCGCCACTTGTCAGGCCGAGCTCGCAAATTATAAAGTCCCACGCATGGTTCATTACATTGATAGATTGCCGCGCAACACCGGCGGCAAGATCCTCAAACGCGAACTGCGCAACCTGGCCCAGAAGCTTGCTGCCGAAGCCTGAGCGCTCAAAGCAACGCCACCATGGTAAAAGACCATGGTGGCGTTACCAATTTTCAGAAATTTAATAAGTCAGTTTTTTATGGCTTACCGTATGTTTTTCCACATCGTCTGCATTCAGCCATTGCGGCTTGCAACCAAAATTCTGATAAAGATCGAGTTGATCACGGGCATGAACGGACAGTTTTCCGTCGGGCTGCATAAATCCGCTTTGACCGGGCGGTGTCACATCGCAATAATCGACACGTCCGTCACGAAAAATAATGCGGTTATTGGTGGTGCCACGATTCATATGTGCCGGTAGACTGAGCTCATTTCGTGCCACAGTTTGCGGAATTTTGGCGTAATTCTCTGTATGGAAAACATGAGGTTCGGCATCTTCCGTCCAGGCCGCAGTATCTGAGCCAAATTTGGCGCTCAGTTTGGTCATGGCTTCTTCAAGGGCTTCACGCAGCACGATATCCCGTGACCGCCCGGCCAGAAAATCCACGGTTTGCGGTACGCCGGATGCACTTCCCATCAGTGCATTATAAGTGATCTTGGTGCCCATGGTGGGGAAGAATGGACTGATGGCCGAAAGTTGCGTTTCGTCATCAACACCACCGGACAAATTCTTTGGCACAAGCGGCCCAATCACGCGTTCGGCCAAAAGCGGCAGGAAGTTCCGGAACAGAATATAACCGGCACTGCTCTTGCCCTTGGCTTTCGGATCAATTGTGTTCCGGTCCCAGTGCGCCAGAATTTCAGCAGCATGCCGGGCGTTGCTGCTCTCTGGCCAGTTCGCTGCCGCAGCCGCGATCAGGGGCAGAAAATACCGCGCGTTGTCATCGGTGAAAGACACCTTGGCAACAACATTCCAAACCTCTCCCACGGTCAACGTCTTTTGTTTGTTGAGTTCGTCATTCACCTCATTCAGATGATCGACCGCGCTCCAATACATATAATCAGAGCTGTCATAGTCCGGCTGCGGTTTGTTGTTCCAATTGGCGATAAAGCCTTGGGACGGATTGTAGGTCGATGGGTTGCTGTCGAAAGACCGAAACCCTTGCCACTCCATCTCGCCCGTTCCGGATACCGGGAGACGAATATCCTGTCCTGCAGGACGCACCGGGAATTTTCCCAGAAATGCATAGCCAATATTTCCCGAGGCATCGACATAGTAGTTGTTGATTGTCAATGTCACTTTGGAAATGTCCGCACGCCAGGTTGCGAAATCCGTAGCCTTCATGGAATGAATCCAGGCGACAAGCGATTGAACTTCGCTCCCGTCCCAGGTCCGCTTGCGGGCAAATGCGGTTTTCTTGTCTTTATCAAACTGAACGACCGGCCCATGAACGGTTGAGTAGACATCAAGCATCACCGGCTTTCCATCCTTCACACGGATGGTTTCGGTGCGCTTTTCCATATCGTGATATTGCCCATTGAAGAAATAGCGATGCGGATTTCGCGGATCAAGTTTTTCCTGATATATATCGACAGTATCACCCATCCCGGCCGTAGAACCCCATCCGATCTTGCCATTGGTGCCAAAAATAAGCCAAGGGCTTGCCATCGGACCGCTGCCGACCAGATCGAAACCTGCACCATGCAACCCCACAGCCCAAATATAACTGGGGGAGAAATCACCCATCTGCGGCCCATTGACGAGCATAGACTCACGCCCCGCAGTTTTGTTGCTGCTGACGACCCAGATATTGCTAGCGCGTGGGAAAGAATCCGGCCCGGTACCGCCATAGCGCAATTTCTGTAACCGGAGTTGTTCCGCAATTGCAGCGTCAGACAGCGCAATTAGCGATGTCGAGGACAACGCAGCAGCGGCCGGGTGCTCAACCGCATTCTGATCAGCGGGCACGGTGGTTGGTGCATGTGGATCTCGTTTCCAGCGCAACTGATCGAACAGGGCCTGGCCCTTGACTGCGCCGTGTCGCTTTTGCAATTTTGTCAAAAGTGCCAGATTTTCGATTTCAGCATTGGCATCTGAAAACCGCAAAGCCATGGAATGAACATAAGCCTTGAGCACATCAAGCGGCGTCCATTCAACAGGGTCAAAGCCGAACTCCGTGAATTCCCGTGGCAACAGTTCAGCCCGAGCGGCCAGAACCTCTTTCAGCCGTGCATTATAACCGGCGGCATAGCCGTCAAAGATGGCGCGGTCTTCAGGCGGGAGGCTTTCATATTGCCTTTGAAGGGATGCCGCAGCGTAACTGCTGCGGGTCAAGCGGTCGTGATCCAGATATTTCGCGCCCAACACTTCAGCAACGGAGCCCGAAGCCGTCCGTCGCAACATGTCCATCTGAAAAAGCTGATCTTCGGCCAGTGCATAGCCAAAACCGTAAAATATGCCATAAGTCGTCCCGGCGTAAATATGGGGTACGCCGAAATCGTCGCGTTTGATCGTGACATTACCTTGCGTCGCAGCATATGCATCCGTAGCGGCGGGCAGGGTGGTCAGAAACAGCAACGCCATCACCGCGCATGCCGTTTGAGAAATAAGGCGCGTGCCAATATACATGGGCAATCCTTTTGTCAAATCCGTGACGGGAAAAACCGGCGGAACATTCAGCTCCGCCGGCCGATGGTTATTGACGATAGGACAATGTCAGTCCGATTGTTCGCGGGCGGAAAGTCGTACCCGTAATAAGCGTACTCACAGTTGTGTCGCGGGAGCGGGAGAGCTGTTTGTCCGCGTCCAACAGATTATCGACGAACAGTGACAGGTTCGCGTTGCCAAATTCTACTCCAGCGCGGGCACTGATAAAATGCGTCTGCGGACGCTGGAATAGCATTGGATCAACGCCAAATACAGCGGGATTCGGTTTTGGTCCTTTGCTCCGATAGTCATAATTTCCCCGGACATAAGCATCATGTCCGACCACCGAGAAGTCATACTGGGCGGAGAAACTGGCGACCCATGGCGAAATCTGGGAAATGGCATTGCCCTTGAGCGCAATGACGGATGGACCGCTCATGATCGTTTTCTTGTATTCTGCATTGGTATATCCTCCCGAAATGCTGAGCATCAGAGAGTCGCTGGCCCGAATATCAAGCGCAAGGTCAAAGCCTTTGCTGACCGCCTTGCCAAGATTTCCGACAAAACTCTGCCCGCAGTTCGTCAGCAGAACCAGTTGTTGAATGCTGCTCCAGTCGATCCAGAAGGCGCTTGTATTGAGTTGGACGTGATCGCCGAATAAACGATTCTTGGCGCCGACCTCGTAACTCCAGACAGAGTCCGCCTTATAAGTATCCGGCGGCCTGGTAATATTCAAAGCAGCCAGATCGGCGGCACAACTTGATGGTGGCGTGCGTTGCGCTCCGCCGGGACGAAAGCCCTTGGCTGCGCTTGCGTAAATCATGTTACCCGGGTCGACCTGATAGGACAGGCCAAATTTTGGCGTCAAAGGTTTTTCGGATTGTTGTCCCGAATTAAGACCGACACCGGCAAAGGAGCCTTCGTTGCGAGATTTAAAGGAAAAATCAACCTTTGCATAACGCAGACCGACCGTTGCTTTAAGTTTGTCGGTGATGCTGTAATCCACTTGCCCGAACGCTGCGATTTGCTTGTCGACAGTTTTTTGTTCGTCCGTATAAACAGAATCCATGGCGCCAAGTGGCGTGCCGAAGATATCGATATAGTCCATCCCAAAGGTATCAAAAACGATTTGCGGAAAAAATGGTGACTCGATCACTTCAAGGTCAAGTTGGCGAGTTCTATTGTAGAAAACACCTACGACCCAATTCAGCCGTGCCTCGCTATTCGTGGATTGAAGTCGGATTTCTTCCGTGAGCCCCTTTTGTTTGTCGAGAAAATATCCTTTGGAATATTCTCCGGGAATGAGCGGATAAGACTGACCCGTCGTGACCGATCGAACAAACTGAGTATAGTCCGGATAAGCTTTTGCATCGCGATCAAGATAAGATGTATTGGATACAAGTTCAAAACTGCCAAAATCATAATTGATTTTCAACGCGGGCAGGAAGAACTTATCACTCGATGGCGCAGCCAGAGCATTGCCACTGCGGAACCGCCCTGTGGAGGCGTCGCTGAGTTGCTCCCAGTAAGCGTCGCCGCCATCAGAGTGAAGATCTTGAAAATAAATCGAAGGCGTGATCCTGAGATTATCATTTGGAGCAAAGGTCAGCGCGGCACGCATAACCACACTCTGTTTGGAGTTCTGTCGATCGTCCACGACTGCTCCGGTCAGGCGATTGACACGATCTATCCAACCGCCATCGCGACGATAAAAAGCACTGACGCGAAAGCCCACACGATCATCGACGATCGGCCCTCCCACTGCAGCGCCAGCTTCATAGCTTGCATTGCCATGCTTGGTGGAGGCGATTTCCGCCCGACCATAACCTGAATAGGTATTGAGATCCGGCTCTGGCGTAATAAAGCGGATCGTGCCGCCCTCGGATCCTGACCCGAACAAAGTCCCTTGCGGTCCGCGCAAAACTTCCACGCGGGCAAGATCAAAAACCGCGGGAAAAACGCTCGTGCTGGTATAACCGGCATTGCGGGTCTGGATCGGCGTTTCGTCGATATAAATCCCGGTGGTGGAAGCACCCACCTGAGATTCAATGCCACGGATCGAAATTTGCGTGCGGTTGCCGAGGCCGGCGAAACTGTTGCGTTCAAAGTTGATGCCGGGCGTGATACGGGCAATATCATCAATCTGTTTGAGCCCGCGGATATCCATACCTTCCTGCGTGATGGCGGTGATGCTGATTGGAACCTTGTTCACGGAGACTGCCTGTCGCGTTGCTGTCACAACAATTTCCGTGAGACCATCATCCGTCTTTTGATACTCAGCCACCGTAGCCGATCGAAGGTCCCTTCCATCACTCTGCGGGCGTTGGTCTTTTGATGTGGTAGCGGCTTCTTTCTTGCGGATGACGATGGCATCCTTGCCGTTATATGTATAAGTCAGATCGGTTCCTGCGAGCACCTGGCGGACGGCCTGCGCCGGGTCCAGATCGCCCTGAACGCCAGGCGACTGCAAATCCCTGACGGCAGAGGGATCAAAGACAAGTTGCAAATTACCCTGTCGGGCAAGCTCATTAAGGGCCGCGTCAAGATTCTGAGGAGAAATATTATAATCCGCCGCTTGTGCGGGTATCATAAGAACCGCAGAAAATGCAAAACTGCAAACACTGTAAATCAAATGGTTCTTTCGTCGAGCGGCCTTGCTTGCAAACATTCAATGATCCTCCCCTAAGGCTGCTTATGCAGCAGTTCAGACATAATGCCCCGGGTGCCGTTTAGCCGGCCCCTATTTGTCTGTTACGTTGCCGATCTTAAAAACCGACAGCGGGTCGCAAAGAAAGTTGGCTGAAAAATAACTTTCAAGGCTTGGATTTTTTCAAAAGAATGACTTGATCGGTCTGGGCGGCGGAAAATCCCATGCCGTCCTGCAGTGTGAACAATACGGCGGCAACATCACCCGTTTTGAAGGTCCCACTGATGCGCATTTCACCTTGTCTCGGATCAACCATCTCGAATTTCGGTGTCGCATAACGGTTCACGTCGGCCAGTACATTGCTCAATGTCTCATTGAAAAAATAAATCCGACCATATCGCCAGGCGGCAACGGTATCCGCTTCCTCCGATCTTAATGAGACAAGTTTTCCTTGGGCTGAAATACGGACTTGCTGACCCGGAAAAAGATCGGGGAGGGGGGCTTCGGTCGTCATGCTGCGAATACCGACGCGTCCTTCGGCCACTGCGACAACGGTTGTATCATGATCGATATGGACACTGAATTTTGTACCGATGGCCCGCACAATCTCATGTCCAGTATTGACCAGAAACGGGCGGCTTGCATCATGCGCCACTTCAAAAAAGGCTTCGCCAGCGTTCAGAGTTAAACGGCGTTCGTCATGGTTCAGGACCACGGTGAGGCGCGTTTCTGTATTCAAATGAACGATGGACCCATCGGCTAGAGTGATGGTTCTTAGCTCCCCATGGCCGGTTTCATAATGATCCGGTGCAAACGGTTTTAAACTATAGAGGAGTGCCACAACCACCAAAGATGCTACAAGTGCAACCGACCTCAACTGATGGGAGAGAGAATTCTTTTTCTCGGCCGCCGCCTGCGCTTCTTTACGCGCCTCATGTGCCATGCGATGCAGCACCGGATCAGCCGCGAAGGCGCGCGTCATCTGCCAAGCTTTATTGGCTCGTTGAAAGGCGACATCATGGTCCGGATTTTCCGCGAGCCAGCGTTCAAAAGACTGTTTGTCTCCCGCATCGCAATCGGGGGCATGCAGCCGAATAATCCAATCCTCCGCTGACCGAGGAGGCCGGCTCCATTTTCTGAAAAGACCAATCATGGCTTTGATAGTCACTCGAAATCCTTAAGATGCATTTTGCAATGGGCCAGCGCCCGGCTCATGTGCCGCTCAACGGTTCGGGTCGTAACCTTGAAATCAGCGGCGATCTTTTGGTAGCTGTGCTGGTCCACGTGATAAGCTAGGAAAACTGCCCGGGTCAGGGTAGGCAAAACCATGAGGCTTTCTTTCATGGCGTTCACTTTTTGCCGCCAGTGCAGAACGTCATCGGCAAGCGGAAGATTGGCGGGATGCTTGCCGTCTTCGAGCGTTACATGATGTGCTGTCGCGCGCACCCGATCCGCTCGCCTACGGTCTCGCACAAGATTGGCCGCTGTCTCGAATAGATAAGAGCGCGCCTTTTGCCGGAGGCGTCCCTGACATTCCTGCCGCCATAGGCGAAGGTAAGCTTCCTGCGCAGTATCTGCCGCGTCCTGCTCATTATCGAGCACGCGTCGCAAAAACCGTTGCAGCGGCTCAGCATAACTACGATGCAGGCTGTCAACGATCCCGCCATGTGCCATCCCATCCCCATCCACATCCGATACGTCCGCAAGAGGAGCGAGTGTGGCCTGTCTGGCAGGCTTACTGATCTCTTCCAACGCCTCCCCCCTTTCATGACCTGTTACAAAGCCGCCAGGTCATCTTTTTAGCCCCTAGATCATATGGTACGTTGTTGGGCGAAAAAACCGACAGGGAGAATGGAGTTTTTCTATAAAAATTAAAAATTTCGTCTGAAAATAGATCAGGCCCTGTCGACAGAGAGGGCTCATAAGGAGGGTTATGGTCACCGCATAATCACTTGCGTCAGTTCATGCGGGTATATTCGATCGGGGACAGGGCGCCGCGTCATACTTTAGTATGACTGTTCACATGTCGTTCAGATGATACCCTACCCATAAGCCTTGTCAGCTCCGGGAAAGCTGCGCGTGGTTCATCTCAATAAAAATAATGATTTGGGGGGGGAAGATGATCAATTTTACAAAGTTCCGTTCGGCGGCCTTATCGGCGAGCTGCTTGACCCTGGTCAGCGGGGCCGTTGCTATACCCGCATTTGGGCCTGCATTTGCGCAAGACAAGCCTGCGGGGGAGGCCGGGAGCTTCGGAATTGAAGAAATCATCGTGACCTCGCAACGTCGTGCCGAAAGCCTGCAAACGGTGCCGATCGCCATCACGGCATTCAGCGCGAGCGACATCGAAAAACGCCATTTCAACACGGCGCTGGCTTTGGTCGGGCAAACCCCGAACCTTGTCATCAAGACCTCGCAAGGGGAAGCCAAACCGACGATTTTCCTGCGCGGCATGGGATTCAATGATTTCAATGCGACGGCCGTCGGGGCCGTTGGCGTTTATAACGATGAAGTCTATATCGGCGGCGCATCCAACCAGCTTGTCCAGATGTTCGATCTGGAACGGGTCGAAGTGTTGCGCGGGCCGCAGGGCACGCTATACGGTCGCAACACCACCGGCGGGGCCATCAATTTCATCGCTCGCAAACCGGACAATGATCTGTCCGCAACCGCATATGCGTCCTATGGCCGGTTTAATAGCGTCGATCTGCAAGGCGCCATCGGGGGCGGCCTTGTGGACGATAAACTGTCCGCGCGCGTTGCCGGGACCTATAGCCGCAGCGATGGCGATCAGTTTAACGAATTCACGCAGAAACGGGCTGGCGGCTATGAAAAATGGGCCGGTCGTCTGCTTTTGAAATTGACGCCGAGCGACAATACCGAATTCCTGCTGAATGTTCATGGCGGCAACAACGACAGCGACGGCACGATTCTGCATAACGAGGGGCTGCTGCCGGGCGGGGTCGATGCCTTTGGCTTCAAGGAAACCGGCGGGTTTTATACCATCGACCAGAACCTGCCCTATTTCACCAGGATCAAGTCGTTCGGAACGTCCTTTACCGCCAAGCTTGATTTTGAAACTGTCAGCCTGACCACGATCAGCGCTTATGAACAGGTGAAATACCAGAACCGCAATGACGCCGATGCAAGCCCGCTGGACTTTATTGATCTTAATTACAAGGATCGGCAGCACCAGTTCAGTCAGGAACTGCGGCTCGCGTCGCGAGGCGAGGGGCCGTGGGATTGGATCATCGGCGGTTATTATTATACCGAGGATCTGAAGGCCGATAACCTTTATGACATCGGCCAGTTTGCCCGCGCGCTTGGTGCGGTTCCGGATCTTGATGACCCGAACGCGCCGTTGCGCATCGCGCAGCCCTATGATCAGGATAGCCGCAGTTATGCAGTGTTCGGGCAGACGTCCTATGCGATCACCGAGAAGGTCAAGGCCACTCTTGGTCTGCGCTGGACGCGTGATCGCAAGGCCATGGTTTTCCGGACCTTTGCGGACGAACCGAGCCTCGGTTTCGCACCTTTGATCCCTGAAACCCTGTCGAAAAACACCTGGAACGCGGTCACCGGCCGGGTCGGTGTCGATTATCAGGTCACGGACGACGCCATGCTTTATGCAAGCTATAATCGCGGCTATAAAAGTGGCGGTTACAATGGCGGGGCCCTGTTCGATCCGATCGAGGCCACACCGTTCAATCCTGAAAAGGTCAATGCTTACGAGGTCGGTTTCAAAACCCGCTGGCTCGATAATCGCCTGACCCTCAATGGCGCGCTTTTCTATAATAACTATTCGGATCTGCAGGTGTTTCGTTTCATCACCGGCGAAAATGGTTTGCCGGTGACACTTGTGGATAATGCCGCAAGTGCGCGCATCAAGGGCTTTGAACTTGAAGCATCGCTGGTGCCGGTCGAAGGCTTGCGCATCGATATGGGCCTTGGGCTGTTGGATGCGAAATATCAGGATTTCATCACGCAGGCTCCGGATCAAACGGGCAATTTTGTCAATATCGACCTGTCCGGCAATCGTCTGGTCGGGGCGCCCAAGGTGACCTATAGCGGATCGATCGAATATGCGGTTCCGGTGACCGATAGCTTGGTGGTGACGCCACGGGCGGAATGGTCCTATACGTCCAAGCAGTTCTTTGACACGTCGAACGATCCGCTGTTGTCACAGGATGGTTATTGGCTGATGAATGCGTCGCTGACGCTCAGCAGCGCCGACAGCCGTTATGAATTGGCCGTCTGGGGCCGGAATATTCTTGGGGAAAAATACAATCTCGACAAAGTGCCGCTGGCCAATTTCGGGCTTAATCAGGTGGTGCGCGGAACACGGTCGAGCTATGGTGTCTCCTTGCGGTTTCGGTACTGAGCGACGCGATCCGAGGGGGCTGAATGACACAGGTAATCGACCAGAAAAGGCTGGTAGCGCCGTTTCTTGCGATTGGCCTGTCGACCTTTGCAACAGGGATCATCTATCGCGGCAATATCAAACGCTTGCAGGATCGTGGGGTGTGGGCGCCGCTACGCCGGAACAATCCTGTCAGGACATCAAAGCGCTTTGAGCACCATGGAACGAGGGCACAGAATGACGATTGAACCGTCTCGCACCGGACTTGTCTGGCATGAATCCTATATGTGGCACGACACCGGCAATTATGCGGGCGTCATGCCGCCGGGGCCATTTCTGCAGCCGGGGCGGCATGTGGAAAATCCGGAAGCCAAACGGCGGCTCAAGAATCTTTTGGACATCAGCGAGCTGACCCCGGCCTTGGTGCCAATTGCCCCGCGTGCGGCGACAGTGGATCAACTGACGCGTATTCACCCGTTGTCCTATATCGAGAAAGTCATAGCCCTGAGTGCGGCTGGTGGGGGAGATTCAGGCGCTTTTGCGCCGGTTGGCAAGGGGAGCTTTGAAATCGCCGCCCTTTCGGCGGGTGGCATCATGGCAGCGATCGCCGCAGTGGTGGCGGGCGAAGTGAGGAATGCCTATGCTCTGGTGCGGCCGCCAGGCCACCATGCCGAAGTCGATCAGGGTATGGGTTTTTGCATCTTTGCCAATGGCTCGCTTGCGGCCAAATATGCCCAGGCCGAGCTTGGGCTCAAACGCGTGGCCATTGTCGATTGGGATGTGCATCACGGCAACGGGGCGCAACATATTTTCTGGACCGACCCGAGCGTCCTGACCATCTCCATTCATCAGGACCAAAGCTTTCCGCCGGATTCCGGTCATGTCCATGAAATCGGCGAGGGCGCGGGGGCATATTTCAACCTCAATATCCCGCTGCCCGCGGGCAGTGGGACCGAGGCTTATCTTGAGGCGTTTGACCGGGTCATCATTCCGGCGCTTGAGGCCTATCAGCCTGACCTGATCCTTGTCCCTTGTGGCTTTGACGCGGGCGGGATGGATCCGCTGGCCCGCATGGCACTTCATAGTGACTCGTTCCGCGAGATGACCCGGCGCGTCAAGGCGGCGGCGGAGCGGCTGTGCGACGGTCGTCTGGTGCTGCTGCATGAGGGTGGCTACAGCGCCGAAACGGTACCGTTTTTTGGACTTGCGGTGATTGAGGAGCTGGCGGATCGTCGCACGGCGGTGGAGGATCCATTCCTGCCGATTATCGCGGGTGATCCGGCGCAGAAATTGTTGCCCCATCAGGCAGCCGTCATCGATGCGGCGGCAGAGAATGTAGCGCGCATGAAAGCCGTTATTGGTTAACCTGAAAGCGTGCCGAATTGCCCGTTCAGATAGAGAAGGGCAGTTCGGATGCGGAGGTTTCAGCGTCTCGATCCCGGCATTTTCAGCCGTTATCGACGGGTGGGGACGAAGTCTTGTAGAGTATGTGTAATCTAGGGGATATGAATGAAGCCGGACAGTAAGGCGATCCTGACAGCCATCTTTGTCGGCATTATCGGCGCGGAATCCTTTCTGGTCCAGCCCGGTCTGGTCGGCGGGCTTGTGGATCATCGCGGGCTCACGCCTGGCGAGGCGGGCTTTGTCGCCTCCGCTGATATGTTCGGCATGGCGGTCGCATCTTTTGTTATTTCCCTGATCATCACCCGGATCAGCTGGCGCACGCTGCTGTGGCCATCGGCTATGGCCATCATGCTTGGCAACGCGCTTTGCTTTTATCTGACGGATCCGACGGCTCTTTTCGCGGTGCGATTGATCGCCGGTGCGGGCTATGGCGGGTTTGTGTCGTTGTCCTTCGCCACCATGGGCAGGAGCGCGACGCCAGAGAAAACCTTTGGTGTTTATATCACCCTTTGCCTCGTGTACGGCGCGCTTGGGCTTTATCTCATGCCCGCCATGCTGGCATGGAACGGGATCGAGGCGGTCCTGTGGTTCTTTATCCTGTTTCCGCTGGTCGCCTTGCCATTCTTACGGTTTTTCCCGCATGGGGGGGAGGCTGAGGGGGCGAGCGCCGCTCATAAGGGGTACCGGGTCGGCGCAATGATCTGGGGGGCCGCGCTTGCGGCGATTTTTGCCTATTTCCTCGCGCAAGGGGCGGTTTGGGCCTATCTCGATCGCATCGGGGTCGCGGGCGGGCTTCGCGTTGCGGATGTGGGCAGTGCCCTTGCTCTTTGTTCGATCGCCGGGATTTTCGGGGCAACGGCCGCAACCGTTCAGAAAGGGCGGTTCGGTCGCCTGTGGCCCTTGCTGTGCGGGATTTCCCTATCGGTTGGCAGTCTTGCCTTTCTGGTTGGGCGGCAGGACTATCTGCCCTATGTGCTGGCCTGCTCGGTCTTTAACTTTGCCTGGAATTACATTCATCCGTTTTTGCTGTCGATCATGGCCGACCTGGACGATACCGGTCGCTTCATGATCTGGACGGCGGGGTTGCAGACGCTGGGGCTTGCCGTCGGGCCGATGATCGCGGCGCTATTCATCACGCCGACCAATTTTGAAATGGTCAATCTTTTCGCCGGGACGCTGTTTGTGGTCAGTCTGTTGCTGATGCTGCGGGCGGCCTATGCGACCGGCCGTGAGGCCCGGCTCGCTTAGTTGCCGCGATACAGCCGATGGACCAAGGCCGTGCGGGTCTGCACCCCGGCCTTGCCAAAAATGCGGCTGAGGTGGGTTTTGACGGTTGGCAATTCAATGCCGAGACGGCGGCAGATTTCCTTGTTGCTGAGGCCTGCGCAGACCAGTTGAACGATCTCCCGCTCCCGCTCGGTCAGGCCGATCTCGTCCGGCACCGAGGGGGCCGGGTGGCCAAGGATGCGGTCAAGGCAAAATTCGGCGAACGGCACCATGCGTTCCAGCAAAGCCCGCTCGGTCAAGGAGAACGGCCCCATGTCGACCCCGCGCACAAGCGACAGGCCGGCGACGATGCGGCGGTCATGACGTAGGTAGACTTCCAGCTGATAGGGTGTCTCTTGGGGCATCAGAAAACTCGTCATATAATTGCGGGTATGGCGATCTGATGTCATGGAGTCGTTGAGGATTGCGATTTTCGCTTCCTTGTCGGCGCAGCGCGACGGATGCAGTGGGTCAAATTCGCAATAATGGTCCTGATAAGCGGTCAACCATTCCTGAGCGAGGTTGAACAGATGATGATCGAAGACCTGCATGCGGTCGTCAACGCGATAAAAACAGCGCCCGGTCGTCGGCACGATATCCCCGATAAAGCCGAGAATGGCCTGACTGAAGTCCAGAGGTGCGTTGCAGTCTAGTGCCGTTACCATCAACTTCCTTGTCTCATGACCCGGATTCAGGAACTATACAGGAGAGGAAGTAGCCTAATTTCATCCAATCAAAAGATCAAGGGGCGACTATGCCGCGAATTTCCTGGCCACGACCACGTAAAGCACCACGGCGATCATGACGCCGATCATGATCGGGTTGACCTGTTCATGCAACAACGTAATCGCTAACCCGAGGCCACAAAGGATGATCGCCGTCCTAGCGGCAAAAACCGAGCGAAGATGAGGGAATGAGCTGCAGTATTTTCTCCCATCACGTTATCCGTGGGCTGTGTTTTCATAATTCTGGAGAAATTTATCGATTTCGTCAAAGAGCAGGGTTCTGTTCTTTTGAATTGCAATCGCCTGCGCCATAATTGCGAAATCATCCGACAGGACACGCAATTCAGGCCTTGTCTCGACCTCGGATTCAAGCATTGACCGAATTCCTGCCACGGCAACTGCGGAACCATTCAGGAAGTAAGCATAGGATGTTTGTTCATTTTCAAATGACACGACCTGAGCTGCTTGCAATCGCTTTCTTAGCCGGAGGTCGAAAGCTGTACCAGCGATCGAAGCGATGCTGAATCCCGATTGATCGAGCTGATCAAAGCTTTCGATATTTTGAGAAACACGTACGGCACAGGTCGCCTTGATCTGTAGATATGGTTTGGTAAAATAAAAACGATCCGTGCGGCTCGGATCAAAAGCCAGAAAGGCTAAATCCCACTGGCCATTCTCTGCACAGGCGACAATATCTTGCGGTCCTGCATAATATGTGAACTCAACCTTGAGGCCTAGCTTTCGTCCAAAGGCATGTGCAATATCGACCGCTGGACCAGACAATGATCCATCTTCAGAGATATGAGAAACAATGGAGTTGGACTTATTAAGTGCAATGCGAATGCATCCGCTATCAAATATGGAATCGGATTCATTTCCAACGATATTAGATGACATTGCGTAACTCTCGTTTGCAGAAACGACAACCAGAAACTCTATTGTTTTTATCTTTAAAATGACGGTTACCTCAATAAGAGGAGACTGTAAACGGCCAAGTCATCAAGGCCTTCACGTATATCCTTGCCGACAGATTGAGGTCCGGTTAAAAAGTTCCTCAATCATATGCATATAATTGGAAAACATCTCCATGACAAAACAAGAGCTTGATAAGCAGGCGATTGAGCATGCTGAGAAAGAGCTTGCCGAGGCTCTTGTCACGGCCGACCTCGAAAGATTACTTAAACTTCTGGATGATGGATTGCTCTGGATCCATGGTTCGTCGAAGGTCGATACAAAGACGTCATTGCTTGAGGCGATCGCCAATCGGTCGCTCGTGCTGAATCAGTTTGACCGCGAGTATGCCGCAATCGAAATTTTTGGTGAAAGTGGTGTGGTTGCGGGCATATTGAATCTTGATGTTACGATGGGTGGCGAGCCGCGGAGAATTCGTAATCAGATTTCCACAATATGGTCCTGTTACACGGGCGTTCCGTGTCTGATACATTTCCAAGCAACTCGCGTACCGGATTGAAATCAAAGCCCCGACATCCTGAGAACGATACGATAAAATCCCTGTTTCGGCGCCTATATAGCGAGATATAAAATGAGCATAGCAGAAGACTTTAAATGGACGCTTGAAGCTACAGAGATGGCGGAAGCCGCGCGTTGCAGCGCAATGATCGCGGGAGATGGTGCGGTACTTCGTGATATTTTTGCTGAAGATTCAACATGGATCCATTCGTCAGGCCAATTGGACGCGCGCGAAGCTTTCATTGGCAAGATCGAGAGCGGAGCCAGCCAATACCTCACGATTGAGCGGAGCGAAATCACGGTTCGAATCTATGAGAGCGTTGCGATTGTCAGCGGCATTGCTACCATGAATGTACTTGCGGGAGGGGAGCCGCGCAGTCTGCGCAACCGCTTTACAAATATGTGGGCGGTACGTGCGGGCCGCCCAGTACTCGTATCAGCCCAATCCACGAAAATTGGATAACGGGGATATCGAGAAAGTCGACGGCAGGGCGCAGATTCATGGATTGAATGAAGCGCCTGAAATGACGCCCTGAAAATATGCGCTCAGTAGGTTGATCTTGCAGAACGCATATTTTCAGGGCGTCATTTCTCAGTATCCGTCGATGGGTTCAGGCAGAAACTCAAGTCAATGGCTTGAGCCGACCTCGGCAACCAAGTCACATTGAGCAATGCCTTTGAGGGCGCAATCTTCATCTTGATCTGGCAGCGCGCCCGAAATTCCGACGGCCCCGAGCAATATTCCGGTTTGATCATAAATCAAAACGCCCCCCGCCACAGGGATCAGGTTGCCGCCAGCAAGGGCTGTGATCGCACTTATGAATTCAGGATGAGTTTTAGCGCGTTCCCCTAATGCGCGGGAGCCGGAACCCATGGCAAGCGCACCCCAAGCTTTGGCTTGGGCAATTTCAGGGCGCAACAGACTTGAATTATCTTCTCGTTTAAAGGCCACAAGGCGTCCGGCAACGTCCAGCACAGCAACAGTCAGCGGGGGCAGGGAGCGGGTACGGCCATGGGCCAATGCCGCATCCACGATGACAGACGCTTGCTCCAAGGTGATGAAACCACGACCAGTTTTCATTTTGTCCGCTTTCATGTTCTTTAGCTTTGTCTCGGGTGGCCAGAACGGCTCTCTTGACTGCGATTAAATATGGGAATAGAAACCTAGTGACATGTTTATTTTAATTATATGCTGAGGACAAGCCTAAATGCGGACGACATTAGCCAAGGCACCGCGTTTACTGGATAGAAGTCGCGTAGCGGACCAGATCTTCGAGGATCTGAAAAGCCAGATCATGTCCGGCGCCTTGTCCCGCGGCGCGCGTCTTCCGACAGAAAAGGAATTGGCTGAGTATTATTCGGTCAGCGGCCCCACCGTTCGCGAAGCCATCCGAGGTCTCTCTGTGATCGGACTTGTTGATGTCCGTCACGGCAGCGGAGCTTATGTCAGCGCAAACGGGGAAGCCCTGGTCGCCATGTCGCTCGGCGCCGTTATTCAGCTTGAAACGGTTGGGGTCGGAGATGCACTTGAAATACTAAGTGTATTGAACGTGCACGCCGCGACCTGCGCCGTAAAGCAGGCGACAGACGGCGATTTGCAGAGGCTTCGTGAGACAACGCTGGCCCTGAAGGAAGTTCAGAGTGCGGAACAAGCCGCGATTGGCGTTCGTGCGTTCCATCATGCTCTTTTAAAGGCCGCCCATAATCCTTTACTCGAGGTTATCTGCATCTTTCTTGCAAATATTCAGGTCGAATTTGCCAAGGAAGTTACGGGCGGAGCGGTGGAAGGCTGGAGAAATATTCTCGTCGGTTTGGCGGATGTCCGTGAACGCTTTGTGGCGGCAATCGAACGCCGCGATGTCAAGGCTGCGGCCAAAACCGCGCGTGAGTTTCACGAAACAGCAATGCAGCTTGTAAGTTCCATGCCTAAAGCTCAGGAAGTGCGGCTGTCCGATCCCAAGCTTAAGGCGCTTCTTTCGACGATCGTTGATGGCATGGCACGCCGTTCCTGAAGCAGAAAATCTCAGAAAACCAAAAATCACGGAGGCGAGCATGCACGGCAGTGTAAAGGCTGGGGCTGCTATTGATCTGGTTGGCGATAATGGATTGAGTCGTTATCAAAAACTGGTTGTTATTCTGTGTGCCACCATTGCCTTGCTCGATGGTTTTGATACGCAGGCCATTGGATTTGTAGCCCCCGTGATTGCGCAGGAATGGGCAATGCCCCTTGCGGCTTTTGGGCCGATATTTGCTGTGGGGTTGCTTGGTGGGCTTGTCGGCGCCGTATTATTCGGCCTTGTCGCAGATCGTTATGGCCGTCGCATAACCTTGCTGCTGACTGTTGCCTTGTTTGCCTTGGGGTCACTTGTAACGCCGCTTGCAACGACGGGCTGGGAGCTTGGATTTTATCGCCTGGTCACGGGTTTGGGGCTGGGTGGTGCGATGCCAAGTATTATTGCACTGACGTCGGAATACTCGCCTGCGCGCATGCGGACGACGCTGATTGTGGCGATGTTTTGCGGATTTCCGTTAGGTGCGGTTGTCGGCGCAATTCTTTCTGCACCTCTTATTGCTCACTTTGGTTGGGAATCCGTTTTCCTGTTGGGTGGAATTGTCCCGATCCTTCTTTTGCCGATCTTGGTCCTTCGTATGCCGGAATCGCTTGGTTGGTTGACGGCGCGCCAGAATATAAATGCTGTCAATGTGATATTGTCCCGGATGGGAAAGCCGCCTGTGACGATAGCGGCGTTGGCGCGTGCGGACGAACAAAATCTTGAAGGGCAGGGTAAAACAAGCATTTATGCGTTGTTTACAGAGGGCCGCTTGATTGGCAGCCTGCTGATCGCGGGGGTGTTCTTTGTAAGCCTTCTTTTGGTTTTCCTGATGGTAAGCTGGATTCCTGCGATCGCGGTTGAATCTGGGCTGTCCGTTCAGAAGGGGGTCCTTGCTGCTGCCGTCCTCAATATTACGGGCATTATCGGCAGTCTGTTGATTGGCGCGGTGAGTGATCGCCTTGGTGTTTATCGGATTGTCGGCGGCGCCTATTTGCTCGGTGGGGCTGCGGTCGTTTTGCTTGCCTTGGGGGCACAGCCGTCTTCCACTATATTCTTGTTCTGCGCTGTGGCCGGGTTCTTCTGCATCGGCGCGCAAATGTGCGTAATCTCCATCGCGTCTCAATTCTATCCCGTGGACATTCGTGCGACCGGGGTAGGGTGGAGCATGGGAATGGGGCGCTTTGGGGCTATCGTTGGCCCTTTGATTGGTGCCGCATTGATTGGTGGAACTGCAGGAAAATCATTATTCTGGATTGTCTCTGTACTGTCCATCTTGGCTGGCATTGGCATTCTTATTCTCGGCCTGTCTATGAGGCGACGTAAGTAATTTCAGGAAACGATTAATCTACATTGCGGCCGCTGATAATTGAAATTGTCATGCGGCCGTTTTGTATAGCGCTTCCGCGCATCAACTGGCTCACGCAGAACAGGGGCGGAGCCGGTTCATTTATGCCTTTGGTGACCAAAAGCGGGGGGCAAAAGAGGCGATGCAGCCAAAGCGACATCAAATGGCCATCAATTTTAAAAGTCACCTAGATTAAAAAGTCTTGTGACGCGCATCAATCATTACGTCAGCATAATGAATTTAAAGCATTGTACTAATTTTACTTAATGGAAGAATTCACGTTTTCTCCTGCTGGAAGGGCAATTATTTTGCCTGACCAGATTGGCATTTTTATTGACAGAATTTAAAAAACTGACTAGGTGAATTATATAAACAAATAAAAACAAGAGCGACGACGGGATAACAAACCTATTGGTCATAGCGGTGCTGTTTGGGCTCCCTAGAACCTTGCCGATACCGAGATTGCAACCTGAGAATAACCGGAGATAAAAATGGCGAAATGGAAGCGCTATGTGGTTGGCCTGAATGAAGAGGGGAAATCAGCAACGCTCATGCATGATGCCCATAATGTTCAAGAACAGCCCGGCATCTTTTATCGCGCGACCCTTTGGAAGGCCGACGAAGTGCCGGTGGACAACAGCATAACTGGCGATCGTGCTGGCACGGAAGCAACACGTGAACCGCCGCCAGGAGGGCTTCTGTTCCGTGCGCTTGAAATTCCGCCGGATACTGAAGACAAGTTGCGTCATGTTGCCGCATTGAAAAAACTCAATGTTGAAGTGGCACAGAAACATATTCCAACAGCTGAGGATCTTGCGCGTCATCCTAGCATGCACCGTACGGATACGCTTGACTGCATCACCTGCGTATCAGGTGAAATCTATATGATCACAGACGTTGATGAGGTGCTGATGCGCCCGGGCGATTCTGTCGTTATCCGAGGCACGAACCATGCCTGGAGCAATCGCTCTGATAAGCCGGCGCTTCTCGTCGGTTGCATGATAAGTGCAAATCCGCTCTGAGGCATCCTGTCTGGGCTATCAAGTTCGACTGACTGTTAGGCCATCCATCCTGATCTGACGATTTTATCAAATATAAACTATGGGGAGTTCCATGAAACCGATCACCAATTTCCTTTTAACGTCTGTTTGCGCACTGCCATTTGTGATTTCCAGTGCTGCCCTGGCACAGGAAGACGCAGGAAATGCAGCATTTGGGCTGCAAGAGATCGTCGTTACCGCGGCGAAACTCGGCAGCCAGAATCTCCAGACGACGCCGATCGCGGTTTCGGTTGTAGACGGCAATTTCATGGAAACGCAGGGTCTGAATAATATCAAAGACCTGTCAACTTACGTTCCGAACCTGACATTCTCGCGCAATATTGCTGCGGCTATCATCTATGTCCGTGGGATTGGGAGCAATGGTGGCTCTGACCCAAGCGTCGCTACCCAGATTGACGGCGTATATATTTCGCGTGCTTCGGGGCAGATGTCGGATTTCTTTGATGTGGAACGGGTGGAAGTCCTCCGTGGCCCGCAGGGAACTCTTTATGGTCGTAACGCCACGGGCGGCATCATCAATGTCATTTCGCGTGCCCCGTCGTCCGAGTTTGGTGGCAAGGTTCGGTTGGGCTATGGAAACTATAACACATTAGAAGGGGCGGGTTATGTCACTGGCTCGCTCGTGGAAGATAAACTGACGGCAAGCCTTGCAGTAAATTATCGTCGTCACGATGCCTTTTTCGAGAATATTGCACCGGGCGGGCACGACATCGGCACGGGGAACAGCGCTGGTGCCCGAATGCAGGTTCGACTGCAAGTCAATGAAAATATAACTGCCACGACACGCGCGGATTATGGACAGGTTGACGAATATTTCGAAAGCTATGATCATCTGCTTGCTCCGCTGACGATCAATGCGCCGCTTGCCAATTCTCTGGTTGGCAGCTATCGGAAGGTCGCGCTGAATGCCGATCAACGGTTGAAGTCTTGGATCGGTGGTGTTTCCGAAGAAATTAATTGGAAACTGAACGATAGCTTGACCTTGAATTCCATCACCGCATGGCGCCAAATCAAAACACGTGCGTATAATGATAACGATGCGAGTGAATTGGATCTTTTGCTCTTTCGTTCGACGAGTGACACACGTCAACTCTCACAAGAGTTCAACCTTCAGTATGTTTCGGACAAGTTCCGGGCAGTTGGCGGACTGTATTATTTCCATGATGAGGACACGCCGGGTAGCTTTGTAACGCAAACAGCCAGTCTGACGACGCGGGGGGCTTTCCCCGAGGTTCAAAGTGATTCCTATGCTGCTTATGCACAAGGTGATTATGAAATTCTGTCCGATCTGAGACTTGTCGTTGGTGCTCGTTACACCACCGAAAAGAAGAAGATGAATCAGAATTTCCAAGCAAAATCCATTAACCCGGCCACGATGGGAAACAACTTGCCAGGCTTCCCGGTCATTTTCGATATCGATCGTCGGGATAATGCCTTTACGCCCAAAGTCGGACTTGATTATCAGGCCAATGACAACCTGTTCCTTTATGCTTCGGCGACCAAAGGCTTCAAAAGTGGCGGCTTTAATAGTCAGGCGACCAATCCTCTGACCGCCGGTTATGCCCCCGAAATGCTGTGGTCATATGAACTGGGCGCAAAGACACAATGGTTCGACCGCCGTCTTCGGCTGAATCTGACGGGCTTCTACTATGACTACACAGACCTGCAAGTTCGTCAGTTGCTTGGCCCGGGAAATTCGGTCATCAGCAACGCCGCTTCGGCCACGGTTAAGGGCCTTGAGCTTGAGGTCATAGCCAAGCCTGTGTCCGAGATCCAGCTGTCGGGAAATTTGTCCTATTTGCGGGCACGTTATGACAGCTTCCCCACAGCATCAATTCCGGGCGGCTTTTCTCCCTACGTGCCGAACCAGAATTGCAAAGCAGGCGTCTGCACGATCAATGCTTCAGGTCATACGCTTGATGGATCGCCGGAATGGTCCGGAATGGTCGCTCTTGACTATATGCCGCAAATTGGCGGTTACGACCTGAATCTTCATGTCGATTACGCTTTCCGCGCGCGGACCTATTTTGATGCATCCAATATCTTGCTTGCGAGCCAGAAGGCATATGGGCTCTTCAACGCAAATATCAGCATCAGCCCGAGCGATGCGGGTGGTTGGAAGCTTGAGCTGTACGGAAAGAACCTGGCGAATGAGAAATATTATCAGGTCGTTTCCGGCAACGGCATGGCGCCGGGCGGTATCGTGGGCGATCCACGTACTTATGGCATTCGCGCCAGCTATAACTGGTAAGTCTGCTTAATATCTGTTCCCTGGATTGCGTCGGAGAGGACAATGCACAGTTCAATCAGTTCCGAGGTTAAAATTGTCCAGGGAATAGTCAGGGGTGCCGAGGAAGACGGCGTTTGCCGCTTCCTCGGCATACCTTATGCCAAACCACCCGTTGGTGAATTGCGCTGGCAGGCACCACAACCACCCGAGCCATGGCCAGGGGTGCGGGACGCATTTGAGTTTGGTCCTGCTGCCGTCCAGACTGTTGGTGCAGGTTTTAACATCCGCGCATCGTCCATGAGTGAGGATTGTCTTACGCTCAATGTCTGGACAGCCAATCTTACGCCTGATGCGCGTCAGCCCGTCATGCTGTGGATTCATGGCGGCGGCAATTTAGGGGGATCCCGCTCCGAAGATGCCTTTGACGGTGCAAATCTCGCACGACAAGGGATAACGGCTGTTACCTTTAACTATCGTTTGGGGGCGTTTGGATTTCTGGCGCATCCGGATGTCGGCGCGAATTTTGGGGTGCTGGATTACGTCGCTGTCCTCGAATGGGTACGCGACAATATCAGTCAGTTCGGCGGCGATCCCGGAAATGTGACAATCTTCGGTGAATCTGCCGGCGCAGTTGCTGTTCGCACATTACTGTCTACGCCGAAGGCACGTGGTCTGTTTCATCGTGGCATTATTCAAAGCGCTGGCTTTGAACAATATTCCTTTGCTCCGGGTTGGTCATACGATCGCGCGGAGGCTGCTGCGGAGCGATTGTTTGAGCGGCTTGGCAGTCGAGATCTGGATGTATTACGGCAGATTCCGACGGAAGAGCTCCGTATCGCATCACATGAAAACTGTGGCATTTTCCCCCCGCCAGGGCAGGTCCATACGCCAGCTAATCTGGTCTGGATGCCTGTTCCTGATAATGAAATATTAATGGCGGGCAGCTTTCCCGGATGGCCGGAAGATGTGCCGGTCATGTTCGGGTGCCTTGAAAATGAGGCACGATACTTCATCAAACCACAAGGAAGCTATGATTGGAATGTCGTGCGCCACATGGCGACGGCATTGGCCGGTCCAAAAGCAGATGACGTGATGGCCGTTCTGAAAGGCGCGAACCTCTCGCCATACGAGGCATTGGACAAGTTGTTTTCGACCGTGATCTGGTTCGAACCCGCCTTGGCCACGATCAAGCGCTTTGGGGCTTTGGGGCGGAGATTCTATTATTACCATTTCGCCCGTGTCTCTCCCGGGGCACGCAAAAGTCAGGATCTCGTGAAGCATTCAGCGGAAATCCGCTATGTCTTCGGAAACCTGACGGATGATCAGGCATATGACGAAACAGATCGTGTGATTTCGGCTGGTCTTCAAAATGCCTGGATTGAATTTGCACGAACAGGTGTGCCAAGAAGTCCGGATGGATCTGCATGGCCCGCCTATAATGATCAGAGATCCCAGATTAGCTGGATCGAAGACGATTTCCAGGCGCGTGATCTTGACGTATCGGAGCTGACCTCGATCATCCATTCATTGCGCACCTGAAAAGACGACACCATAAAATTCTGCTTTTCGCGCGATAGAAATAATATGAGGAAATGATTATGTTCAAAAGAAATCGTATTGCCGAAATGCTTGAAAACAAGCAGGTGCCTCTTGGTATGCAGGTTTTCACTGGTCATCCTGCACTAATCGAAATTCTCGGTTTGACGGGATTTGATTTTGTCATGCTTGATACGGAGCATTCCCCCAATAATGCCCGTGATATGGAACATTTGGTGCGCGCTGCCGATACGGTGGGGCTTGCGACCTTTGTGCGTGTTTCAAAGCATGATGATGAAAGCGACATTCATCGTGCGCTCGAAGCGGGCGCGGTTGGTATTTTCCTGCCATTGATCAAAACGGCTGAAGATGTAAAGCGCGCCGCCGATGCCGCCTACTTCCCGATGAAGGGCAAGCGTGGAATTTGTCCGTCATTGCGGGCAGCTCGTTACAACTGGAATACATTCGACGAATATGCTCGGTGGAACAATGATGAAGTCATGTTGGTGCCCATGATCGAGCAAGTGGAGGCCGTGGAAAATATCGAAGAAATCTGCGCCCTCGAAGACGTGAAAATGATTGTCTTCGCGGCAGGCGACCTTGCTTACGCTATGGGCGAAGCCTCCTTGATGATGGATAGTCCAAAAGTTCAAGCTGCCTACAGAAAAGTTCTGGACGCAGCCAAGCGTCATAACGTCGCCGTAAATGGTGGGCCTATTCTGGATGCGACCCCGGAAAGCTGCCGAAAAGCGCTTGATTCAGGTGTTTCGGTCTTCACATTGGGCCTTGATACACTCGCCTTCCGACGCTTTTGCGAAGACACAGTAGGGGCCCTGAATACGGGGATCGAGGGCAGCGATTTTACCCGCCCTCCAGCTCCAATCAGCGGCTTTAAAGCCAAAAAAGCATGATCAATATCCAGGGGAGCTTGAAAATATGAGAATCCTGATAAGATGCATGGCAATGGTCGCTACGATCATAGCCATGCCAAGCATAGTATCCGCGGCAGAAACGGCACGAGCCCAATCGGTCATTTCAAATTGCGATGCAATCAAGCGCACCGATTTTTCAACCATTCCGGAAGCGCCGACAGACGTCATCAGCGCTAAGCAGGTGGTTGCTGTGAATGATGTGCCTGCGCATTGTGAAGTCGAGGGCATTGTTGCGCCAAATGTCGGTTTCAAAATTAAGCTGCCTGAAGAAAACTGGAATGGCCGATTCTTCATGCATGGATGCGGAAACTATTGCGGTACGTTTGATTATGAAAAATATTGCGAAAAGCCGCTTCGTAAGGGTTATGCTTGTATCGTAACCAATGCTGGCCATGTTACTCGTCCTGCCGACGTCAATTGGACCGATGGACAGTGGGCTTACAATAATCTTCAGGCCGAGCTTGATTATGGTGGACGTGCAAGCCACGTGACCGCCGTAGCCGGCAAGGCCATTACGGCAAGCTTTTACAAGAAAAATCCAGAGAAATCCTATTACATGGGATGCTCTTATGGTGGTCATCAGGCTATGGTTTTGGCCCAGCGTTTCCCTTGGGATTTCGATGGGATCGTAGGTGGCGGTGCGCCAAATCGTCTTGGCGATCTCATGCAGCAGAACGTGTGGGCTTTGACGCATGCCTACGACAAGAATTACACGCCGATCTTTTCAGAATCTGATGTCAACGTCCTGCATAAGGCCGTTCTTGATAAATGCGACATGGATGACGGCGTGAAAGACGGTCTCGTTGGCAATCCGCGCGCTTGCAAGATCAACCCGGATGAACTTGTCTGCAAGAAGGGTCAGAAGGGCAATTGCCTAAGCCAGGATAAGGCGGATGCGGCCAAGAAAATGTATTCTGGTCCAACAGATTCCAAAGGTAAAAAGCTTACTGCCGGCGGATGGGCGCCGGGTACGGAACTTTTCTGGCGAAAAGTATATCGTCCGGACGGAACAGGTCTTGCTGCTCTGGCGAAGAATTACTTTCGCTATATGGGCCGCACCCCTGAACTCGGAGCCGGGTGGACGCCAGAAGATTACGATTTTGATATGGACTATAAGCGCAACGACGTGATGGAAGCGCTTTATGCCGCGGATAATCCGGACATGCGGAGATTTAAAGCTGCAGGTGGAAAATTCATCAACTATGTCGGCTGGCACGATATGGGGACCGTGCCTGGCGTAGCGATCGATTATTACGAGACAGTCGAAAAAACCATGGGTGGCCGGGAGGCAACTCAGGACTTCTTCCGTATGTTCATGATCCCGGGTTCACTTCATTGCCGTAATGGTGAAGGTGCTGAAGACATCGATTTCCTCACATATATTGAGGAATGGGTTGAAAAGGGCAAAGCTCCCGACGTTATGATCGGTGCGCGTCGCGATGAGAGCGGTAAAGTGCTCTTCACCCGGCCGACCTATCCCTATCCGCTCATGTTGAAATATAAGGGCGCAGGTGATCCAAACGACGCTGGGAATTTTGAGCCCGTGATGTCACGTTAAAAGTAATGCCACACTGAAATAGACAAGAGGCAGGTCATATCTTGATCTGCCTCTTGTCATTTCTTGGCCTGAGATCCAGGTTCTTTCCAGTTCTCGGGAGAGTCTTAGACTTTCTATCTGGCCTCATGCGACCTGTTTCCCAAAGTGGATTTCACTGTGCGATATCGTGTCATTCGACGTGCATGCCCAGGTATCATTTAGAACGGCCATGCTTATCATCTCCGAAGACGATGCGAGCTATGATGGCATCCAACTCCCGCGCAAGCCGGGTGATGAACCTTGACGGGATCGCAGGAGGATCCGGAGGGGGGGACGGAATCGGTGGCGGCTGCGACCAGTACCGCACGTACCTACTCAAGCACAAACCCAACCGTTGCGCATTGAAACGGACGGACTCCTTCAGCAGTTTATCATACAGCGCCAGCTGGTCACTGCATGCACGTCAGTTCGTCGGTCAGAACGTCATCTGCGTGTACAGACCGATGACGAAGGCATTGGGGATCGTGCCGGTGCCATCGGGACGGGCGATGTATTGCAGGTTGGGGCGTAGCGTGAGCCACGGCCCGAGTTTCGCGCCGTAGTCCACTTCGAACACGGTTTCATAGGTCTGGATCGGCACGGCGCCAGGGGTCACGCTGTCGCTGTCGCGCTGGTAACGGGTCAGTCGCGGATTGATCCGTGCCGAGGCTACCATGAACGAGACGAAATCGTTGTCTCGGCCGGAAAAGGTGCCCTGATAATGACCGCCGACGATCCAGAAGTAGCGGAATTTCGCGGTCGCGGAGTCGCCCACGCCACCCATTGCGCCGAGGGTGAGCCCGCGGTTGGAGCCGGGCCCTTCGCGATAGACCATTTTGTCGACGATGAAGTAGCCGCCCGAGCGGCCGTTGCGGTACAGGAACGCAGCGCCGGTCAATCCGGCAGAGAAGCCATTGACGTCGGTCAATACGTCTGGTGTCGCCGCGCTGTTATAGTAGGCACCAAGCATGAGGCTGCCAGGTAGCGGGTTATCGGGGCTGGTGCTCCAGCCCACCTCGACCGGCACGATCACGCCATCGCTCTTGAAACTGAGGTTCCAGCCCTGGTCGGAGTTAGCCGCGTTCGGATTGTTCTGGTAGACGCCGCCCTGGACGTAGAAGGTTGGCGTGATATGCACCTTCACCCGTGCACCCCATTGCGCTGTGGGGAAGTTGTGTGCGCCGCTGTTGGTGGTCATGGCGTTGGCATGGCCGCAAATGATGCCGTTCTGGAAATTGCAGAATGCGGCCAGCCGCGCGAGGTCATCGCCTATCGGCGACCAGCCCAGCTGAATGGTGACCTTGTGGTCGAGGAAATCCTGTTGCCAGTTCAACTCGGCCAAACGGAAGTTCTGCCCCGCGCCGTAGAGTTCCTGCACCGAGAACAGGTTGTCCAGTGCGTCGTTCGTCAGGCTGCGGCCGCGACGGTCGGTGACGGTGACCTGGATCTTCGCGTCGGGCACGCCCCATAGCTTGTCGAGGTCGAAGTCCACACCAAAATCGAGCTGCTGAGTGTAGCGCGCGGTCTGGCGGAGGCCACCGGAGACGTTGCCTGCACTCTCGGTGGTCCAGTGTGCCCGCAGGTTGATGCCGTCATCCTGCAGTTGCGTGCGCGTGCCGCCCCAGTCGCCGGTCATGGTGGGCTGGCTGAGCCAGTCGCTGGCCTGCTGCGCCATGGCTGGCAGCGTGTATAGCCAAAGCATGCCGCCAATTGCGAGACCGTGGGTCGTGCAGGATGAACTGCGCATGAGGATCAAGCCTTGTCGGAGGAAGCCCGACGCTGCCTGCGCCGGAACCATAGGACAACGATGGCGAGGATCACTAACGCCACCACAGCCATCGCCAACCGTGTCAGCATGACCAAGTGTGATGGCGCGCCGCCGGAACGAAGTATTTGTACCTGCCGGGCATCGACTTTGGAGGCCGGATTGCCGTAGTGCTCGGTAAGGTAATTGGTCAGAGTAGCGACTTGCTGGTCGTTCAGGCTGTCCGCGAAGGCGGGCATATGCACGCCGGAGTCGCCGGTTTGCCAGCGGATGCCTTCGAGTATCGCCATCACAAGATTGTCAGGATTGGCGCGGCCGGTAGCGGTATTGTGGAACAGCGGTGGCAGGCCACCATCGAAACTGCCTTCGCCGCGGGCCTGGTGGCAGGTGGCGCAATGCGCGTCATAGAGTTGCGCCCCGCTCCACTTGTTTCCATCGTCGGGCAGGGCCGTGCCGCGTAGTTCGGACATGCCGTCATAGGCCGTGCCCCAGCGGTCGATGGGCCGAGTGTCGGCCGGATCACGTTGTGCCGGCACCGTCTTCAGGTAGATAGCGATCGCTTGCAGGTCAGCGGTGGTGAGATGCTGCAGGCTGTGCTCGACCGCCTCAGCCATCGAGCCGGCTGCCTGCGCCTTGCCGGGGGCGTGGCCGAGTTTCAGGTAATCGACGAGATCCTGTTCGCTCCAGCCGCCGATACCGCTGTTCGCGTCCGAGGTGATGTTCGGTGCCAGCCAGGTGCCGACGGCACCACCGGCCAGTTCGCGCGATGACTGCTCGGCCATCAGCAGGTTGCGGGGCGTATGGCAAGTGCTGCAATGAGCCAGCCCGCGGACCAGATAGGCGCCCCGGTTCCACGCGGCGCTCTGACTCGGCTCAGGCGTGAATGATTTGTTGTCGAGGAATAAGAGGTTCCACGCCGCCATCGACAGGCGGATGTTGAACGGAAACGGCAGTCGGGTCGGCGCCGGCTTGCTGTCCACCGGCGCCACTCCGTGCATGAAGTACGTATACAACGCATGCGTGTCGTCGTCGGTGATCTGCGCATATGCGGTATAGGGCATCGCCGGATACAGCCGCTGGCCATCCGCGCGGATGCCCTTGCGTAGGGCGTCGCTGAATTGCTGCTCGGTGTAGTGGCCGATGCCGCCGGTGGTCGATGGCGTGATATTGGTGCTGATGATGTCGCCGATCGGCGTGGGCACCGTCAGGCCGCCCGCGTATGGCTTGCCGCCGGACGCAGTATGGCAGGCCACACAGTCTCCAGCGGTGGCCAAGTACTGACCACGTTGCAACAATGAGGCGTTGGTCGTGTCGGCGGCACCAGCAGGCGCGGCGATAAGCAGGCCGAGCAGGGCGAGCAACGGGAAGCAACGTGGTGATGCGGTCATGCCAGGCTCTCCTCGCTATGCGCCGTGGCCGCCTGTGCTTTCTTCGCCGGCAGGATATGCTCGGCGGTACGCAGTGCTAGCGCCACCGCGGTGAGCGTGGAGTTCATCGTGGCCGCGGTGGGCATCACGCCGGTGCTGCAGATGAACAGGTTTTCGTGGTCATGCGAGCGGCCGAACGCATCGACCACGGAGGTTGTCGGGTCATTGCCCATGCTCATGGTGCCGGTGATGTGCTGGTTGTTGGCGAAATCGCCATCCGCGCTGTAGCGTAGACCGGTGCCGCCCATCAGTTTGGCAATGCGTGCGAAGTCGGCTTTTGAGACTTCCGCGCCGCGCCGCGTGTAGTCGTCGATGGCGTAATGCGCCTCGGGCTTCGGGATACCCATGGCATCCTTCTCCGAGCTGAGCGTTATGCGATTGTCAGGGTTGGGCAGCACTTCGAGCACGTTCTTCACGTTGACCTGACGCGCGGCACGCCAGCGCAGTTGTTTCTCGAACTCCGGGCCGTATACCCCCTCCTTGATCAGGTCATTGGTGACGTTAAGCACTTGCGAGATGTTGGTGAAGTCCAGTCGGTAAGGCGCATGTTCGGTCCGGAAGGGACCATCGCGCAGAATATTGATCGAGCTCGGGCTCTGCGGGCCGCGGCCCAGCCACAGCTCCTCGTCGGCGTAGAACGTCAATGACGTGCTGGGGTGGTCCATCAGGTGGCGGCCGACCATGCCAGAGCGGTTGGCCAGTCCGGTCGGATACCTGTCGCTGGCCGACAGCAGCAATAACTTCGGGCTCTCGATGCCATTCGCGGCGAGGATGAAGGTTTTGCCGGTGACACGATGCTCGGTCTTGTCCGGTGAATAGTAGTGCACCGCCGCGATGCGCCCCTTGGCGTCATGTTCGATGCGGTAAACCACCGCGTTAGGGATCACCTTGGCACCGGCGGCCTCGGCCGCTTCCACCGCGTTGATGCCTAGATACTGCGCGTTGACCGGGCAGATCGGCTGGCAGCTGTTGTTTCCCACGCAGGCGGGGCGGCCGTCGTAGCCGCGACTGTTGCGTGCCACGGTGTTGGCGACCACCGGGTATGTCGGAGCCAGCCGCTCGCGGAAGCGCCGCATTGCCCACGGCTCGGCCACTGGTTCCATCG
The DNA here is from genome assembly GCF_027920805.1 of Govania unica. GTDB lineage: Bacteria > Pseudomonadota > Alphaproteobacteria > Sphingomonadales > Govanellaceae > Govanella > Govanella unica. The sequence goes on from NZ_JANWOI010000003.1 coordinate 679,163, forward strand.
GAAACGGTTGCTGGCGTGGCGAGCCGGTGTTGTCGGCACCGGCCACGCCGAGGATTTCCTCCGCTTCCTGGTACCAGGGGTCGAGATCCTCATAGCTGAGCGGCCAGTCCACGCCGACGCCGTACAGGCTTTTGATGCGTACGTCGTTTGGCACCAGCCGCCACGCCTGTGCGGCCCAGTGCCAGGTAGTGCCACCGACCGCGCGGATATACTCGGCCGGGTAGGGATATGGCCCAGCCTGTATCAGGTAGTCGTTGTCCTTCGGCGTGTAGATCGGATGCGGTGCCCATGGTGACGGCGGATAAGGTGCCATCCAGTTGCCCTTGATCGGCGAATTGCGGAACCCGGCGACGATGCGGGCGCTCTCCAACCGTGGCCCCGCCTCGAGAATCAGCACTGAAGCGCCCTGCCTGGCGAGGCGGCGCGCTGCCAATGCACCGATGATGCCCGCGCCGATCACCACAATGTCAGCTGATAGCTGTCCGGACATCGAATTACACTCCTCAGAGGGGTTTATCGATCCAGCTGCCGTAGGCGCCGTAGGCATAGGTGGGTGGCTTCAGCACGTCGGCCACGATGACCGCGTTGAGCGCGCTCTCATAGGCGACGCAACGCGCGTTTTCACCGCTGCCCACCACGCCGAGGGCCCAGGCGCTGACGATCTTCCGCGGCAGTGGTGCCAGCGGCGAATGGCCGCTATCCAACGTGGCCTGCAATTGCAGCGGGGCAATGTGACGTTCGTTGATCAGGGTCAGCAGGGCCTGCACATCGGTAGGGAAGTGTGGGTCGATGGCGAGAGCATCGTAGAGACGGTTGGCTTCTGTGGTATCCAGGGCCTGCCGGCCGACCAGGATGGCGGAAAGCGCTGTGAATGCGCCGTGCTCCGCGGATGGCGCAGCTTGAGCCAGTGCCCACGGAATCAGCGAGGCGGTGTACGCAGTGAGCAGGCCTACCAGCAGGTGCCGCCGCGCAGGATCGGCGAGATCCTCGTGGTTGGCGGCGGCGCTGAAGACGTCCAGTGACATCATCTTACCCCCCGTGGATTTGTAGTATGGCTGGCAGCCGAGCCAGCTGCCGTAGCAGAATAACACCACTCCGCCCGCCGCGCAAAGCAACATGAAGATAGAGCCTGGCCCGGGAAGCCTACGGAGAGGGCGCCTGCAGCCGTGATCGATTACGCCCACTCGTCCGAGCCAGAGAATGGATTGCACCCAAGCTTTTAATAGAACCCGGATGGCCCGTGTGTTCACGGGGCGTTCGACTGTGGATCGGCCTGCGGACTATAGCCTGCCGAAGATGATCTATAACAGCTTCAACCGCTGGAGTCGGCCCGGGGTCTTCAACAAGGTTTTTGCGGCGTTGGCTGCCGAGGGCGAAAAGCCGGACCAACTGATGATCGACGCCACCCACCTCAAGGCACATCGCACGGTAGCCAGCCTGCTTAAAAAGGGGCTGTTCACAGACATGTCGGGCGCACCAAAGGTAGCCTGAATTCCAAGCTCCATGCTGTAGGCAGACCACTGGTCATGCTGCTCAGCGCAGGGCAGATGAGCGATTACAAAGGCGCGGCGCTAATGATCGAGGCATTGCCGCCTGCATCCCGTCAAAGATCAACCGCAAAGTGCAGATCCCCCACGACACTGTGCTCTACCGACAGCGGCACAGGATCGAGAACATGTTTGCCAAACTCAAGGACTGGCGCCGCATCCACACCGCCACGATCGATGCGCACACACCTTCATGTCCGCCATCTGCATCGCTGCAACCGTCATATTCTGGCTCAATCAATGAGTCCTCAGCCTAGTTTGATTTTCTGGATAGCATCAAAATAGCCAATAATTTATGATTAGAAACAGCTTTCGAAATTAAATTTTTGATCTCATGGCGTACTTATTAGTTAAGCGAAGCGGGCTATAAATCGCCTTAATGGGAATACTTATGAAACGTATTCAGGTTATTTCACCAGTCCTTCAGTCAGATGCATTGTTGCCGATGGTCCGGGATATTCTCGATTTTTCCAGGGCAGATAATACTTTGGATATTTCCCATGTATTCTTGGACAAGGGTCCGGATTGCATCGAAAATTACATTGATCGAGCCGTGGCCGGCGGCGGGCTCTTGCGGCAAGCGATGGAGGCCGAGCAAGCCGGATTTGATGGCGTCATCATCAATTGCATGGCTGATCCCGGTCTATATTCCGTACGTGAAGCATTGACTATTCCTGTGGTCGGGATAGCCGAGGCGGCCATGCATATGGCGGCAATGCTGGGGCATAGATTTGGTTTTATTGATGTGGTCGAGTCCACGCGGACAATGGTATCGGACCAAGCTGCACGCTATGGCCTCTCTGGGCGCTATGGCGCATTTCGCGGCATCAGTATTCCCGTGCTTGAGATCGAGACTGACCCACAACGAACGGCCGATCTTCTCATCAAGGCCGGCATGAGCGCGGTAATGGAAGATCATGTCGATGTTCTGATTTTGGGCTGTGCGACTTTATTGGGGCCGGGGGTTGCAATGGCTGAGGCGTTCAAACAGGAGGGCCTTTCCATACCAATTATCAATCCATTGCCGTTAGCGATAAATGTTATGGGATCCATCGTGAAGTCGGGCTTATCTCACAGTAAAAAAGCTTATCCATTACCGGTGAGTAGGTCATTTCAGAATTTGCTTTCTGTCTGAAGAAATCTCTCTTTATTAAGATTGGTTGATATTCCATCATCAGATGATGGAAATATCTTATGTTTGCTGTCTTCAAATTAGCTTAGGCTCAGGACCCATTAATTTCTTGCCGGAATGATCATTGGTTGATTCAATGGCAATACTAGGAGGTGTTGCCATGAGTGATTTGCTGTTGCTTTCGGAAGTGCAGATGCGCCGGATTGAACCCTATTTTCCCTTATC